>JBOFTD010000198.1:0-10081 GCA_051651885.1 Treponemataceae bacterium
CAATAATGGAAGCAAGATTTCTAATTCCCTGTACCTTTGAATAGGCGGCAAAAAGCTGACTTGCAACGGCAGGATGATCTTCTCGAGTCATTCCATCGCCAATCCCGTCTTTCATAAGCCGTGAAAGGCTTGGCAAAACAGCCACAGGAGGATACATTCCCTTTTGCGAAAGTTCCCTGTCAAGAACGATTTGTCCTTCGGTGATGTAGCCTGTAAGGTCAGGAATTGGATGGCTAATATCATCATTTGGCATAGTTAAAATTGGAATCTGCGTAATCGAGCCTTCACTTCCTTTGATTTTACCTGCCCTCTCGTACAGCTCAGCAAGATCAGAATACAAGTATCCAGGATAGCCTTTTCGGCCAGGAACCTCGCCACGTGTCGTTGAAATTTCACGAATAGCCTCGCAATAATTCGTCATATCGGTGAGGACGACCAAAACGTGCATTCCCTTTTCGTACGCCAAATATTCAGCAGCGGTTAGTGCACAACGAGGCGTAATAATCCGCTCAATAGAAGGAGAGTCAGCAAGTGACTGAAACATAGCAACTTTTGATAATACACCTGATTGCTCAAAGGTATTAATAAAAAATCTAGCTACATCATATTTAATACCCATAGCGGCAAAAACCATTACAAAGTTTTCATCACTGCTACTTCTAATTTTTGCTTGGCGAATAATTTGGGCTGCAAGTCGATTATGAGGCAAACCGTTTCCGCTAAAAATAGGCAATTTTTGTCCACGAATAAGCGTATTCATTCCATCAATTGAGCTAATTCCTGTTTGAATAAAATCACGCGGATAAATACGAGAATACGGATTAATCGGGTAACCATTAACATTTACCTTTGTTGAAGAAATAATTTCAGGATAGCCATCAATTGGTTTTCCAAGTCCATTAAAAATCCGCCCTAAAAGCCCCTCGCCTACTCGCAACTCCATTGGCACAGACAAAAACTCAACGGTTGCATCATCAAGGCTGATTCCGCTCGTTGTTCCAAAAATCTGGATAACGGCAATATCTTCTGATAAATCGATTACACGACCTGTGCGTTTTTCGCCTGCTCTATCACGTACGGCAACAATTTCGCCGTAAAAAATATTTTCGGTTCGCTTTACAATAATAATCGGCCCATCAACGCCTGATATGCCGCGAAACTCTAGTCCTTTCATAGCGTATCCACCTTTCGATAAATTCTATCAATTCCATTTAATTCATCTTCAAGATGAGTTTCAATTTCTTTAATTTCGTCAAGTCGGTCATTTGGAATGCTCGTTTTTATTCTCACAATTTCCTCACGCACTTTAAGCGAGGTAAGCTTCATAAGAGGCGCACCCTTTTTAATGATGGCAAGTGATTTATTATAAAAATTCATAATGAGTTGCAAAATCAAAATTTGCTTTTCTGGCACCGAATACACATCAATATCATCAAAGGCACTTTGTTGTAAAAAACCGTTTTTAATCATATCAGCGACAATCAAAATGAGGCGCTCGGTATCAGGCAAGGCATCAGGGCCAATGAGGCGAACAATTTGCTGCAAGCGTTGCTCGCGTTTTAATAAATCAAGTGCTTCAAAACGAATAGTTGCCCAACGCGGATCGAGTTTATCCCACCAACCACGCACTTCTTCGGCATATTCTGAGTATGAGTCAATCCAGCCGATTGCAGGATAATGGCGAGAGTTTGCAAGTTCACGATCTAAAGCCCAAAAGCATCGAATAAATCGCTTTGTATGCTGAGTTACAGGCTCTGAAAAATCTCCTCCAGGTGGGGAAACTGCTCCAATAATCGAAACAGAGCCTTCTGCATCGCACAGTGTTGTAATTCGCCCAGCTCTCTCATAAAACTCAGCAAGACGCGTCGGCAAATACGCAGGAAATCCTTCTTCGGCAGGCATTTCTTCCATTCGCCCAGAAAGCTCACGCAAGGCTTCTGCCCAGCGACTCGTCGAGTCAGCCATGATAGCAACAGCCATTCCCATATCGCGATAATATTCTGCAAGCGTAATACCCGAATACAGCGAAACTTCACGCGCCGCAACAGGCATATTCGATGTATTTGCAATAAGAATCGTTCTTTCCATAAGAGATCGTCCTGTTCGAGGATCAATCAATTCAGGAAACTCGGTCAAAACATCAGTCATCTCATTGCCGCGCTCGCCACAACCAATATATACAATTAAATCTGCATCACACCATTTAGCAACGGCATGTTGGGTCATCGTTTTGCCAGTACCAAATCCACCAGGGATAGCAGCCGTTCCACCTTTAGAAAGCGGAAAAAACACATCGATGACGCGCTGACCCGTAACCAATGGCTCAGAGACGGTTAATTTATCTTTAAAAGGACGAGGCTTTCGTACAGGCCAATAATGAGAGAGGTATATTTTCTCGCCCAAATTAGTTTCTGCAATGACATCCTCAATCGTATACTCACCACTTTGTACAATTTTTGTAAGCGTTTTGCCTTTAATAAATGGCGGCACCATAATTATATGATTAACAGAAGAAGTTTCTTGCACCGTGCCGAGCACAAAACCTGCACTAATTGCATCGCCTTGTTTTGCACTCAAATTAAACTGCCATTTCTTTGTAGCATCTAACGGCTCAGAGCGCTGACCTGGAAGCAAAAATGCCCCTGTATCCTCGCTCATGTTTTTAAGCGGCCGTTGAATCCCATCATAAATTGTTCCGATTAAGCCTGGCCCAAGACGAACAGAAAGAGGGCGAAGATTACTTACCGCCTTTTCACCCACGTGCATTCCCGTGTCATCTTCATATACTTGAATAGTTGCAAGGCCTTTTTTTTGGCGAATAATCTCCCCAATGAGTTTTTTTTCGCCGACATCAACAACATCGTAGAGTCCACAATTTTCAAGTCCACTAGCATAGACAATAGGCCCAGAAATACGGGTAATTTTACCTTCTATCATACTGACTCCTTGCCAAATAGTGATGAAACAAGCTCAAATCGATATTTATCAAGCAATTCTTCAACAATATCTTTCATAATAATTCTGCATTTTATTTTTTTATCGGAGGTTTCTAAAATCATACCTAAAGAGAGTATTTCATTTTCAATTTCTACATCAGACATTTGAACCGATGAAATAATTTTTGCCGTATTTTCACTTTCTACAAGTTTTTTCAAAACAACTTCGTTAAAACCATTAAAAGTCATGATGAGTTCTTGCTTTTGTAGAATATCTTTGTAGCGAGAAAGTCTATCTCGCAAAAGAGAAAGTTGTTTCTCCTCGCCCAAGTTATGCACATACGTTGCAATAATTTTTTCAACTTGCTCATTTTGATACGAGACTAAAAATCTTCCTTTTTCCAGAGGAAATTTTGCTTCAACATCTTGACGATATGTTTCAATTTGCTTTTGATACTTTTCTTTTTTTTCTTGGCGTTCTTTTTCAATTCGCTGATCAGTATTTCGTTGAATATTTTTGCTTTCAAAATCAACATTTTTTAAAATCTTATCAGCTTTTCGTCGGGCGTCTTCTTGTATCTCTAAGTCGAGAATTTTAGTTGAACGTAATTCTTCCATATTTATTTTACCAATAGAAAAAAACTCTTTTAAAAATTTTTTCACTCAAAATAATTAAAATTTTACACATCATATTAATTTTAAATATTTTTATTGCCATATCACATAAGTTCAAAAGAAGCCTAAATGTGAACTCCAATTGCTTCCCTGATAGCGTCAGTGAGTCGTTTTTTTCCTTGTAAGTGGCCTTGAATAGGAGGAATTTCAACAATCAAAGGAAAATCACCTTTTTTTTGCCAAGCGAGGACTTCATCTTCAATTAAAACGGAGACACTCTCAGTTAAAATCAATATTCGAATATCCGATGCTTGGGCAGTAATATTTTTACCATCAACAACGCCACCGCTCGTTACTCGCAAAAAAGCATCAAGTGCCTCATTACGATTTACTGCTACTTCGCCTTTAACCCCTACTAATCCAAAAGCTAATACAAGTTCGCGCTCACCAATTATATAATAATTCACGTTAAGCGTATTGCCTTATGAGAAAATTAATAAAACTGCAACCAAAAAGCCCCAAAGACAAATACCTTCTGCAAGTCCAACAAAAGGAAGTGCTTTTCCTGAAAGTTCTGCATTTTCAGCCATAGCACCCATTGCAGCAGCACCAATTTTACCAACAGCCATTCCACCTGCAATGCAAGCAAGTCCAACAGCCACAGCAGCTGCAATATATTTTGCAGCAGAAGCGGAACTATTTTGTGATTCAGCAGATGCTACTTCATCTGATGCAAACAAGCCCACACACGCAAAACAAATCATCAATAAAACAATAATTGATTTTCGTTTCATTTTTTACCTCTGAAAAAATTAATATTATAAGTTTTCACACTGAAAACTTTTTTTATTTAAAGGACTTATCATTGATAAGTCTCTTAAACTACTTATCTTTATACTGAAACTCAAAAGGCTTAAATTCTTTTCCTGTTTCTGTAAAAAACTTTGAGAAAAACTCATAGTAATGCAAACGAATAACTTGAATCGCAACAATCATTCCTTCAAGTACAATTACGATTCCATTACCCAAAATCATAACAAAAACTCCACCAGCAAAGTGTAAATCTGCCATTTTATTTGTTAGCGTAAAAATAATTGTTCCTAAAACCGCATGAGCTAAGGCAAAAGCACCAACGCGTAAAAAACTTACTGAATTGGATAAATAATTTAAAATAATTTCCAAAATTTCAATCATTCCTTCAATAAATGCACTTCCAAATCCATGCTCGAAAATCGGCCTATGCCTCATAACAAGGCGTTCAAGCGGATGAGCCATAAAAACGCCAAAAAGTGTAGTCGCAATAACCACCCAATCCCACCACATGATCGTACTCGTAAAAGCAAAAATACGAATAATCATAAAAACGACATACCAAAAAAAGAAAGCTCCACTCAATCCTGTTTTTCCAAATAAGGCAGCACCGTATCGCTTAAGCAAAAACTGATTTGCAATATTTATTATCAAGCCAATAGAATTAATGATAAATCCAATAGCGATGGTAAAAAGAAAAAACATAAACAATTTATCAATTGTTCCACCAGATGGCAAAATATGTAAAATGTAATTACGTGGCTCCCCAAAAAGACCTGTAACAAAGCGACTAAAAGGTTTTAAAACATTACCATTTGCAAAAAATTCGCCTGTTAAAAGCCCCATAAAAGAGCTACTAATACCAATTGCAATAAAAATTGGGCCGAATTTATTCCAGCCTTTAATTTTGACAATATTATTCGAAAGCAAAATTCCGATCAATACAAAAACCAATCCCTGCCCAAGATCTCCAAACATAATACCAAAAAGGAGCGTAAAAAAGAAGGCTACAAGAGGAGTCGGATCAATCGTTCCATAAAGCGGTGCCCCATAGCTAAAAACCAAACGCTCAAAGCTACCAACAAATTTACCATGATTCAACTTAACCGGCACTTTCTCATAACCATCGCGAACCGTCGGAACTTCCTCTGGCACATACTGCGTAATAGCAATCCGTCCCGCAGTAATTTCATCTAATTTTTTTGTAAAAGAGTCCATTTCATAGCCCGGAATCCAGCCCGTTATGCGATAAACCATTTGAGTTGATTCAAGTTTATTCCGAAGAATTTGCACCTGCATTCCAATAGAAAAAGACTGTAAAAGAGAAAGCAAACTTTGAGTATGCGTATCTGCATAATTTTGACGCTCTTGTGTAATACTATCAAGTTCTTTTTTTGCAAGCTCTGTCTGATCAGAAAGTTTTTGTATAATATCATCGGGAATACCTTGAAAATTTTTGGCAATTTCAATATCCACAAAACCAAATCTTTTTAATTCAGAATCAAGTGCAAACCGCCCTTTTTTAGAAGTTGCCGCAAGAATTTTTGTCTTATCCTCACCCAAAGGAACGATAACAGCACGTTGTGCAAGCGAAAATTGCAATGCATCAAAATGAGAAGGATCAATCTTTCCAATACGTAAGGTTAAAAATGACAGATGCTCAAGTTCGCTATAAGGGACTTTAAGGTTAGAAAATGCTAAAGCTTCTTGATAAGCTTCTTTAGTACGATTAATATTTTCCATCGCCTTTGATTCTTTATTTTTCAGTTCATCAATAGCGTTAAGCATTTTTATCGCTTGTGAAATATCGTCTTTCGTTTGCCGTGTAGAATCAGCGGTATAATCATGTGAATCAGCAATATTTAAATATGATCGAGCAACCTGTAAGCGCTCAAAAATATCCTGTGCAGAATTTTGTTTTTGCTCGACGGAATCAGAGATTTCATGCTGAAATTGAAAATTCTTTATTTTACCTAAATACTCGATGACTTTCTCAATATCATCTTTGAGAATCATTAATTCAATCAGTCGCATTACTGCTGTTTTTCCCATACAAACCTCTTTAACAAGAAAATACGCTACAGCATTTTCTTCATATTTTCAGCTGGAATATTTAATCGCAAACCTTCCGTTGCGGTTCTAATATAATTTAATTCTTGTTGTTTAATTTTAAACCACGCAATCAAAAAAGCCGAAGAAAATGGATATTGATGAAACTGAGATCGTGCAAGTTTCAAAATCGTATTTTTTGCCATATCTTCTACCCAGCAAGGATTTATATTCCACACAACGCCTTCTTCATGCGGATTTAACAAAAAATTATATTCCCAATTTCGCCAGTCGTCAAAAGAATTCGTAGAAAACCGAACGATTCGTGAAGCAGGCCCCGCAATAGGATCACGAGCAACAGAATCATCGGTTACTTTAATCAGTCGTTGTAACACATCTTCAGGCTTCATATTATAATATACTAAAAGACGAATGGCCCAAATAATATTTTGAAAAATTAAATCTTTTTGCAACAACTTTAAAATAGGCTCTCGCTCGCCAGATGGAATTTTTTTTATCGAATGCCACAACTCTCTCATATACTCCAAGTCAAGACGACGCTCAACATCTTTTTCATCAGTAATTTCTGGAAGTTGTGAAAGCCATGACACTTTTGATCGATGCGTAATGTTCTGCAAGTCAGGATACGCACTGTATTTTAAAAAAGCAAAATTTTCTAAACTTACAATGCTCGGCTCTTTTATACCTGCCCTAATCGATCCAAGCATAATTTTTAAATTAATATAATCATAATAACACAAAAGATTTACGGCAACCAAACTGGGCTTAGTATACACTTTTAAAAGCGACATATACTCAGACAAAAATGTTTCTTTTGCATGTTTTTCAAGTTGTTGTGCAAGCATTACTTCTGGCACATGAGGCACTTCTTCTGGAAAAATAAGCGACCAAAGTGCAGAAAGATTTTGAACTTCAAATAATTTTTCTGTTCGCTTTCCAATAAAAGATCGAGCCAGAATGCCACTTGCACGTGCATAAACATAGGAATGATCACTTGATCCCATAATTAATTCCCAGAAAACAACAACGAATCAAGCAAAAGCATACCCGCTTTTTGATTCAAAGGAAAGGAATTCACACTTTCATAATAAGCATCCATTTTTGCTTTATAAACAGCATCAATTTGAGCAGTTTGTTCTTCTAGTATTTTTTCTTCATCAGCAATAATTTTTTCATATTCAGCTTTAAAGGCCATATCGGCATCAAAACGAAGTTGTGCCAGACGTTTATCCGCTTCAGTTTGTGCATCAAATAACAATGACGCCGCTTGGTGTTCAATATCAATTAAATGACCAATTAAATCTTGATCGCTCACAAAGCCTCCTCGTAAAAAGCCTGCAAAAAAGCATTATAAAGAAGACAATTCATCTTCATAGTTACATAAAACACGATATACAGACTCACCATCTTTTTGAGAAAGTATATCTTTAATAAATTTTTTATTTTCAATTAGTTGTGCAAGTCTTTTAAGCACACGCAGATGCAGCCCACAATCATCAACAGGGGAAATAATAAGAAAGACTAAATGAACAGGCATGTCATCAAGTGCATCATAATCAATACCATAATGAGAAATTCCTAGAATCCCTTTTACATCGCCACAAACATCACATCGTCCATGTGGAACGGCGATCCCAGAGCCTATGCCTGTTGACATTTTGCTTTCACGATCCTGTATTGTCGCCAGTATTTTTGCCCTATCTGAGCAATCATTTACATTTAAATATAGTTCAACGAGCTCTTCAAAAAGCTCATCCTTGTCATTGCTTTGTAAATCAACACAAATGCCATTTTTCTGAAAAACTTCTCCCAAAATCATACAATCTTTTTACCTTCCTTGTCGTTGTTTTCACAAGATTAAGCTCATCTTCAAAACTAATCATCCTGTAGGATATGAATTTTTTAAAGGCTATCTTTAATTGCACATACGATGTTATCACAGTTAAAAAAAAAATGCAATAGCAAAATATTTTTTTATCTTTAAGATATAAACAAACAATATATTATCCGTAAAGTACAAAAACTGTAATGCTATTTTTTTTAATCTATTTTACAAAATCTTAAATTGCATCAAGAATTATTCGCACTGTTTTTGATAACTCTCAATCTATTCAACACGTGTTTGAAATATCTGTGTCTCCCCAATTGAAAATGAAATAATCGTGCCCATTGGTAACGCATAGGGAAAGGAGAAAAAACCGCCGCTATGCCTAAAAGAAGTAAGCTTGGTTATTTCATTTTTTTCATGAATAATATTTACTGTTATTGTTAAAGGATACGGATATTCTGGTAAATCAGTAGTTGCAACCCCATACACTCGACCGTCAACTTTAGCGTTAGGCACTGCCATTACAACACCAATTCGTGTATTACGATTAATAACAGTATCGCCTTCTGGTAACTGAGAAACAATTTCTCCGATCGTATCGCTTGATTGAACAGTACGAGTAGAAAAATCAATTGAAACAGGGCTTATAGCCATTTGACTATATATATCATCAATAGAAAGGCCAACAAAATTAGGCACTTTCACATTTATATACTCAGGGCCACGACTAATCACAAATTTAAGGGACATTCTATCAACAATAGGAGTTTCAGGCTTGGGATTCTGCTCGATAATCGTTCCTTCTGGTTGATCAGAATACGCGTACAAAGGATCATCTATCATTAAAAGAGCAGTCGTTGCATCAGGAAATAAAGTTTGTAAATGATTTTGCACATCAGTAAAATTCAAACCAATATAATCTTCCACTGTTGCAAGAATTGGACCTTGACTTACCGTAAGCGTAATGCGCTTTCCAGCTTTAGTAATAACACCACCAAGAGGAATTTGATTTAAAACGCGACCTTTATCAAACGGATTATCAGAGTATTGCAATACAAGTTTAGGATACAGCTCTTTAACCTGCATTTCTACCAAGGCATCAACAAGCGATTTACCAATGACATTAGGAACCATAACTTGCTCCTCTCCCTCAACAAAAGCAAAGAAAAAAACCATCACAAAAAGAGAAAAAATAAATACAAAAGCAAGAGAAAAAAGAAGAAAAAATTTGGGAGTCAGCATCATCCCATCAAAAGACTTAATGCTCCGTCGTCCCTTTTCTAACAAATTATTTACATTATACTTCATTATAACCTCAAAAAAATTGGTATAAATACTATACCGATTGTCATCTATTACATTATTAACGTGCTATTCACAAATTAAATTCACTATATTTTTATTGCCATTAAAAAAATCTTTTCCGTTCAATATTTTTTTTGCTTGCCATTGAAGTTGAGAAACAAGAAGAATCCCATCTCCGGTTTGTATCAAAACTCCTTGTTCATTCACATCAAGAATAGTTCCTGCCTTTTTATCTGAGTTAGGCATATTTTTTGCAACAGCAGAATTAATTAAAAAAAGTTTTTTTCCATTGATCTGTGTAAAAGCTTTTGGCCACGGATACAAGGCTCGAATTTGTGCATCAATATGTTGTACATTTTTTTTCCAATCAATTATGCCATCATCTTTTGAAAGCATTTTACAAAACGTTGCCTTATCATGATCTTGCGGAGTATCTGTTTGAGTTCCCTGCATAATATGTGAAAGCACCTCTAAAAGCAATGCCCCACCCTGATTTTTTACCTCATTTAAAAGCGAC
>JBOFTD010000199.1:0-7644 GCA_051651885.1 Treponemataceae bacterium
ATTCAGTTGCCTCACATTTTTTGAAAAATAAAAATACAGGAAAAAACAAATATATTGCAAATATATGAAATAAATAGTTTTCACGAGATTGCTTTGAATTGGATCCTTTTCGAGATATCCACAAAGAACCTAAAAAAAACAATAAAAATATAGGTATCAAATAAGGGGCAAATAGCCCAAAACTAAAAGCAGCATATTCAACAGTTTTCACTGGAATAAAAAATAAAATTTTCACAACCTCTACTGTTGTTACAATGCTTTGAGTAATAGCAAATGTTCCTAATAATATAACTAATGTAATAAGTATTACAGACTTTATAACTCTTGGCATAAGATTATTATTATATCCCAGCCACTCATAAAAATGCAATTTTTTAGCTTTCTCTATCACGACAATCGAAGGATCTAAATTTAGTATCATATTAGAATAAATATATTGTTGCTTTCTGTTCAATCTTTTCATTCTAAACACTTCCTACAATGCAGTAGCAAAAATTCCTGATTTTATCATATTCACTATTTTATCATTATTAATCTTGTTTTGACAGTCCAATAGCAGTCCTGTCATTCCACCAAAAACAGTAAAAATAGGCACAATAAAGGGACCTAATAGCCACCCTAAAATAGGAATTGAAGAAAGCAATATTCCTGCTATAAAACCAAATAACGCATGAATAACAGTATTTGGATAAGAAATTGCTATTTCAGAAAGAAGTTTAAGTGCTACATTAATAAGCCATTTACCTATTTTTAAAACTAAATTTCCCATTTTAACAGTTTTTCCAATCAAACCTTTAAAAAAATCTTTAAGGGCAGGATTCATTTCATAGTTGTCTATAATAGATTCATATTCATAGGTAGTTTTACATTCGTCATTAATATTTTTAATATCATCTACAGAAAAAGTCTTAACAGAAAAAACACCATTTATAGGATCTTTAAAAAGCAGTTCAGAATTTTTACATTGCCTCTCAAATGCATTTGTCTCACAGCTAGAACAAAGAATTTTTTCCTCTTCAATTTTTTTTCCACAGTTATTACAAAACATAGAAACTCCTTATAAAATCTAGTTTTTAAAATATTTTCATGATGATTGTGATCATAAAGAAAACAATCAATCATTTTCAAATTTTATAGCATAAATTTCTTAGACTTACAAGACATCAAAATAATTTTTCTACAAAAAAAATGTCAAGAACATTTTGATTTTTTTATGAAAAAACTAACACCCTTTTTTATTTTCTTGACAGCTCAAAAAACTGCGAGTACAATTAAACAAGAAGTATTTTGTATAAAATAGGAATTTTACAAAGGAGATTATTTTAGTATCGCCTGTATTACTATGTTAAAAAAGCATAGTATGCATTTACACCTATCAACAAATAGACGATAAAAATAAATTACAAAAATCAAAATGACAAAGAAAAGTTTAAAAGAATACTGTGACGAAATAGATGTCAGTGAAGGCTGGCTAAATAATTATAAACGTTTTGTTCCCCAATTTATAACAGAAGCAACAACAAAAAATAATTGGGAAGAATGGAATAAAGAGGTTTTTGAAGAATTTTTTGAACGATCAGGTGGACAATGTGTGTCTTCTTTAGGACAAGGACATTTCACAAATAAGGAAAAGGAAGATATAAAATCTAATTGGGATCAAATTGCACCATTACTAAAAACTATTGCTGAAAATCAAGAAACGCCTAATTGGGATGCATATCGCGAACTAAAGGAAAAAATCAGAGAGTACACAGTCCAAAATAAAAAAGCAGCCACAAATCGCCTCGTAGCTTCATTGCAACCCAATTTAATGAACACCGTAATAAGAGAAAAAACATTAAGTAACTTAATAAAGAAAATAAATGCTTGTACCACTTCAAATATTCCAATACAAGGTGATTGGTTTGAAAAAAGTTATGCTGTATGTAAAGTCTTTCAACAAGAATTACAACCTAAGGATCCAAAGGATATTATCACTTTTCCTTGGCAATTATGGGAGCATTTCAAAAAAAAGAATTTAATTCAAAACAGAAAACAAGAAGAAATGGACAAATTCATCAAAGTAGTAAAAGAAAATAAAAATCTCGTTTTAACGGGTGCACCGGGAACAGGCAAAACATATTTGGCGAAACAGATAACACGACAAATTATTGAACTCCCTGACAGTGACGATTTAGAAAATTCCAGTCAATTTGGCTTTGTCCAATTTCATCCATCCTATGATTATACCGATTTTGTTGAAGGATTGCGTCCAACAAAACAAGGCGATGAAAAAGAGATTGGTTTTCACCTCAAAAATGGCGTTTTCAAATCTTTTTGCGAAGAAGCTAAGGACAACCTTGAAGACAACTATGTCTTTGTCATCGATGAGATTAATCGAGGCGAGATTTCAAAAATATTCGGAGAGCTGTTTTTCTCCATTGATCCGAGTTATCGAGGCGAAAAAGGTTCGGTAAAAACGCAATACTCGAATATGCATACAGATCAAGCAGAAACGTTCTATGTTCCAGAGAATGTTTATATTATTGGAACGATGAATGATATTGACCGCAGTGTAGAAAGCTTTGATTTTGCAATGCGAAGGCGTTTTACGTGGATAGAAATTACAGCAGAAGAGAGTGCAGAAAATATGAATCTGTCAAAAGAGCTTAAAGATGTATTAGCCAATTTAAACAACGAAATCTCAAAACAAGAAGAATTAAACAGCTCCTATCATATTGGCGGTGCGTACTTTCTTGATTCTAATGGAAAAGAAAGAGCTAAAACTGAGTACGAAGATATATGGGATTTTCGATTGGAGCCACTTTTAAAAGAATATTTACGCGGAGCATTAGACAGCGATAGAAAATTAGAAGACTTGAAAGCAACCTATGCTGAAATCTACAACTGATAATAATGGCGGGAGTTATTTAGTTCCAGATGAACATTTAGCAAATATTGCTTCGATTGGAAATCAAAAAATTGAAACTTTATGCAAAGATAATCCCGATTTGCTAGTATTCCCGCAGTCTTTTGGAACATACCACGACAAAATAGAAAACTCGCACATATTTAGCATAGCAGATAATAATCTGACAACGGGGAATATAATGGGATTTGTTGGCAAGGGAGAAAGCCAACTCACCATAACATCGCGTTTTGCAAAAAACGACACGCACGATTATTTTCTGCATTATATGCTACAAAAGGTGCTTTCTATAAATGTCTTTAAATTTACCCAAACCGCAAGCAATGAAAACATTTGGGATTTTCTGCTCTATTTATTTCCGTATTATTTGAAAAAAGCCTACTCGCAAGGCTTATATAAAGCGTATAAAAGAGAAGAATATAATAATGCAAACGTAAAGGGAACAATTGATGTTAAAAGGTATATCAAAACAAACATTCCTTTTAATGGAAAAATATCGTATACAACTCGTGAGCATAGTTGCGATAATCCTGTAACACAATTAATTAGGCATACAATCGAATATATAAAATCGCATTCTTTTGGTCGTGGAATTTTAACTGCAGACAGCGAGCTGAGTGCCATTGTCAGTACGTTCTGTTTTATAACGCAAAAAACGTACAATAAAAATGACCGCCAGAAAATAATAAAAGAAAATACAAAAGTTGCTTCGCATCCGTATTTTACAGAATACAAGGCACTGCAAAAAATTTGCATGCAAATTCTGCAGCAAAAAAAGATGTCATTTGGAGTAGACAAAAACAAGATTTATGGTTTGTTGTTCGATGGGGCTTGGCTATGGGAAGAATACTTAAATAAAATATTGTGCAATGATTTTACTCATCCAGAAAATAATACAGGCAAACATAGAGAAAATTTATTTGAAAACTTTCAGCCCATTTATCCTGATTTCATAAGCAAGGAAAAGCCCGTAATTATTGGTGACGCTAAATATATTCCTTTAAATACAATAAAAGAGTGCAACGAGAGTTCCGAGAGAGCGACCAGTATTTACTATAAAACAATAGCCTATATGTATCGGTTTAACTCGGTACACGGGTTTTTAGTATTCCCTCACCCAAAAACACCTTTTGAACAGAGCTATAAAATTAAGGATACAAATGGCGTTTTGCAAAAAATAGGACTTGCCATACCGCAAGAGGCAAAAAGTTTTATTGACTTTCAAAACGAAATGAAAAACAATGAACACGCTTTGAAGTTTTAAAATATTTTTTATAAAAAAAGTATTTTTTTAAATTTAGCAATAACTTTTTCAAATTCAACCAAAATCTGCTTGACTAAAATCACGCTATTACGGTAAAATAATCTACCCGTAATATCTGCGCTTGATGCGAACGGCAAGTCTCTAATGGCTTGTCTATTAAGTGCAATCTTTTAGATTTGCTCATCTAAAAGAAATATAAATACTCTGTATTTATAAAGTTTTTTGTTTAAGGTTAAAAAATGAAAACAATTTTTATTAAAGAAAATGAGGCGAATCGTGAGTGGTATATTATTGACGCAAACAATAAGCCTCTTGGACGAATTGCAGCGAGAGTTGCAAGCGTTTTACGCGGAAAACATAAACCCGTTTATACGCCAAATCAACAAATGGGTGATTTTATTGTAATTATTAATGCCGAAAAAGTTGCGGTAACTGGGGCTAAAGCTACAGACAAAATGTATCATCATCATACAGGCTATGTGGGTGGATTAAAATCATTCACATTTTTGAAAAAATTAGAACGACATCCTGAAGATCCATTAAAGATTGCAATCAAAGGAATGCTTCCTAATGGGCGTTTGGGACGTAAACTACTTGGCAATGTAAAGATTTATGCAGGGGAAAATCATCCTCATGGTGCACAAAATCCAAAAACGCTGGAAATATAATAGGAGAGTATGGTGAGTAAAAATATTGGTATTGGTACAGGACGAAGAAAAACAGCTGTAGCCCGTGTATTTATTCGTGAGGGTGCAGGTAAACTTGTTATTAATGGCAAGGATATGAATGCATATTTTTCAACGCCTTCACAGGTTGTTGTTGTGCGTCAAGCTCTTATGGTAACAAATTGCGAAAATAAATATGACATTTTAATTAATGTAAGTGGCGGCGGATTAAATGGCCAAGCGGGTGCTTGTTTACATGGGCTTGCTCGTGCCTTGATTCAAGTTGATCAATCAAATTATACTGCCCTTAAGGCAAACGGTTATTTAACTCGTGATTCACGTATGGTTGAACGTAAAAAATACGGACAACGCGGAGCACGTCGTAAATTTCAATTTAGTAAACGTTAGTCAATGGATTTATATTCTGATGTCTGTGAATCAAACACGGACGCAGAAAATAATTACACAGAATTTCGTCTTACAAAATTATTATGGACTTCAGATGAGGTTGTTAAAGTTACAGCCTCATTGGGAAGTTCTTTTTTTTTGCGAACAAATTATTTTGAAAAAATAAAAAAAGAAGATTTTTACGAGCGCGTTTATTCATCTGATGAAGTAGCTGATTTATTGCACGCAGGAGAGGCCTTTGCTGCTGAGCAAAAAGCCGTTGCATACTTAGCTCGCTGTGAGCAATGCAAGCTTTTATTGTTTCAAAAGTTACTAAAAAAGAACTGTTCTGAAAAAGCCATTAATGCCGCTTTTAGTTTTCTTGAGGCAAAAAATTATTTATCTGATGAACGGTTTGCTCGTTCGTGGTTAAAAAATCGAAGTATTCATAAAACTGAAGGTAAAAATCGTTTATTTGCTGAGTTAATAAAAAAAGGCATTAGCAAAGACATTATAAACACCTGTCTTGAGGAATTTTTCAGTGAACATTGCGAAGAGGCACTTCTTGAAAGTGCTTTGCAAAAATATCAATCAAAGAATTTAAGCGAAAAAAAAATCTATGAGAGGCTTATTCGCAAGGGCTTTAGCTATTCACAAATTAGAAAAAAGTTGGAGGCAATAAAAGACTAAATATGCAACACGCTTTCTATTTTTTTAGATGGATCATCAGAAGCATGATGTCGCTTTGGCGAATACCGCTAATTCTGCCCGCTTGTCCGAGTGTTTGTGGGCGAATTTGTTCAAGTTTTTGTAGTGACTCGGTTGAAATTCCTGCAACACGTGAAAAATCAAAGTCGGACGGGATTTTTCTTTCATCCATTTTTTTTAATTTAGCAATACGCGAATCTTGTTTTTCAATATAATGCTCATATTTATAGTCCACAAGGGCAGCATTCCATAAGTTTTCAGGATAGCCAGGATTAGGAAGTTTTTCTTCAAGATTTTTTTTGAATGCGTGCTCATCCTCCCCTACTTGTGCAAAAATAATTTGTGCAACATTACGCTGTTTTTTTAGGAACGCGATGATTTCTTTTTTTGTTTGAATTTTTTCTTGCACGGCGTTATATTGCTCAATGGTTTTTAATCCCACTTGATACGCATAATTAATCAATCGCTCATCACAGGTATCATGGCGCAACTTGAGGCGATATTCAGCTCGAGCCGTAAACATTCGATAAGGCTCCTTTGTACCGAGTGTTACAAGGTCATCAATTAAAACGCCAATGTAGGCTTCATCTCGACGAAGAATCAAAGGCTCATACCAGTCGCTAGTTAGAGGGGCTTTATTCGTGTCATATTTTTTTGCATACAAAGAAGCATTGATTCCTGCGATAAGTCCTTGTCCTGCAGCTTCTTCATAACCTGAAGTCCCATTGATTTGCCCTGCAGTAAAAAGGCCTGCAACCGATTTTGTCTCCAAGGAAGGATAAAGCTGCGTCGGATCAATATAATCATACTCAACCGCATACGCTGGGCGCGTCATCACCGCATGCTCAAATCCTGAAAGCGTCCGCAAAAAAGCATCTTGCACTTCCTCTGGCAATGAAGAAGAAAATCCATTTATATACATTTCTTCGGTTTCAAGTCCCTCTGGCTCAACAAAAAGCTGGTGGCGATCGCGATCGGGAAATCGCATAACTTTATCTTCAATTGACGGACAATAGCGAGGGCCAACGCCTTCAATCTTTCCGCTAAAAAGAGGAGAACGATGAATATTTTCTCGAATGATTGCGTGCGTTTTTTCATTAGTGTACACAAGATAGCACGATACAAAAGGACGGTTTACGCTCTGATTATCAAAGGAAAACGGAATTACAAGATCATCGCCTTTTTGCTCTTCCATCTTGGAAAAATCAAGGGAGGAACGAAGCACTCGTGGAGGTGTGCCTGTTTTAAGCCTGCCAACACGGAAGCCAAGCCGCCGCAAAGTAGCTCCCAATCCAACGGCGGAACCTTCTCCGAGCCGCCCACACGGAGAGTCAAACTCGCCAATAAAAATCCTGCCGTCTAAAAAAGTTCCTGTGGTCAGCACGGCAGACTTTGTTACAATCCACCGTCCCCTCTCTGTTATAAGAGCTTTAAGATGTTGTCGTTCATAAGAAGATTCAACTTCAATATCAGTAACAGTATCTTGCAAAAGGCTTAAGTTTTCTTGGTTTTCAATTGTTTTTCGAGCAATGCTTGCATACAAAAGTTTATCAGCCTGAGAGCGCGGAGCTTGCACTGCAGGCCCACGACTTTTATTTAACAATCTAAACTGAATCATCGACTGATCAATCAGCTTTCCCATCTGCCCGCCTAAAGCATCAACCTCACGCGTTATATTGCCCTTTGCAATCCCCCCAATTGACGGATTACAC
>JBOFTD010000200.1:0-8959 GCA_051651885.1 Treponemataceae bacterium
TGTCGGAGTTGAAGATATTTCTGCAGCTCAAATTGTTGCAGATCGAAGTAATTCACATATTACTATTACGATGCCGTCTGTTCGGATGTTAGGAAACGATATTATTAGTCAAGAAGTGTTCGACGAAGAACATAATATATTTGTGCCGATTATGGCAAGCGATGTTTTTAACGAAATTGATAAAGCTCGTAAAGAATATGAAGTACAGGCGTTAGAAAAAAATTTGATTGCTGAGGCAGAGCAACAGGTTGAAAAAATATTGCGTCTTATGTTTGTTGCTAGTGGATTTAAAAATATTTCTATTTTTTTTGCTCGCAATTCATTAGACTCTTTATAGAATCATGAGTAATAACGAGGGGTGGTAATGGAGATTCTTTTTGCATCGGGAAATGAACATAAAAAAATAGAACTTGCAAATCTTTTACAAGAGCATTCGGTGATTATTCCTAAGGACAAGGGCATTGATTTTAATCCTGTTGAGGATGGTAAGTCGTTTTGTGAGAATAGTTTAATTAAGGCTCGAGATCTTTTTGATCGTGCGGGCATTCCTGTTTTGGCAGATGATTCGGGGCTTTGCATTGACGCATTGGATGGAAAACCCGGAATTTTTTCTGCACGGTATGGAGGATCTGTTTCTCAAAAAGAGAAAAATCACCTGATCGTTCAAGAACTCAATGATTTTTTAGGCTCACAAGGAATTTCAACACATGAAATTCGACATAGAAAATGTCATTTTGTGTGTGCAATGACATTCTATTTTGGCACAGATCAATTTATTTGTGTGCAAGAAATATGTGAAGGTTTTATTGTGCCAACTATTGAAGAATCAAGGGGAAAAGATGGTTTTGGCTATGATCCTATTGTGTATTTAAGTGAATTTAAAAAAACAATTGCCGAGCTCTCAGCTGCAGAAAAAAATACTATTTCGCATCGTGCTAAAGCGTGTCAAAAAATTAAACCTTTTTTGTAGGAAAACTATGCTTGACGTATTCTAAAAAAAAATTATATAATATGACAACGCCACCGTAGCTCAGTTGGCAGAGCAGCTCATTCGTAACGAGCAGGTCTAGGGTTCGATTCCCTACGTTGGCTTTTTTGATTTTTTGTTTCGTGTTTTACCTTTATAGTATTGCATAATTTTTAATATTTTGATATGTTTATCGTTCTGTTCAATACTAATTTTAAGACTGTGTCTTAAAAAATTTATAAATATAGAGAAATGGTATGTCAATAATTGGAATTATTTTACTTGTTGTTTTTGTGTTGATTTGTATTTTGCTTGTCTCTTTGGTTTTGCTTCAAAACGATGAGGGAGGTGGATTGGGAGGCTTGCTTGGCGGTGGCGGTTCGCAAGCTTTTGGTTCACGATCTGCAAATGTTATAACGAAAACAACGTATACGTTTGTGGCTCTCTTTTTTGTTTTGGCTTTTTTGCTCGCTTTTATTAATAAAACACCAAAAGTTCGTTCTTTAGATCCATCGATTCAGCAGATAAAAGAAGCAAGTGGCGAAACGGAATGGTGGCTTGATGGTGAAGAAAATTCTTCACAGGCGGGAAATGATCTTTCAGAGGTTGATTCTCAAAATGAAATCCCAATGACTGAACTTCAGCCAGCACAAACGATTGATTCGCTTGAAACAACTGAAGCTCTTGAAATGAATCTAGGGGAAGATTCTCTTGGTGCAGAAGAAGTTGTTGAGTAAAATTGTGATAGTGACTTAAAAAGCTCTTGACAAAGAGTTTTTTTTAAGTGTACAGTAAAAAATATTGGAGCGGTGTCCGAGTGGTTTAAGGAGGCGGTCTTGAAAACCGTTGTGCCGAAAGGTACCGGGGGTTCGAATCCCCCCTGCTCCGAAATAAAATTTTGGCATTTATGCTTTTGTAGAAATCAATATTTTAAATATTGGAGCGGTGACCGAGTGGCCGAAGGTGGCTCCCTGCTAAGGAGTTGTGCGCCAAAAGCGTACCGGGGGTTCGAATCCCCCCTGCTCCGCTACGAATCGAGATTGTAGCTCAGTTGGATAGAGCGTTAGATTGCGGATCTAAAGGTCGGAGGTTCGACTCCTCTCAGTCTCATTGTTAAGGTTGCCAGTAGGCAGCCTTTATTTTTGGAGAGATGCGAGAGTGGTTGAATCGGGCGGTCTCGAAAATCGTTATACCGCAAGGTATCGGGGGTTCGAATCCCCCTCTCTCCGTTTTTTTGATTACAATTTAATTTTCTCATTTAAAATCTTTAGCACAGTTATAATTTTTTTGCGAGCATTCCGAAAATCGTATCAATTGCTTGACAACTCAAGAAATTGCAATTACACTGAGCAGGATTTGTTTTGTATGTATTCAGCGATAGGTTGAGGGTTAAAATGGAAGA
The DNA here is from genome assembly GCA_051651885.1 of Treponemataceae bacterium. GTDB lineage: Bacteria > Spirochaetota > Spirochaetia > Treponematales > Treponemataceae > JBOFSR01. The sequence goes on from JBOFTD010000200.1 coordinate 2,370, forward strand.
AAGTGTAATAGTCGATAATTTGCTTTTTGATTGTGTGCTTGATGATAATTTAAAAAATAAAGAACAACAAATCATTAAGCCTGTTTATAAAACTAATGACTTTGAGCTATATAATAATGATAGTTTAGAAGTAATGAACTCTTTTTCGGATAATTATTTTGATATGATCTTTGCCGATCCTCCGTATATGCTTTCTAATAATGGCTTTACGTGCCAAAATGGACAAATGGTGAGTGTAAATAAGGGGGCGTGGGATAAATCAAATGGCTTCAATGAAGATTTGATCTTCCATGAAACTTGGATAAAGGAATGCAGGCGAGTCTTGAAAGATGAAGGAACAATTTGGATTAGCGGAACGTATCACAGTATTTATCAATGTGGATTTCTTTTACAGAAATATGGGTTTCATATACTTAATGATATAAGCTGGTTCAAACCAAACGCTTCGCCTAATTTAAGCTGTAGATTTTTTACCGCATCTCACGAAACAATTTTATGGGCAAAAAAAAACAAAAAAAGCAAGCATTATTTTGATTATGATGCGATGAAAAACGGAAATTTTCCAGAAGATAATTTTAAAAAGCCTAATTTGCAAATGCGGAGTGTTTGGAGTATTCCAACACCAGCACCAAGCGAAAAAATATTCGGAAAACATCCAACGCAAAAACCTCTTGCCCTTTTACGACGTATTGTAAAGGCATCAACAAAGGCTGGTGATATTATTTTGGATCCTTTTAATGGAGGTGGAACTACTGGGATTGCCGCTGCAACTATTGGTGATCGTAAATATATTGGTTGTGACTTAAACAGGGATTATATTGATTTAACAATAAAACGTTATGAAGAACTTAAAAGGAACAAAGGGCTTTTTGAGTAATGATAACAAGGATAATTGCAATAAAAAACTTGGAAAAGTTTATAGGTGAAGATCTTTCCCGATTAGCTATAAATTATGATATAACAATAGATAAAAACGGCAAACAAAATAAAGGTTGGAAAGGGCTTACTCTTGAACGTTTAGCAGGTTTGTCAAATGACAATAAACAAGCACCAAATGGACTTGGGTTTGAGTTGAAATCAACGGCTTTCTATAAAGTTAATGATAAATGGACGCCAAAAGAAACCTTTGCAATAACAATGATAAACCCAACAGTATTGGAAAAAACATCTTTTTTTGAAAGTCATTGCTGGGAAAAACTAAAATCACTAATTTTTTGTGCTGTTACGTGGTATGGCCATGATACTAAGAAAGCAGAACTTTTAAAAGTTCAATCATTTGATTTTATAGAAAGCAGTACTCTTATTCAAGAAATTCAGGATGATTATGAATTTATTCGGAACAAATTAATAACTCGTGGGTTTCAAGCATTGACAGGTAAGGATGGTAAGTGGATACAAGCACGAACTAAAGGGGCTGGACACGGAGCAACGAGCAGGGCATTTTATGCAAGAAAAGAACTCATTAAAGAAATAATTCAACTATAATCAAAAGCAATATATTGAAAAAATATTTAAGGATAACCAAAAATATTGTTGATAATTGGCGTTTTAATAGTAATTATATGGTGGAAAATGGTTCTCCTAAAATAATTAAAATTGATTTTTATTTAAAACTATGGTAATATTAATCACGGAGGATTATATGGAATTAAAAAAAGAAAAATTTGTAAATGATGTTTATATGACCAAAGAAGATTTAAGTGGAAGGACTATTGATATTTCAGGTATCGACAAAGAATATTTTCAAGATATAGCAAGGCATATGGCAAAAACAATACCCGGATGGTTAACTCCTGAACGAAAAAAATCTTTTGGATTAGAATAATGGTTATGCATAAAGCTTTGTTACTTTAAATCCTATTAGCAAAAACTATCTAAAATAAAATCATCATTGCCTTCAAAATGGTGATTATCTTATCATTGTAAATTATCTGCGAGTCTAATTGGATTGTATTTTTTTTTTTTTTATGGTATAAAGAAAAATCAATTCTATCGTAAGGATTTGCAAATGCCAAAAATCGAAGTTAATGAGAAGCTGTTTTTTAGTTTGCTTGGCGAACAGTGTGATTATGAAAAATTAGAAAATCGCCTTGAGAGTGCAAAAGCTGAGCTTGATGAGAAAGCTGATAGTGCTTTAAGTGAAAATGAGCGAACCATCAAGATTGAGCTTAATGATACAAATCGTCCTGACTTGTGGTCAACGGCAGGAATTGCACGGTGTTTGCGCGTGCATCGTGAGGGTAACCCGATTGATTACGCATCTTTTTTGTCGACTAAAGCCAAAACGCAGGATTTTGCTAACCGTGTGGTGCATGTTGACGCCAAACTAAAAGATATTCGCCCCTTTATGACGGCTTTCGTTATTTCTGGCAAGCCCATTGATCAGCCAATGCTTTTGGATATTATTCAAACGCAAGAAAAGCTTTGTTGGAATTATGGGCGAAAACGGCGTTCGATTTCTATGGGCGTATATCGCAGTGCAAATATTTCATGGCCTGTGCAGTATACCGCCGTAAATCCTGATGAAACGAGTTTTATTCCTCTTGCCCATGATGAAAAAATGACGTGCCGTCAAATTATTACCGATCATCCAAAAGGCAAAGAATACGGCTCGATTATAAAAGATTTTGATTTATTTCCTCTATTAATAGATACAAAAAAAGAGATTTTGTCGCTTCCGCCGATTATAAATAGTGCAACGCTTGGGGCGGTGCAAGTGGGCGATAGCGATTTGCTCGTTGAGATGACAGGAACAGATATGCCGTCGCTTCTTTTAGCAACCTCGATTGTTGCGTGCGATTTTTTTGATGCAGGCTATAAAATCCTCCCCGTGCAGGTAAATCATCCGTATGAAACGGGATTTGGTAAATCCATTGTTACGCCATTTTACTTTCAAGAGCAAGCAAAAACAAGCGTGAGTGCGGTAAATAAAATGCTTGGCTCTTCGTTTGGTGCTGGAGAAATTGTCCAATCGCTTTCAAAAATGGATATTAAGGCTACAAATGATGGCGAGGAGATTACGATTTGTGTGCCTGCGTATCGCAATGATTTTTTACACGAAGTGGATATTATTGAAGACGTGATGATTGGCAATGAGTTATCTTCGTTTACACCTGAAAAACCGCGTGATTTTACGATTGGCCGATTGACGCCTATAACGCTTTTTTCTCGACGTGCAAAATCTGTGATGGTTGGGTTTGGCTACCAAGAAATGATTTTTAATTATCTTGGCTCAAAAAGTGATTTTATTACCAAAATGAATATTGATGAAAAAAATGTGATTGAAATTGCAAATCCGATGACGGAGAATTATCAGTATGTTCGCCCGTCAATTATTCCGTCGCTTTTGTCCGCAGAATCAATTTCGGGAAATGCGGTGTATCCGCATAAAATATTTGAAATTGGAAAGATTGCGTATTTGTGCAAAACTGAAAATACAGGAACGCAAACTCGACAAAGCATTGGGTTTTTAACTGCGGCAAGTGATGCAAATTATAATACAGTGGCAAGTGAAGTTGCATCCTTTTTGTATTTTCTCGGATTTGAGTACAAAGTAAAAGAAAGTGAAGATCCACGATTTATTTTAGGCCGTCAAGCGAGCATTTTGCTTGAAAAGGCTTCAGGGGCGTCAAAAGTGATTGGCATTTTCGGAGAACTTAATCCCGTTGTGCTTGAAAACTGGGCAATTACAGTGCCGTGTATTGCGTGCGAAATTGACTTAAATCAGATGATTTAAAAGTTTTTATAAAATGGCTGGATATTTTTTTATAACAATTATTGCATCCTTTATTGGTGCTCTCAGCGGAGTCGGGCCTGGTGTAATTATGAAACCCCTGTTCGACAGCATTGGCGCTCTTTCTGTCAGTGTAGTGAGTTTTTTGTGTGGCTGCACATCTCTTGCTATGGCATCAATGGCGTTAGTTGCTAGCAGAAAGTCTCCCGTTCGAATCGATATAAAACGAAGCTCTTTTTTGGCAATGGGTGCTTGTGTTGGTGGCGTGATTGGCAAGCAATTATTTGTTTTTGTAAAAATAATTACTGGCAATGAAGTTCTTGCGGGGCTTTTGCAAGGGAGTATTTTACTTTTTGCTAATATTCTTGTTATTGGCTATGTGCTTTTTAAGAAAAAAATACACACAAAATCAATTTCAAATCCTATTATCTCCATTTTTCTTGGTATCCTGCTTGGGATTTTGTCTTCTTTTTTAGGGATTGGCGGCGGGCCTTTTAATATTGTTGCGTTGGCCTATTTTTATTCAATGGCACCAAAGGAAACAGCTCTTAACTCTATTTTTATAATGTTTTTTTCACAAGCAACGAGTCTTTTTACTTCGTTTGTAACCAAAACAATTCCTGTTTTTGATGCAACATTACTTTTTTTAATGTGCTTTGGGGGAGTAATCGGTGCCGTTGGGGGTGGATTTTCTTCAAAAAAAATTACAGAAAAGTTTTTAGAGACTTTTTTTTTGATCATTCTTTTATTGCTTATTATTCTAAATACCTATAATATTGTTTTGTTTTTAAATAAAATATAGCATGTATTTTTAAGGAAAATTAAAAATGGATTTTTTCGCAAAAAATAAATCACTAGTAACAGTAATCAGTACAATCATTATTACTTTAGCAATTTTTTCAATTTTTTTCACCTTTGGACGTGATTATACAAAGCGATCATTTTATTATGAAACTATTCATGAAAATAAAATACGAAAAGAATATAAATACCTAAAAAATAACACTAAAATTGATCCTTTGCAACAATATATAGAGGAGCTTTTGCTGGGGCCATTTTCGAATAATTTAGAGGCACTGTTTCCAAAAAAAACGCGACTAAATTCTTTTTTTTTGCATGCTAATGTGCTCTATATTGAACTGAGTGAAGATGCCTTGCAAGTAATATCAAAAAAAATGAAAAAAACTATTGAAGTTTTGAAAAAAAACATTTATACTAACTTTAAAAATATAGATTTCATACACGTATATATTGCCGGTAATGAGCTTTATGCTGAATAATTACGATTTTGTTATTTTTTCTGTAAGAAAATATTGACAAAACTCTTTTTTGCATATACCATTATAAAATAAATGGAATTATATAACGTGAAAAGGAGCTTTGAATGAAGAAGAATTTCATTCTTGTTGCGATGGCATTCCTTCTTGTAGGGACGCTTGCAGTTGGCGAGGAAGCAGTATTAATTGACTTTGCTCAGTTGTCAGCTGATATTATTATGGGTGCTGACGGTAACATGACTCAAAACCGTCGTACGGTTATGGATTATTCTGCAAACGCAGGTGATACGTTCACCGACGAGCAGAAGGGATTAATGAAATCTTCTCTTGCTTTTAAAAATTGGGAAGTTGTACTTAATTCATCAGCAAGGACAGTAGGTAGTGTTACACTTTCTCAAGTAGTTGGTGCTCCTGTTAGTGCAAATGCACGTGTACCTTTTGCTGGTAGTGAAGTTTTGGGTGTTCGTGTTATCTTTCCTAGCGGAGCCGTTAATGCTAATGCACGAATTATTCCACCTTTTGAAATTCCCGCTTCAGAATCAATGGCAACTGTTTCTCCAGAAGGAGAAATACAAGAACCTACTGACGAGGAAAGAGCTAGTGCTTTAATGCGCTTTGAAGAGGGTTATGGACTTGTTCGAAATGTTGGAACACTTAAATCTATTACAGTAACTACTATGGGAATGAATTTTCCACATGGCTTGTACGTTATTCTAAAAGATCACTTTGGTTTGGAAAGAAGATACTTTATGGGGTATTTGAATTTTGATGGTTGGAAAGAACTTAAATGGAATAATCCAGCATACATTCAAGAAATTCGAGCTCGCGAGATTAGAATCTATCCAATTTATCCTGTATCACTTCCTTATGTTAAGTTTATTGGCTTTCAAGTAGTACGTGATTCTGCAAGTATTGGAGATGATTTTATCGGTTATTTCAAAGATGTTAAACTTGTTTATGATAAAGCTGTGCTTAATACAGAACGTGATATTGCAGACGAAGATGTTTGGGGTATTATGAAGGAACGTGAAATTTATCGTCAAAATATTGAAATGTCTAATTTTGGACAAAAACAAGTTGATCGATTTATGGAACAACAACGTCAAGCTACTGAAACAGGAACTACATCAAGTATTCGTGCTGCTGGAACTGCTGGTGGCGATACAGAGATTCCACAATAGTATTTTTTGTAATAAGTAGAATTACTAAAATCTTTTGTATTTTCTGAGTGGAGTGGTGTCAGTTATTATAATTGACACCACTTTGTTTTTTTTAAACAATGTATGAAAAATATTATTTCAAAATCTTTTCCAAAAAAGCGAACTCTTCAAGAAAATTATGATAGTTATTATGGATCTTTTCTTAAAGTCATTTCTGAACTAGAGTTTTTAATTAAAGATAATCTTAGTTTATTGTCAGTTCCAACTTTAAAATCACGTGTTAAAAAATTTCCGAGTTATTATAAAAAAATTTTTAAGTCAAAATCTGGCTTTTTAGGGGAGAGTGTTTTTCCTCTTGTATCTGATTTACTTGCTCTAAGAATAATTTGTCCTTTTTTAGAGGATTTACAGTTAGTTGGA
>JBOFTD010000201.1:0-9810 GCA_051651885.1 Treponemataceae bacterium
AAATTTTCATAAAAATAATATTCAACCTTGCCTTGCAGTGGTTCTTGTTGGTGAAAACCTGGCTAGTATTTCGTATGTAAAAGCAAAACAAAAAGCTCTTTCTGAGACATTAATTATTGATAAAACATTTATGCTTCCAGAAAATACTTGCGAAGCAGAGCTACTTAATTTAATTCATCAGCTGAACGAAGATACCACGATACATGGCATTTTAGTTCAGCTCCCATTACCAAAACATATTAATGAGCTTAAAGTTATTTCTGCCATTTCAGTGCAAAAAGATGTTGATGGTTTTCATCCTAGTAATATAGGTAAAATGATATTAGGGCAAGAATGTTTTTTGCCATGTACACCGCATGGAATTATTATGCTATTACAGAAGATGAATATTTTAACTGAAGGAAAACATGCCGTTATCATTGGCAGATCAAATATTGTTGGTACTCCATTATCGATACTACTTTCACGAAAAAACTGTAATGCAACGGTAACACTTTGTCATACGGGAACAAAAAATTTAACTAGCTTTACAAAAGATGCAGATATTTTAATTTCAGCTGTGGGAAAACCGTTTACCATTGTCGGATCCATGATTAAACCGCAAGCGGTCGTTATCGATGTTGGGGTGAATCGTATTCCTGATGTGCATAAAAAAAATGGATATAAACTTTCTGGGGACGTTGATTTTGAATCAGTTTGTAAAATTGCCTCTTTTATTACACCTGTGCCCGGTGGAGTTGGACCAATGACTATTACTATGCTGATACATAATCTTCTTCAATCATGTAAAAATTTTGTGTAATTATAGAACATTATATAATTACATGTAAACTTTTTTATAAAGATGACTTTAAAAAGATAAAAATAAGAAAATCTTTTTAAGATCTTATTCTGGAGTTAAAAGAATTGTTTTAGTTTAATTTTCAAACGCACTTAAATATATTTTTTCAAAGTCATCCTTATTAAGTGGGTGGAAATTGCCATTATAACCTTGAGGATTCACCTTAACTTTATTTGCAAGATAAGGAATATCCTCTTTTTTTGCACCAAGTTGTTCCATTGTTATTGGCATTCCGAGTATTTCAAAAAATGATTTAAGAGCATTTATTCCCTGTATCGCTGTATTCTCTTGATTATCTCGGTTATACGGAATTCCAAAAATACGATTCGCAAATTGAGCAAAAAGTGGTACATTATGTTTGTATTGATAGTACATGTAGGCAGGCAAAATAACTGCAAGTCCTGCTCCGTGTGCGACATTGTATAACGCACTAAGCTCATGCTCAATTGGGTGAGTGCTCCAATCTCCTTCGCGACCAAGTCCAACAAGGTGATTATGTGCAAGCGTTCCCGCCCACATTATATTTGCTTGGGCGTTGTAGTCGCTCGGATTTTGCATCACAATATGTGCGTTTTCAATAACAGCGAGCATGAGCGCCTCGCATAGTCGATCGCTAAGAGTTACTCCCTTTTCTTGGCTCATGTAGCGCTCAAGCACATGAGAGAGAATATCGACAATACCACAGGCTGTTTGATAAGATGGCAGAGTATAGCACTGCTTGGGATTTAAAAGAGCAAAAGCTGGTCGATTAAGCTGATGATTAAATCCTCTTTTTAGATTATCTTTTTCATGAGTGATGACGCATGAAGTTGATCCTTCGCTTCCCGATGCAGGAATTGTAAGAATTACACCAAGCGTTAAATGTTTTTTTGGAATTGCTTTCCCTATAAAAAAATCCCAAAAATCTGTATTATTAGAGTCGGCTGCTCCTAATGAGATAGCCTTTGCAGAATCTATAACGCTACCGCCTCCAATAGCAAGAATAGTGTCAATATTTTTTTCTTTGCACAGAGCAATTCCCTCATATACGAGAGAACTTTTCGGATTCGGCTCTACGCCACCTAATTTTTCATAGGGGATTTTACTTGAATCAAGTAGAGTTTCTACCTCTTTGAGTAATCCAGACTTTTGCACTGAATTTTTACCATAATGCAAAAGAACCTTTGAAGCTTTGTATTCTTGCAATAATGCAGGAAGTTTTTGCTCGCATTCAGTTCCAAAAAAAAACTGAGTAGAGCTATGATATTCAAAATTAAGCATAACTTAGTATAAATCTCCTTTTTTGAATTGTCAAGCATTTTTTATTTTTGTATTGTTCGTGAAATCATTATTTTTAAAGCTGATTCGAGATACTATTATGTACAATGGTTTACGAATAGAGGAACTATTTTATTTAAGTGGACAGCCTTAAATGGAAAAATAATTTTTAGCGCGATCAACAAAAGTTATCAGTGAATAAATAAGAACCCCTCTTGTCTCAAAATAAAATCTCTATTAGAATAATAGTATGAGAATTTTACTGCTTTCTGATTTACATGCTAACCTTGCTATGCTTAATGCCCTCGATACGGAATTTACAAAAGCTGATATTGTTTTATGTGCAGGAGATTTTGCACAATTTAATCAGATAGAAACTTCACTTTCAACACTCAATGTTTTACTTCAAAAACACGATTGCATTTTTGCGGTAACAGGAAATTGTGATTCACCTGATTTTTTAGAAGAACTTGAAAAAGCAAATGTTTCGGTACAAAATACTTTGATTTTTAACTCAGGACTTTTTTTTGCAGGGGCAGGGGGATCCTTACAATTTATTAATGAAACTCCAAATGAACGCAGTGATGATCAAATTATTTCTGACCTTCATATACTTGAGGAGAGCAAAGATAGTGTTGGCGAGCTTGCAAATCTCATTTTGATTACTCACCAGCCACCAAAAAATACTAATCTTGATAAAACAAGGAACGGAATGCATGTTGGCTCAAAAAATATTCGCTCCTTTATTGAAAAGCATCAGCCGCTTGCCGTAATTTGTGGCCATATCCATGAAGCTGTTTCAACAGATACTATAAAAAATACTTTTTTAGTCAATCCGGGAAGTCTCGCTCAAGGACATTATGCCATTCTCACTCTCGATAAAAAAGATGACAAATGGATAATCAAAGATTGTGAGCTTTGTTCACTTTAAAGAATTTCACTAAAACAAACTCAGCAGAAAAAAAAAGTGTAATCATTTTAGTTAAAAACTTAGTTTGATTTATCTTTATTACCCGACAAAGTGATGTGTGCATCAAAGGCCATCTTGTTTTTTTTCTGTTTTTTTACTACAATTATGTTTCTGGAGAATACATGGATAATTTACAAAAAAAAGCATTATTTAATGAACATGGCGATATTGAAGTTGTCAAACGTATGATGATTGGCGGAAATACAACAAACCTTAATGATTTTAATAATATAAAATATACATGGATGAGTGAATGGTATCGCCAAGCGATGAATAATTTTTGGATCCCTGAAGAAATAAATCTGCAAAGTGATATTCTTGATTATCGCAAACTTTCTGAGGTTGAAAGAAACGCCTATAATAAAATTCTTTCTTTTTTAATTTTTCTTGATAGCATTCAAACGGCGAACCTTCCTTTTGTAGGAGAATATATTACGGCAAATGAAGTAAACCTTTGTTTAACGATTCAGTCTTTTCAAGAAGCAATTCACTCGCAAAGTTATGGTTATATGCTTGATACGATTTGTAATCCTGCTGAGCGAACAGAAATTTTATATCATTGGAAAAACGATAAACATCTTTTGGCTCGAAATAGGTTTATTGGCGATTTATACAATGAATTTCAAGAAAAACAAGATCGTATTACTTTAGTAAAAACGCTCATCGCAAATTACATTCTTGAAGGAATTTATTTTTATTCAGGATTTATGTTTTTTTATAATTTGGGTCGCAATGGCAAAATGAACGGATCTGTACAAGAAATTCGCTATATCAATCGCGATGAAAATACTCATTTATGGCTTTTTCGCTCAATTATTCTTGAACTCAAAAAAGAAAATGCAGAGCTTTTTACTGAAGAGTTGGTAAGTACCTATCGCAACATGATTAAAGAAGGTGTTGAGATGGAAATTGACTGGGGGAATTACGTTATCGGAGATTCTATTGTAGGGTTAAATAAAACTATGATACGCGATTATATTAAATATTTAGGAAATCTTCGTTGTACAAACCTCGGTTTTGAACCCTTGTACGAGGGCTATGATAAAGAGCCTGAATCAACTTTATGGATTAGTCAGTACAGTAATGCAAATCTTATAAAAACAGATTTTTTTGAAGCAAAGTCAACCGCATACGCAAAATCTTCTGCCTTAGTTGATGATTTGTAAACAAAGTGCAATGATAATACTTATCTTATAATTATTGACACTGCAACACTCATATAGTAAACTAAAAATAGCAAACTTTTATTTTATGGGTAGGATATGATAAAAAAAGTACTCTTTTTTGTTATTTTTGGTTGTTCACTTTTGTCTGTCATCGCACAAAATCAAGAAAGTTCTGTTTTGATAATGTATGAAAGAGCAAAGGAAAGTCAGAATTTAAAAAATTGGTACCAAGCAATTGAAATATATCAAGAAATTGTGCAACGTAATCCGCACTTTGGGCAGGCATGGCTTGGACTTGCTGAATGTAGTTACGCAATGAATGAATATGAGCTTGCTATTTTTTATGCCGATAATGCAGAAAAATATATTAAAAATCAACCAGCGATTCAAAATATACGAGGTTTTTCTTTGATAGGCCTTAATCGCCTTACTGAAGCTACTCAAGTTTTTACTCGGGTTTTAAATATATATCCTAATGATAGTGATGCGTATTTTGGCTTGGCAGAACTTCATATTTTCGAGGGAAAAATCGCTTCTGCTGAAAAAAATTACCTGAATGTGCTTCATCGTCAACCAGAAAATCGCAAGGCACTTTTATCCCTTTCACTCGTTTCTTATGAATTAGGAAGATTTAACCAAGCAAAAACCTACATCAATCAAGCACTACACTTTCATGGTGAAAATCCTGAGGTTCATTATTTTGCAGCTTTTTTATTCGCCAAAGAGGGCGATTTTTATTCTGCAGAACAACGAGCACGTGCGGCAATACAACTTAATCAAAACTATGATGATGCGTATGAGCTGCTCGGATTTATTTTGTATCAAAATGCTCGCTTCTATGATGTTATCTATTTGTGTGATGAACGTTTACAGCGTAATCGTAATTTAAGTACTGCATGGTTTTTAAAGGGGCTTTCAAACACAAAGCTCAACAAAATTGAAGAAGCAATTAATGCCTATACTTTGGGATTATCGGTTGATCCTGAAGATGAAATCATGAGAACCGCTTTGGAGCAACTTATTTTTTTTCATCTTGATGTTGAAGATAAACGACGAGCACAGTGGTCTGCATGGCATATTCAAAAAGCAAAAAGTTCTCAACAAAAATATCTTTCTCAACAAGCTAAGTATGAATATCGCAGAGCTTTAATGATTGATCCAAGCAATACTAAAATACGATATGATTATGCAGATGTTCTATTAAACGAAGGTTATCCTGAGCGTTATTTTTCACAATTACAATTTATAAAAAAACAAGGGCCTGTTTCAACGCTCATTGAAGATCGCCTTGTTTCTATGAAGACACAACTAGGATCGAGCCTTCCAAACAAATGGAACGTTGATCCGTTTTATCTTGATCGTATTCGATACAAAGTTGGACTGTATTATCAAAGTGGAAGTATGCAATTGTATCATCCTGAGGCAGATAAAATAAGTTCTGATTTATTAGCACAGATTATTTCGCAAAATGGATTGATTGAGGCTTCGGCTTACGGAGGTGCAATCAGTAGTTTTTCTGAAGCCTTCAATCTTTCGCGGCAGGGTGGGCAGGATTATTTTATTATTTTAAACCTCGAGGAAAATAAAGAGGATTTATCTCTTACTTGCAAAATTTATGTTTCACGCACGGGAATTGAAGTTACCTCATTTACGATTTATCGCACAGGAAATGACCGATTTATCAATGTTTTACGACGCACTAATCAAACTATTACGAGTAGTCTACAGCAAAGGGGAAAATTAATTGAACGAAATGGAAGTTCTGGCTTAATTGATATGGGAAAGTCTGATGGTGTAAAGCAAAATCAAGTATTTAATATTATCAAAAAAGGAACTATCAAAACTGCCGACAAAACGCTTGCTCTTAATTACAAAAATAATGATATTCTTGGGACATTTACCGTAACTCACGTTGGAGAAGATATTTCAGAAGGATCAATTAAAATTAGTGGATTTAATGATCATATTAATCGACTTGATGAAATTGTATTTTTGCCAGAAGATATTACTACGCAAGCAACTCAGGCAAATAGCGCACCCCAGAAACCTGCATTAATTAATTTGATACAAAATATTAATTAGGCAATTTTTGATTCTTGTTTGTTTTTTCAATAATGCACGAAATATAGGCTTTTTCAGGGGTTGAAAAAAAATAGGATCGAACAAAAACGAGAGTGAGGGCAAAAATAAAAAAAAGTAACACACCGCTTACACGCCATACTTCTGGCACGAGTTGTGTTGGATACAATTTTTCATAGACAATTTTTGATGCAAAATAGCCAATCAAGGCCATAATGATAGGAAAAAATAAGCTAATCGTTGCTTGAAAAATTTTTATTGTCGGAGAAGATGCAAGGTCGACCATATCCCCATATTGAATTGGAAGATTTAATATATTTTTTACAAAAAAAGGTTTACCCTGCTTTGCACAAGAGGAATCGGTGCAACTTAAGCAGGCGTCAGTAATTAGTGGACGAACAAGAATTTTCTTTTTTTCAATTTTAATAATTTGAACTTTTTCACTCATGTTTTAATCATTCCTTATAAAACAAAAACAATACTTTTTAAGATAAGTTGTTGTTGTTACGTACTATTTTGTTTTTTTTTATTTGAAAATATATTCAAATATTATGCTAAAAACTTGTATATTTTTAATTGTTTTGGTGTCATAAGTAGTGTCATGATAATTATACTTATTAATGTTTTTGCAGTGACAACCTAACTTTTCCTATTAAGTCTACTTCGTCATGCTTTTCTAAAATAGATGGGTATGCTTTATTATCGGATATTATAGAGTACCCTTTATTGGTAGTTATAATTCTTTTTACAAACTCATCTCCTGCAGTTTTTATAACATATAAACCGTCGCCGTCAAAATATTTAATACAATCACAAACTACTATGTCCCCATCAGAAAGAGTTGGATACATGCTGTCCCCTTTTACTGAAAGAGCTTTAAGATTTTTATACTTAGCCATAGATGCTGGTATTTTAATCAACTGGGTTGTAGTGTCGTCATCTTCAAGCTCATGACCAAATCCTGCTGAAACTTTTTGAGACAGCATAGGTATTAGAATATACTTTAATGGAAGTGCTTTGCTGTCATTATTTCCAGTTATTAAATATTCTACAGAAACATTAAGAAAATCAGCAATTTTTATAACTGTATCAATAGAAGGCATAGCTCCTTTATTTTTCCAGTGTGTTATAGCTTGTGTTGAAATACCTGCATAATTACATACATCTATACGTTTCTTTTTTATTTTTAAGAGTAACAAATCTATGCGTTCTACTAATTCTGTTCCATGTATTCCCATATTAATATTATCGGCAAATTTATAAAAAAGAATTGATTGTTAATTATTTTATTGTAAGCTTAAGGTGTTCAATAACTTCAGGTATTAATTCTTTGTGATATTTAAGATATTCGCTTTGATTTATAATATCATTTATTTCATCATAAGAATTTGGCTCAAAAGAGCAAAAAAAATCAAACATAATATTATTAATTTCTTGCTGTATTTTGTTTTTTTGAGCAAAATACAATGTTGAAAACTCATAATTATCAACAGGAATTTTTTTATCGAATAGATATTGCCTCATTCTTGACTTTGAAAATTTATTTTTTTCGCAAAAAATAATAGCTTCTGCAGTTTTTTCAATATTTTTTTCATCTTTTTTAAAAATCATATCATACATTGCTGGTGAAAAACTAACGCCTTTTATTTCTTTTGTTATAGTATCATCAAAAGGAGTACAAAATAACAAATAGTGATCTATATTTTTTTTTATAAAGTTATTTGATTCTTGTTCGCTTAAGTTGTTTTTATTAAAAATTTCTTTTTCAATGTTAAACGATATTTTTATTCGATTTACATAATCAGTTTCTAAAATATATTGCTTTTTGCAAATATTATCTTCATAATATTCATCCCATATTTTAATTCCATTTATTGTAAGTATTTTTTTTCTGCTTGCATGACACCATGTTTTTTTATCGTAAGGATCAAATCCATATTGTGTTTTATCTTCTTTTTCTGGATTTTTTCTTAAATCATCTAGTCCAGCAAAAGTATTAAACTGTATAAATTCTTTTAGTTTTTCTTCTGTTATAGCAATTATTTCATCATGTTCGAGTTTTTCACTTTTTTCTTCCTCAATACTTTTTAAATATTTTTTTATATTGATCATAACATCATAAATTGTTAATCGTTTTTCAAATGTATCATTAAAAATTTTTTGACCCTCAATTATGATGGGATCAACTGGTGCATAGTCCCATGTTTCTATATTATTAATATTAAAAATTTTTAATCTTTCACATTTCTTGCATAATCCATGTTTATTTAAATTCAAAAAGAAATACTTGCTGCCACATTTAGCACATTTTAAAAACATATTTACCACCAAAAAAAACGAGGACACTTTGCCCTCGTTATCTTTATTCGTTTTCATATAGCTCGTTTAACAATGAATCATTTATATTTCCATGATAACAGGAACAGGTTTTATTGTCAATGATTTTTCAGAAAAAATCATAGAAAACAAATAGGTTTGTATAAATATTAAAACAAACAAAACAATATTTTCAAAAATAAAATAAAAGTGATTAATATAATAAATATCACTTTTAAGTGATTGAAATATTATAAAAACAGAATGATTAAAAATAGCCGTGAATATTTTTAATCAGTTTGGCTGATTAAAGCCTGCGGTATTTTCACGGATACAGCAGGTTTTTTTATTTGGAGTATATAAATGCTTGCAGGGGTTTTAGTATCATCTGCAATTTTATAAAAAATACACAGGGGTTTTTTGTTTGCCTCTGTTTTGTGGTATTACATAGCCGACGTGCAAGGGGCTAACATGATGGGTCGTTACGGGATTTTCGATTCGTCATGCGAAATAGCAAGCACGGCTACAGCTTGGTAGGTGTCTTTAATGGCACGATGGTTCAAATCCATCCTGTAGCAAGTATTTTAATTTATAGAGGGGTAAAATGCTTAAAGCTATTTTGAATATTATATTGGTTGTTTTAATTTCAGTTCTTGTTTTAATTATTTTTTTAGCTTCGAAATGACAATATCAGATCTTGCAAAAAAATATAACAAGAGCCATTCTACCGTTATAAATATCCTTAAAAAGAATTTTAACGTAAAAAAAATTGGGCATAGTTATACAGCAACCAAAGAGCAAATAAAAGAAGTTGAAAAGCTGTTAAAGGGTTCAATAATAAAGAAAGAAAAGCAAAAAAGTAATAGCAGGGAGCGTAAAAGCGTTTGTATTGTAAGAAACGGAAAATGTAACGGTTGTATTTACGATAAAGAATGCAAAAAGGAAGTAAAGTGAAAGACTGGACTGGAAACAAAAAACCGATATTTATAACTCTTGGCGCCTCAAGTCATAGCAGTCATGAAAGAGAAGAGAATGATTTTTACGCAACAGACCCTTTGGCTATAGACCTTCTTTTTAGCCTTCCTATGCTGTACAGTCCGCATATACGTATTTATGAGCCAGCATGTGGTGATGGGCATTTAGCAAGTAGAATAACAGAATTAAGAAAAGATATACAAATT
>JBOFTD010000202.1:0-12365 GCA_051651885.1 Treponemataceae bacterium
CACGCGCCGTGCACCAAAATAACTCTCATCAACTTCAAATTCCCCGCATTCTTTGCCTGCCTCAGCAATGGCTTTTTGAACAATTTTTTCACGAATAAATTTGTAATAGCTATTATTGTATTTCGATTTACCTTCACAATTTTTGCTGCAGCCGTTGCGGTAATATCCTCACTAAAACATAAAACTATTTTATTGACTTTATATGTACTTAATCTACTGAATTTCATTTACTTACACCTTATTTATTTTTTAGGTGCTAGTCAAGAACCTATACAAAATCTCTTTTTTATTTTTGAGGTTTAATAAGCTTTCCTTTTAAAGACAAACCCGCTTTATTCAGAGCATCATCAACAGCAGCAACAAAAGCTTTACTTGTTACGCTTGCACCAGAAATAACATCAACATTAGTGTTATTTTCCTTAATAATGGCGTTTGTAATTTTGGCCATCGCATAAACAGCATCTTCTTTAGCCTCAATTACGGCAATATCAGTAACTTTATTTTTTTCAACAGTTACTTCAACTTTGATATCTCCGCGTTTTCCTTCACGCGATATCCCCATAAAAACGCCATCTTTTGCATAAACGACAAGCGACAAAAAAAGAATCATACCAATTAATAATGATTTTTTTACCATACCTAATACCTCTCTTTACTATGGATAACTAAAAAAGCAAGGCAACGCCTTGAAACAAAGATAATTACACATAACTCGAGAGCAAAGTTTTTTTTAACGATCATAGCATTTTTTAAGCTCTTTCTTACCTTATTTCCAACTGTGAAGCAAAAATGCTTGACGATTTTTGCTTTTCTTGCTATATTCATATCAATATATTTTGATATATAAATAATCTTACCATTTAAAAAGATAAGGAAAGAAAAAAATGTTTTTTAATTTTAAGAAAAAAAATGCAGGAGACAAATTGGAACCACAAAATTCAAAACCAACTTGTGAGTGCAATGGTCAATGTAAGGCATCAGTTAATGAAAAATCTCGTTTTATCGTCTTAGGATCGTGTTGCAAAAAGAGCAGTGACACGTTTGCCCATGTAAAAATCGCTGTTAAAGAACTCGGCCTTCCTGATGAGGTTTTAAACAGTGGTGATATGGCAGAAATTGCACAATATGGCGTTATACAAACACCCGCTTTTGTTATTAATAATAAAGTTGTCTCATACGGTAAATTAATTTCGATTGAGGAAGCAAAACAACTCATCCAAAAACACCTCGAGGAATAAATAAAAATAATTTTCAAAAAGAATATCGACTTTCAGTCACCTATGCAGGAGAGGAAACAAATATAGAAAAAATAGATGACTCTACAATTGCAATTCCTTTTGACAAAGATTTTTCAAGTACCATAATTCCTACAAAAGAATTTCGGGAAGGTTTTAATATAACGTCCACATAACATGGCTAGAAAGTCAAACTATCCGCAGTTTATTACGTTCAAAAAGTAGTCAACTTCACGAAAGATTTTTACATTTTTTTACAAAGGCTGCCATGCGAATCATGGCTTCTTTAATTTTTGTAATATCAGTTGCGTAACAACAGCGAATAAAACCCTCGCCCCCTGAGCCAAAAACGCTTCCCGGAACAACAGCAACCTGATGCTCGTCAATTAAACGCTGAGCAAATTCCTCTGCACTCAACCCCGTTGAGCGAATATCCACAAAAAAATAAAATGCTCCATCTGGCTCACATGCAGGCAAGTCCATTAAAGCAAAATGCCAACTCATCAAATTACGCCGTTGCTGGTACGAAAGTCGCATTTTTTCAACCTCAGATTGTCCGCTCCGCAAGCCCTCAAGGGCAGCATATTGGCTCATAATCGGTGCACAAATGGTAGAATATTGGTGTAGTTTATGCACGCACTCCATAAGCGGTGCAGGGCAGCAAACATAACCAATGCGCCAACCAGTCATTGCAAACGCCTTCGAAAAACCATTCAAAACAATTGTATAATCTTTCATCCCATCGAACGAGCCAATGGAGGTATGTTTATTATCATCATAAACTAGCTCGCAATAAACCTCATCTGAAAGGCACCAAATTTCATGCTTTTTTATCACGCGAGCAATTTTTTCAAGCTCCTCACGCGGAATCATTCGCCCCGTAGGATTGCTCGGAGAGCAGAGCATCAACGCCTTTGTTTTTGGCGTAATCAGCTTTTCAATGTCGCACGCCGTAGGATAAAAGCCATTTTTGCTCGTATCAAGATGAATAAGCTTGACATCACAAAGACTTGCAAGTGGTTGATAGGAAACATAACACGGCTCACAAATAATAATTTCATCATCAGGATTAAGAATCGCACGCAAAACAGCATCGATTGCTTCAGAAACGCCAATCGTAATTAAAATCTCATTTTTAGGATTATACTGCAAATTATATTTTTGCAAATAATGGGCAATTTCCTCGCGCAATTCCGCAAGACCCCAGTTTGATGTATAGGATGTATGTCCTTGCTGTAAGTGATAATACGCCTCTTCACGCATAACCCATGGTGTTGGAAAATCAGGCTCGCCAACCCCGAGCGAAATAATATCATCACGTCCAATAATAAGATCAAAAAACTTACGAATTCCAGACGGCGGAATATTTTGCATTTTTTCTGAAAATCGATCGCTTCTTTTCATTTACGCACTAACTCCTTCACGCGTGTCTTTTTTCTCATCCACATAGACAATATCATTTTCTTTATATGTTTTAAGGACAAAGTGAGTTTTTGTACTTTTGACGCCTTCGATTGTAGAAAGTTTTCGTGCCACAAAGTATGCAACCTCTTGAAGCGACTCACCTTCAATAATCACCTGCAAATCATAGCCGCCGCTCATTAAATAAAGCGATTTTACCTGAGCAAAACGATAAATTCGGCTTGCAATCGCATCAAATCCATGTTCCCGCTGCGGAACAACTTGAATTTCTATCACCGCACGCACGGCTTCTTTTTGCTTTTCAATTTTATCGGGATTGATGATAGCAGAATATTTTAAAATAACGCCATCTTTTTCTAATTTTTTTATAATATCGGCAACGTCAGTTTCCGTTTTTTTTGTCATTGCCGCAATATCCTCAATCGATAATCGTGCATTATTTTGCAACAACGAAATAATTTCTTCCATAAAATCTCCTTTTTGAGTTTGACCTAACAATTCTTTATGACTGTACAAATAAAAAAGGATAAAATCAAGATAAAAATTAGTTTTGTAATATTTTTTACAAGATTTTTTAAGAAAAATTGCTAACATAAAGGTTATATGGAAACTAATTATGAACAAAATTTTATTCAGGATGCAGCAACTTCCTACGTTAAAATGAAAAAACCAAATGTACGCGAAAATGTTCTTAAAAATGGCACAAATTCAATGAGCACGTATGAATTAATAATGCTTATTCTTGGTAGCGGAACGCAAAAAACTCCTGTAACTATCCTTGCAAAGAGAGTTTTAAAGCGAATTCATCAAAATCGTAGCGAAAATTTAATAGAAGACTTGCAATTAATTGAAGGAATGGGAACGACAAAATCGATTATCATCGCTGCAGTGGTAGAGCTTGGCAGAAGGCTTAATGCACATAATGAAATCAAAATTCATAAACCGAGTGATATTATTCCGCTGGTAAAACATTACACGCTTGAGCAGCAAGAATATTTTTTGGTAATACTTTTGAATGGAGCACATGCAATTCAAAAAATCCAAGTCGTAAGTGTTGGGACTATAAATCGCACACTCATTCACCCCCGAGAAGTGTTTGCAAGTGCGATTCAGGAGCGCAGCGGTGCACTTATTATTTGTCATAATCATCCTTCAGGACAAAAAGAGCCTTCAAAAGAAGATATTGAAGTAACAAAGCGGCTTTTTGAAGCTTCCAGACTTTTGGGAATTACACTTTTAGATCATATTATTATTACACGGAATTCTTTTTACAGTTTTGCCGAAGAAAATTTATTTGCTCGCATGGATATGTAAATTATCGTGATAGCAAATCAGAATAAAGTCGCATTAATTTTATACCGTATTCCTTATCTGCAGCCCATGTTCCAGCCAAACCTTCTATAGTTGGTGATTTACCTTTCGGATTTACATATCTATAACGCGGATCAACAAGCGGTTGCTGCAAAGGATCTGCTGAGCCATACGCTTTTAAATGCTGAATATGAGCACGAACGCCAATTCGTGCCGTAGGAAAAGAAAGTCCTTTATTATTTTCATCAATAGCACCAAGCCCGCAAAAATTATTCATTTCTGGCGTCACAAGTCCACCATATTGCAAAAATCCTGTTTCCAAGCACATTTGAACAAAGGCCACATCGGAATTCACGCCTTCAATTTTGCTCTCTTCAACGTATAAAAGACTTAATTCAAGGGCAATGGTATTTATACCCGCAGGATTGCGACTCAGAAAAAAATCGTGTAACTCCTGAGCATTTTTTTTGCCTACTCCCATAATATGAACAGGCGGTATTTTTTTTAAATCTTCAGAGCTCGTGATACCTTCTAAGTCCTTTGGCGTTGTCGCACAAGATAATAAAACAATTCCAATTCCCAACAAGAAAATAAAGTATTTTTTCAACATAATCATAGTTTTGTATCGGTTTATTTTTTTTTATCTTAAGAAATTTTATAGCGAAGCATGCCTATTACATTTTTGCACGAACAATAAAATCTTCGCTGATCGGTTTGTCGGTGTAAATAAAGCACGAATGCCCATGGCTAATCCATGTGCGAATAGTGTAGGTTTCAGGATCAATAAACTGATAATCAGAATCTTCAAGGCAAAGCACATCAGGAGAAACATACTCAATAGTTTGATTTTGGCTAAGTTTATTCATAGCATTATATTCAAAAAGAGAAAATCCTTTTTTTTGTTTAAGAAATTGAATTTTTCCCTTTGTTTCTTGCTCCTTAAGGTGAGCCGCCTTTTTTTGCGGATGCATTGCCTCAAATTTTTCAATTTCAATTTTTTCAAGATTTAAAGCGTTTTCAAAATAGGAATCCATATTTTCAATTTTTTTTCCAATAGTTCCAACTAAATCATACTCCCCATTTGTAGCACTGGTGGTCGTTTTGTTTGCATCCGATCGATTAAAATAAAATCCCGTAGCAAATTCGCGGTGCGTTGTTTTGTAAATTTCGTCTATAAATGGCTTTGCTTCTTGTTGCGTAATTTTTCCCTCAATAACGTCACTCGCCTTGCGATACGCTCGTGTGATAATTGAAACGTAGTACAAACTTTTCATTCTTCCCTCGATTTTAAGGGAATCAACGCCCGCATTTTTCATATCTTGCAAATGATCAATCATGCATAAATCTTTGGAGGACAAAATCGCCGTGAATTTATCACCCTCAAAAATAGGAAAATATTCACCGGGACGCTCTTTTTCTTCGAGCACTTTATAATCCCACCGACACGAATGAGAGCAAAAACCCGCATTTGCGCTACGTGCTGTCGTATTTGCACTTAAAAGACATCGCCCCGAATACGCAATGCACATTGCACCATGAGCAAAAGCTTCAATTTCCATGCTCGGAACAGCCTCTTTTATTTGAGCAATTTCTTTGAGCGTCGTTTCACGCCCCACAACCACACGCTTAAATCCCATGTTTTGATATACTTTTACGGCTTCACGATTTACACAATTTGCTTGGGTGCTTAAATGCAACGCACAATGAGGAAAATGTTTTTGGATAATAGGAACAATCCCGATATCTTGCACAATAAACGCATCAAAAGGATATTGTTTAAAATATTCAATTTCACGCAAAAAATGATCAATATCGTCATTATGAAAAGTGATATTTAAAGCACAAAATAATTTTTTTTTCGGATATTTTTTTTTAAGCTGAATAATAATTTCATGTTCATTATCGTAGAAATTGTCAGCTTTAATTCGCAAGGAAAAACTTTTTAAGCCAATGTAAACGGCATCCGCTCCGTATTCATAAGCATAATGCAATTTTTCTAAATTCCCGCCCGGTGCAACTAATTCCATTGTGAGATCTCGGTTTTTTCGATATCTTTTATAAAATAGCCTACTTTTTCTACCGCTTTTTGTGCTTCAGGCAACTCATCTGCCAATTGAAACAAATGAAACATATCATCCCATATATCAATCGTGCAAGAAACTTTTTTGCTTTCAAGAAGCTGTGCAAAATTATGAATATCTTTTAACTGAGGCTCAAGACTTCCTGCTTGGATAAAAAAAGGAGGAAGATCCTCAAAGCAGGATGGCTCGTGCAAAGCCGGAGAGACAAATGGATTTTCAAGATTAGTTACATGCGTGTATGCAAGAGCCGCCGTTTTTATCACATCTCCCGTTAAAACCCCATCAGTTAATTTTTCAGTAAAAATATTTGAAGAATTGCTTATATTAAGCCATGGTGAAAAAAATATAATGCCTTTAATTTTTTTTACTTGAATTGAATTTAAGCTTAAAATTGCAGCAAGGGCAATTGAACACCCCGAGCTATCGGCAACAACAAAGATTTCATCATCATGCTCTAGCATTTTGTTAAGAACGACCAATGCATCTTCTAAGCCTGCAGGATAAGGATCAGAGGGAGGAATTCGAATTTCTGGAACGATGACTCGAGTTGAAGACTCATTTGAAAGTGAACAACAAAAACTGCGCCATGCTAAGCGAGAGCTTCCTACAAAGGATCCACCACACAAATACATGATAACTCTCTTTTTAGCAGAAACTTCTGGCGTTAATAAATCTGCCTTTATACCATTGATGATTGTGGTTCGACATTCAACCTTGCTCGATAAAAAAGCACTCGTAAATTTTTTTTCGATTGCTAATCGGAAAATATCAGCATTTACTTTTCCCGTGTACATCAATGTTTTGATTTTTTTTATGGCTCTTTTTTTCCCTAATCCCATCATTTCGTTGCTATGTAGCCTCTCTTCCCTATTGAAATAAACGCGGCAACTTTTCGTAAGCCCGAAAAATCCGCTAATTTTTGTGAAGTGGCAAAGCGAAAAGCAAGACCACTTTCAATAAAAATTACTGACTTTCCTTTAATAATAAAATCAGATCCTGCAACTATTCGTGTCTCTATCGCTAAAGGAAAATCAAAAAAATCATTATTAGCAACTTTTGAGTTTACAAAAAGTACAGCAAAATCTAATCCATAGTAATGGCTAAATGAAAAGTTTTCAACTACTGGAGTGGTAAAATTTACTAATATTCGCTCTCTAATAAATAACAACAGTGAATACGAGGCGTCAATTCCTCCGCCTAATTGAAAATGATTTCGCACTGAAATTTTTTTTCTTCCCAATAGTAAATTTTAAATCCTACATCACAATAACCGCCGTCAATATCATTATAAAAAAGCCCTCCTCCACCGATGGAAAAATTTTGTAGCCTGTCTAAATTAATTTCTTGCGAAAACAAAGAGCCTGCAAAAAAAATGAAGAGGCCGATAAAAAATAATTTCATGTATAATCCTTAAATAAAATAGAAAAAATCAAAGAATATTTAACACTTTTGACATTCTCATAATCCTCGATCAAAAATGCTAATTATTCTGAACTTAAGTCTTTTTCATAAGGTTTTCCTGCTGCATGAGGTGCATAATTTTTTCCACTAAAAACGATTAAGGCACAAAGTGTCAACAAATAAGGAAGAAGACTAAAAAATTCTGATGGAAAAAGCGTTCGAAGTGTTGGAATATTAACGACATAAATCGAAAAAGCGACGGCTGAACCAAAAAGAAGCGTTGAAAGAGTAATTCCACGAGGACTCCATCGGCCGAAAGAAATGGCAGCAAGGGCAATAAAACCTGTTCCATTGATAAGAGTAGGCGTGTATTGCGTTGTGTAGGTTAAAACCAAACAACCGCCTGCAAGTCCTGCCAAAAAACCAGAGCTGAGGACGCCAAAATAGCGCATATTTTTAACTTCAATGCCAACCGATGCTGCAGCTTGAGGGTGTTCTCCACAAGCACGTAAACGCAATCCAAAGGGTAGCTTATAAAGCAAAATCCATGAGCAAACAATTACAAAAAGTGCGATAAAAATGGTAGGATATGCTCCAAAAAAAAACTTCATTGTGGGTATTCCCATTTTATACTCTTTAGTTCGGTCCGCTGAAAATAAAATTTGAGAAACAAATACGGTTACTCCTGTGGATAAAAGATTTAATCCAGTGCCGCTGACCGTTTGATCCGCTTTAAAAGAAATTGATGCAACAGCATGAATTATTGAAAACAATAAACCACAAACTGCTCCAAAAAAAAGAGCAATCCATACAGAAAATCCTCCCAAAGCTGGCTCCATAAGGACGTGACTTGCAGCAGCAGAAAAAGCTCCAATAGCCATAAGTCCTTCAAGGGCAATATTTACTATGCCAGATCGCTCACAAATCATGCCACCAGCTGCAGTAATTAAAAGAGGTGCGACAATCATCAATAGAGAAGGTAAAAGTCCTAAAAATATTTCCATATTATTTTTCCTCCAAAACGCTTTCGGCAGTTTTTACGCTGTTTTTTTTCAATTGATACGTAATATACATGCGAATACCAGATCGAATCGCAATAAAAATAACAATAAGTCCTTGAATGATGAACGTTATCTCTTTAGGAATACGTTGCGATTGCATAAGAGGTTGAGAAGCCTGAAGCACACCAAATAAAAGTCCAGAAAGCAACGTTCCAATTCCAGTATTATTTCCTACAAGAGCAACAGCGATGCCCGTAAATCCATAATTATCCATTCCTGAAAGCACTCGACCAAAATTAAAAGAACCAAGGGCTACAATACCTCCAGCGAGTCCTGCAAAAGCACCAGAAATTGCCATCGAAAGCATTATACTTCGCACAACAGAAATGCCCGAACAGCGAGCCGCTTCCTTATTAAAGCCTGTTGCACGCAAGGAAAAGCCGATACTTGTTTTTTCCATGATATAAATAAAAAATAAAACCCCCAAGAACATAATAATAAAACCATAATTTAAATTAGACGTATTTGTTATTTTATAAAAAAATGATGAGGACAGAAGAGCTGTTTGCGGAAAATCAGGGGTCTTAAACGTTGTTGTATCAGGAATTAACATAGTTATCATACGTGAAAGATAGAGAGCAATATAATTAAGCATAATAGTTGAAACAACTTCTGAGACTTCGTATTTTGCCTTCAAAAAACCAACAATTCCGCCCCACAATGCACCAACAACAATTGCTCCAGCAAGACATAAAATCCAGTGAATCAATGATATTTGCGGGCCAAAAATGCCTATCACTTGTGCAACAGTTAAGCCCATAATATACTGCCCCTCACCGCCGATATTAAAAAGCCCTGTTCGTGCAGCAAAAGCCATTGAAAGACCACATAAAATGAGCGGCACTGAAATTGTTAGCCAGTCGCCAATGTAACGAACGTTAAAACTTCCGCGATCAATATTAAAACCCGTTATTACTTGCAAAATCGCCTTATACATTCCTGCAGGATTTCTGCCGACGCATAAAATCAAAATTGTACCGCACAAAAAACCCATCATTACAACCAAAACAGAAACCGCTCCATCAGAGTGCATCAAAAGATTTGCAAGCGTATTATTTTTATCTATTTTTTTCATGCTCGTTTCTCCTGTGGACTCTCATTTTTTGATCCAGCCATCATTAAACCAATTTCTTTTTCAGTGACTTTATCTGCATCCGAAATGCCGATAACAAATCCGTGAGAAAGTGTTACAATTTTATCACAAAGGTTCATAATTTCATCAAGCTCAAACGAGACAAGCATAACTGCATTTCCTTTATCTCTTTGCTCTACAATACGTTTTCGTATATATTCAATTGCCCCCACATCAAGCCCCCGTGTCGGCTGAGCAACAATTAAAAATTGGGGAGATAAATCTATTTCGCGAGCAATAATCAGCTTTTGTTGATTTCCACCCGACATACTTTGCACCTTGCTTAAACTTCCTTGCCCGCAACGAATATCAAAACTTTTTATCAAAGAATCCGAATGTTGCTTCATTTTATCAAAATTCAGCAAAAATCCCTTGCCCGTATATTCTCGTGAAAAATAATTTTTCACCACCATATTCTCAGCAACCGTAAATTTACCTACCAAGCCATGTTTTTGCCTATCCTCAGGAATATGGCCAATCCCTGCATGAATTCTTTGGCGAATCGTAAAGTGTGAAATATTTGTGCCATTTAGAAAAATATTTCCACTTTGAAGAGGAGCAAGGCCTGATATAGCATAAATTAATTCTGTTTGTCCATTTCCATCAACGCCCGCAACACCCACAATTTCACCTGCTCTCACATCAAATGAAAGATTATTTATCGCCAAATGTCCACGAGAATTTTTAACGGCAATATTTTGCAACGAAAGTACCACTTGAGAAGGATTTGCAGGCTTTTTTTCAACTTTAAATTTTACCGATCGCCCAACCATCATTTCTGCAAGATCGTGTTCGCTCGTTTCTGAAACAGTAATCGTGTCGATTAACTTACCTTGTCGCAATATAGCACATCTCTGAGCAACCGCTTTGATTTCCTTTAATTTATGCGTAATGATAATGATAGTTTTCCCTTCATTTTGCAACATTTTAATGATATTCATAAGCTCTGTAATTTCTTGCGGGGTTAAAACAGCCGTTGGCTCATCAAGAATAATAATATCTGCATGTCCATACAAGGTTTTAAGGATTTCCACCCGTTGCTGCATTCCAACACTAATATCTTCAATTTTATCACGCGGATTAACCTGCAGCCCATACTGATTCGAAAGATCTTCAATCTGTTTTTCTGCAGTTTTCAAGTCGATAAAGCCAAATCGATTTTTAAGTTCGCGGCCTAAAATAATATTTTCAGTAACAGTATAATTATTTACGAGTTTAAAGTGCTGATGAACCATGCCGATTCCCAACTCTGTCGCTGTATTCGGATTTTTAATTGAAACCGTATTGCCATTAATTTTAATCAGACCACTATCAGCATCATACGTGCCAAATAAAATCGACATCAAGGTAGACGTCCCCGCCCCATTTTCTCCCAGTAAAGCCAAAACCTCATTTTTTTTAACTTGCAGCGTAATATTGTTATTGGCAATAATACCCTGAAATGCTTTCGTAATCCCTATCATCTCAATCGCATACTCACTCATATTTCCTCCTACATGAAAAGCAATGCTCTTATTCATTGTCCTTTTCAAATAATATACATCAAAAAAGACAATCAAAATTTTATTATTAAAGACATATCGATTTTATTTTTTATAAACGATCCTTAGTTACAGAAAGTTAAAACTTTACGACTACTCTTAGTGAATATGCATGATGTAATATATTTTTGTAAAAATGAAAAGCATGACAGAAAAGTATTAGTATTACGAAGCTTTTTTGCCTACTATAATCGCGGGTATTCTAGCACAAGGGTAATTTTAGGTCAATATAAGTAGAATCGGCTGTCACTTATTATTATTTTTCTTGTTTAAACATGCGACAACCGATAAGATTTTGAAAATTATTTTTTACCGTTAGTTTTTTTGTAAAAAATCCCAAGCAAGGCGAGCAGCTGCTTGTTCAGCTTCCTTTTTGTTTTTGCCACAAGCAGGCCCAAAAATTTTATCGCTTATTTTTAGATTTATCCAAAAAGTATGATCATGCTCTGGTCCTATTTTTTTATCCAATTCATACACAGGACATAATTTATATTTTTTTTGACAAAATTCTTGCAACATTGTTTTATAATCCCGAGAATGTTTATTATTGACGACTTTTTCAACCTCATCAATAATAAAAGAAAGAACAAAATTCTGTACAATTTTGTAGCCCGCATCCAAATAAACGGCGCCAATAATTGCTTCAAGAGCATCAGCCAAAAGAGCCTTTTTTTTTCGCCCTCCAGATAATTCTTCGCCCTTCCCTAAAATTAAGCCCTCGTCAACGCCCATTCTTCGTGCAATCTCGGATAAAGTGTTTTCACAAACCACAAAGGATTTTATTTTTGCAAGATCTCCTTCCGCTTTATCACTCATAACTTCATACAAATACGCGGCAACAACCATTCCCAAAACAGCATCACCCAAAAATTCCAACTTTTCGTTATTAATTTTTCCTGCAGTTGATTCATTCGAAAACGATCGATGATGAAAAGCTAAATTAAGCAACGAAAGATTTTTAAATCGAAGTCCGAGTTTTTTTTGAAATTGAAGCAAAAAATTTTTTTGCTGAGAGGAGAGAATCTTAGTATCTGACAGTATTTTCATCGCCTTTATAATTTAAAAATAAAAAAGTGCTGAAAGAAATAATTTTCCAGCACTCTCTTATTATTTTAGGAAAAGACAAATTAGCCTTGTGATTTAATAAAATCGTACGCATCACGAACTGTTTCAAATTCGTT
>JBOFTD010000203.1:0-30240 GCA_051651885.1 Treponemataceae bacterium
AAAAAAAAAATTACGCTAACCACACGTTATTTAATGTTTATTCCTCAAGATGCAACATCCTTTGATGTCGACAGTGTTGTTGATACTATGACGCTTGAATTTACTGATAGATGGCTTATAACTGACGTAGAGTCACAAAAAGAGCCGCTTACAAAAAATCAGCTAAAACTCATTCTTTTGGATTCTTTCTTTTAAAAACCGAATGTATTATTAAGACAGACTCGAAAAATATATCAAAAGCAAGGCTATAAAAACACAAATCATTGTAACGATTTTAAATAAAAAATCAAAATTTTGTAAGTCTTTTTCATCTTCTGTGTATTTTTCGAGTGCAAAAGAATGCAAAGAACTGTCTATCACATATATTTGCTAATCATCCGCCTATTAAGCAAAATCTGAAACAAAGGCTTATTCACTGTCTCGATTATTTTATGAAGCGGTTGCACCCGTATGTTTTTTTATGTATACTACAGACATGACAATAGAAGAAAAAAAAAGACTTATGGCAGAGTTTGATCCAGACTCTGGCCATCGCCACTTTTTGGGTGTGCGAAAAATCATTATGCGATGTCTCTTAGTTGCTTTTGCACTGTTTGCGTTGTGGCTTAATACTTTTGCTGTATTGCCCGAGCAAATTCGCCGTGCTGCCTTTATTGGCTTTGCCGTATTTTTGTCTTATTTGCTTTTTCCTTTAAAAAAATCATTAAGCTTTACTAATTCTATTCCGTGGTATGATGTACTTTTAGGACTTTTAGGATCGAGCTCCTTTTTTTACATAGCATTTAATTTTAAATCACTCGTTACTCGTGCTGGGATGGGTTATTCAGTCATTGATATTGTAATAGGCATCGTGGGAATTATTCTTTTAATGGAAGTATGCCGACGAGTAGTTGGTATTCCGATTTTAGCCGTAGTGACAAGTTTTTTACTTTATGCAAAATTTGGGAATCTCATCAATGGCCCCTTTGGACACCGAGGATTCTCTGTTAAACGAATGATCGAGCACCTTTTTTATACAACAGAAGGAGTTATTGGAACTCCATTGGGAGTATGCTCCACCTTTATTGTACTTTTTATCATATTTGGAGCTTTTGTTGACAAAACGGGAGTCGGAAAATTTTTCATACAAATAGCAAACTCTCTTGCGGGAAGATCGACAGGTGGGCCTGCAAAAGTTGCAGTTATTGCAAGTGCACTGCAAGGAATGATTTCAGGAAGCTCTGTTGCAAACACAGTTGGTTCAGGAAGTTTTACTATTCCAATGATGAAGAAAACGGGTTATAAGCCAGAGTTTGCAGCGGCTGTCGAAGCAGTTTCATCAACAGGCGGGCAAATTATGCCACCAATTATGGGAGCAGCAGCTTTTTTAATGGCTGAAATGACGGGTATTCCGTACTCACGCATTGTTATAGCCGCGATTCTTCCTGCTGCACTGTACTTTATGGGTATATGGTTAATGATTCATTTTGAAGCAAAAAAACTTGGCCTTAAAGGGCTTGACGCAAGTGATGTGCCAAACTTTTTCAAACTGATGATTACTGACGGTTATTTGCTACTGCCTCTTTTTGCTTTAGTATATTTTTTGATGAGCGGTTATACGCCGTCTCGATCTGCAGTGTTTGCTATTCTTATTTCAATAACAGTCAGCCTTTTCAAAAAAGAACATCGCATTTCAGTTAAAGGTTTCTTTGACGCACTCGAAAATGGTGCACGAAGCACGCTCAGCGTTGCAATTGCCTGCTCGGTTGCGGGAATGATTGTAGGCGTAGTCACATTAACAGGATTAGGATTAAAACTTGCAACAAATTTGCTCGCTCTTTCGGGAAACATTCCACTCATCGCACTATTTTTTACGATGATTGCTTCGATTATTTTGGGAATGGGAGTTCCAACAACGGCAAACTACGTTATTATGGCAACGATTACCGCACCAATTGTCATTAAAATGGGAATTCCGATATTGCCAGCACACATGTTTGTTTTTTACTTTGGCATTGTTGCAGATATTACGCCTCCCGTTGCACTTGCCGCCTATGCGGGCTCTGCAATTGCAAAATCAAATCCGCTTACCACAGGAATTATCGCCACAAGGCTTGCAATTACCGCCTTTTTAATTCCATATATATTTGCTCTAAATCCCGCACTTTTATTTATTGACACAAACTGGTATCAAGTTGTAGGGATTGTTCTTTCTGCATTAATTGGCATGATTGGGATTTCCAGTGCAATGGAAGGATATATGTTTACTCGAATGCCTCTTTGGGAGCGCCTTATCTGCTTTCCTGCAGGATTTCTGCTGATTATTCCAAGTGGTTATACGGATATCGTCGGAGTATTATTAATTATTGTCATTCTTATAACACAATATTTTTCCGTCAAAAGAGAAAAAATATCCTGAGTTTATTTTCTGATAAAAATTAATTCCCTGAAAGTCTTGACAAAGTCGATAGAGTTTGTCAAGCTAGAGTGATTATTTATGGAACAAAAAAAATACTTGCTGTATGCTCGCTGTATTTTAGGCTTATCAATTTTTTGCATTGCAGGACTTGGATGTATTCTAGGATTTTTACTTGCCCAAACAGTCAATGTAAAAAATATTGAACAATTTAGCGAAATACAGACCTCTCTTCCTTCTCGACTCCTCGATATCAACGGTGAAATTATAACAGAATTTGCTTCAGATGAAAAACGTGAAATTATAACACTTGAAGAATTGCCTCGCCACATGATTGATGCACTTATCACTCGCGAAGATCGTTTTTTTTATAAACACCATGGATTTAGCCTAAAAGCAATTATGAGAGCAATTTATGGACAAATTACCGGACGCTCTCTTGGTGGTGGTAGCACACTCACACAACAAATTGCTGGAACACTTTATGTAAATCGATCTGATATGACTATTTTACGAAAAATTAAAGAGTTATGGTGGGCGATTCAAATGGAGCGACGATATTCAAAAAATGAAATTCTTGAATTATATTTGAATAAAATATTTTTTGGCGGAGGAACGTATGGCGTCAGTGCTGCTTCAAAATATTACTTTGGTCACCATGCGTCTGAACTTACGCCCGCAGAATCCGCTATATTAGTTATCCAACTTTCAAATCCTGCATTCTACAATCCGTTTAACTATCCAAACCGTGCAAGAGATCGACAAAATGATGTGCTTAATCAAATGGTACGCCTCAATTTTCTTTCAAAAGAAGAAGCAACTCGCTCCTTTGATGATTTTTGGGCTAATTTTGATTACACGCGTATTAATACATCAGCCTATTTTATGAGAGAAGATAAAGCTCCGTGGTTTAGTGAGTATGTTCTTCGCCAACTAAGCTCCCTTGTTTATGGAACGCTTGATATTTACACAGGCGGATTTATAGTCAACACCACACTGAATTTAAAACATCAAGGAGTTGCAGATTCAGTGATGGCAAAGCAAATTGAATATGCAAATCGCACGTATCAAAAATCAAGCGGCTCTCGACGATCGAGCGCCACAAATATATATATTCCGATTTCAGAGCTCCTTTCTCTCGCTTTTGATTTACCTCAAATTAAAGTTTCACGCGAGCGGGCTGAAATAAAAGCTCTGTCGGCGTATAATCGCACTATTAATCCTATTTTGGATATTGTTTCACTTATTACCGGAAATGAAAGCCTCAAAACAGAAATTGTCGGGGTCGCAAATGAGAAAATTCGTCGTGATGCGAGCAAGACAACGATTGAAGGAACTATGCTTTCACTAGAAACAGATACGGGTTACATCACCTCAATAGTAGGTGGAAGCAAATTTGATGCAGATAATCAATTTATCCGTGCAACACAGGCACGAATTCAGCCGGGCAGCACTTTTAAGCCGCTCTATTATTCAGCAGGAATTGACACACGGATTTTTACCGCAGCAACACAAATTGATGACGCTCCGACCATTTTTTATAATGAAAGCGGCGTGCCTTATATCCCACAAAATTTCAAAGGAGAGTGGTTTGGAACCGTTCAATTTTGGTATGCTCTTGCAAAGTCGATGAATGTGCCTTCTCTTAAAGTGCTTGATGGCGTTGGATTTGACATTGCCATAAATCGCTCCGTAGAGCTTTTGGGAATCCCGCAAAACGAAGTAACCGCACGCGGATTTGAACGTGTTTACCCACTTGGGCTCGGCACAAGTAATGTTCGCCCCATTGAATTAGCACGAGCTTTTGCCATTTTTGGAAATCAAGGACGGGAAATTGAACCAATTGCCGTTCGATCCGTACAAGACAGATTTGGAAACACGATTCTCGACCCGGAGCGAGATTTACGCATCGAGCAGCGCCGTAAAGGAAACAGTATTCAAGTAATCTCTGAACAAACCGCCTATATTATGACTGATATCCTCAAAAATTCGGTAACAATAGGAACGCTTGCAGGACCCACAAAATGGGGACAAGCTTTTAAATACACCGATGCACAAGGAAATTCTTATACAATTCCTGCAGCAGGCAAAACAGGCACAACACAAAACTGGACAAATGCATGGGCAGTTGGATACACGCCTAATTTAACAACCGTTGTGTGGTTTGGCTTTGATCAACCGGGTCAATCGCTCGGTGTTGAGTTGACAGGTTCGACGCTTGCAGGCGTAGCGTGGGCTGATTTTATGACAGTTGCCAACGAAGATTACCCCGTGCGCGATTTTATCCGCCCGCAATCAGGACTTATATACGCTTCCGTTTGTTCGGTTTCAGGCTTAATGCTCACTCCCGCATGTGGAAAAAATGTTACCCGCCAATTCTTTTTAGATGGCACACAACCAACACGAACGTGCGACTTTCATGTCAATCGAAATGAAGCTCAGCAAATTGGCGTTCAAAGGCTCGCCTCCGACAAAATTCTTTCAGGAGTTAGCGATGGAGTTATAAGTTCTTCTGCAGAGTTAGAGCTCGATTTATCATTTTTGGAGGATTATGCGACCGGTTCGCCCAATTCTAATGAAGTAAATTCAGAGAACGAAAACGAAGAAGTTAATTTTTTCTTTGACTAAAATAATTATTTATAAAAGACAATCCTTTTCACAAATAATTCTTGCAAAGAAGCAAATAATAAGCTATCATTATACATCTTCGTTTGGAGGTATACATGCTCGTAAACATTAATTCCATAAAAATAAAAAAACGAGTGCGAAAAGATTTAGGAGATTTAGAAGCTCTAAAAGAAAGCATGCGAAGATACGGGCTCATTTCGCCTATTTTGATTACACAAAAAAAAGAACTCGTTGCAGGGCATCGTCGTTTGGAAGCGGCAAAAATACTTGGATGGATTAACATAAATGCATCAATTATTGACACAGCTAATGACGTTACCTTGCTCGAAATAGAATTAGAGGAAAATAATCAACGCCTTGCCTTCTCCGATAATGAACTGTTAAATGGATATAAGCATTTAAAAAAATTAAAAAATCCCTCGATTTTTATAAAAATCATAAAAAAAATTAAAAAGTTTCTCGCAAATATATTCAAGTTTCTGTTTTCAAAAAAGTAACAAAAAAATCAGCATGTAACTATAATCAAAAATACGCTCTTGTATCTTATACAACGTAAATTATTGTGCAAGAATTTAAGTGTCGCTCGTTTATTGTCAGCCAAATGAATTATATATGATAATTCATAAGATGTAGTGTTACTTTTTTCTGATTCTATTATTTTAAAAGCAATCGTCTTCATAATAAAAAAACACGATGTTATCAATATAGGTTCTTGACTAGCAAAATTAGGAAAACTTTACCATTTTTTTTGATGAATCTTGTGATACAAAAATAAGCTCAGTGCTTAAACGTGCAGATGAAAATATGTATCAAGTCAAGAAAAAAATGAAACAGGAAATGAGTTAAGAGCTTGTTTTTAGTTAATTTTTTCTGTATTATTAAGGTTGATGGATAAATGTTTTTATAAAGACGGACTAGATTTTTCGTGCACGCAATGCTCTTGCTGTTGTCGCCACGAGCCGGGATTTGTCTATATTTCGCAAAAAGATTTAGATTTATTATTAGCCAGTCTCAATGTAACAGCAAATGAATTCGTTAAAAAATATTGTCGTTGGGTTTTTTCGTACAAAGCACATGATAGTGCAAATGTTTCTGAGGCTCTATGCTTGCAAGAAATGAGCAGCTATGATTGTATCTTTTGGAAAAATGGTTGTACCGTATACGACGCTCGGCCGATTCAATGCAGAACATATCCATTTTGGGATTTTCTACTTGCAACGGAAAAAGCATGGATTGCTGAAAAAAAATCCTGCCCCGGAATTGGAGCAAAATCTTCAAAATCTTTTGATGAAATTGAATCATTGCGTAAAGCATACGTCGAAAATCAGCCTATACGAAAAAATACGTGGAAGGAATTTAAGTGAAAAATATCAGTTTTACCTACGAAATGACATTTAATGAAATAAAAGAATTGCTTTTGCTTTTACGCGAATATGAATCAAAAAATTCTTGTGCAATTCCCCATAGTTTAGATAGCTTTGTGGGAAAAATTGAAAATGATATATATAACTCTTTGACAATTGAAGAAGCGGAGCGGTTTTTTGCATGAAAAAAAAATTAAGCTTTTTTTTAACAATCTTCATCAGCCTAACGCTGGTTTTTTCTATCGCGATCGTCCTCTTGATTTATTCGCTTCTTAGCCCCGCTGCAAAAAATCAAACCGTACAATCGTATACTATTTCAATTCCGTTTGGGGCATCCTCAGCAAGCATTGCCGCAGAATTACAACGCTCTCAAATGATTCGCTCGCAAAAATTATTTTATTATTTAGTGCGTATGCATGGAACTTCTATAAAAGCAGGTCGCTATACGCTTTCAAATAATATGTCGACACTCGAAGTTATTGCTTTGCTTGAAAGCGGAAAACAAAACTTTATCCGCGTTATAATTCCAGAAGGTTTCACACTTTCGAAAATCGGCAGCCTGCTTGAAAAAAACAATATCATCTCTAAGGAAGATTTTTTACTTGCCTCAACCGATAATAAGATTCTTGAAAAATATCGTATCCCCGCACAAAATATCGAAGGCTATATTTTCCCTGACACCTATTTTTTGCATCAGGACATGAGAGGAATTGATATTTTGAACCTTCTTGTTGGTAATTTTTTTAAAAAATTAGAAGAGTTACAAATTCCTACAGAGGATCCTATTGCACTGCACAAAACAATTATTCTTGCATCCATTGTCGAGCGTGAATACCGCCAAGCAAAAGAAGCTCCCTTAATGGCAAGCGTTTTTCTTAACCGTATCGAGCAAAATATGGGTTTAGAGTCTTGTGCAACGATCGTTTACATTTTAACCGAGCTACAAGGAAAACCTCATCCTGAAATCGTAACCTATGCCGATTTGAAAATTGATAACCCCTATAATACTTATAAATGGGCAGGATTTCCTGCCGGACCTATCTCAAACCCGGGAAAAATAGCGTTGCATGCAGCAGCTTTTGCTCCAAAAACAGATTTTTTCTTTTTTCGATTAATTAACGACGCGACAGGAGAGCATATTTTTTCAGCAACGTTTAATGAACACCGTTCAGCTGGGAAAAACCTCGCAGCAAAAAAAGCGGCAGGAACATAACAGCCTATGCGACGTTTATCAAGTCAAACAATTAATGACATTAATGCACGTGTCGACATTCTTTCTGTTGTTGGCGAATACGTCGACTTAAAAAAAAAAGGCAGCGATTGGTGGGGATGTTGCCCCTTCCATTCTGAAAAAACGCCCTCATTTCACGTTGTTCCCGATAGAAATATGTATCATTGCTTCGGCTGCGGAAAAGGCGGCGGATTAATCTCATTTTATATGGAGATGGAAAAACTCAATTTTGGGGAAGCCGTCGAAAATCTTGCAAAAAAAAATGGCATAGAAATCATTTACGAGGGAGGCTTCGCTGATACAAGCGAGCAGGATAAAACAAAGGAGGAAATGCTTGATTTGTACAAGCGCGTTTCGTCTATGTTCCATTATATTTTGATTAATAATAATGAAGGAAGCCTTGCAAAAAATTATATTGAAAAACGAGGACTAAGCCCACACATTATTGAACAGTTTATGATTGGTTATTCACCGAAAAATAGATTTTGGCTACGAAAATTTCTTCTTTCTAAAAATTACTCGCCTGAATTTTTAGAAAAAACAGGACTTTTCTCAAAAAAATATTCTGATATTTCTTTTTTTACCAACCGATTAATGTTTCCCATTTGGAATCGCAACGGACAGGTTATTGCCTTTGGAGCAAGACTTCTTGAAGGAGATGGCCCAAAATATTTAAACTCGAGCGAAATGCCTCAGTATAAAAAAGGAGAAACCTTATACGCCTTTCACCTTGCAAAACAAACAATCCGTGAAACAAAGACTATCATTTTGTGTGAAGGATACATGGATGTTATTGCGTACCATCAAGCGGGAATCAAAAATGCAGTTGCACCTTTGGGAACAGCATTAACAGCCGAGCAAATAAAACTTTTTAAGCCCTTTGTAGAAAATGTTATATTGGCTTTTGATTCTGATACGGCGGGACTTAACGCAACAAAAAAGGCGATTGTGCTTTGTCGACAAAATCACTGTGTGGTAAAAATTTTTGATCCGAAAAAATATTTCGGAGATTCTCTCAAAAACATTCCCAAAGACCCAGCAGAAATTCTTGAGCAACAAGGAGCTGAGGTCTTGACAAATATTATAAATACGGCTACAATCGATTGCGATTTTTTATTGTCGCTACTGGCTGAGAATTTTAGCAATTCTTCTGAAGGAAAGTTGAAAGCCTGCCTCGATTTTTTTTGGTACATAGATGCTTTACAATCTGATGTGCAAAAAGATGCTTGTCTTGAGCAGTTGAGTGAAACTTTTAACCTAAGTTTTGAAGCCGTAAAAAATGATTATAAAAATCAAGGAGTAGCAAAAAAACGTCTGTCCGAACATAAGGTGCAGGCAAAAACTTCTGAAAAAAATATAAAAAAAGATGCTGAATTACGATTAATGCTTGCAAGTATTGTAAACATAAAATTTTATCCATTGGTAAGAGCATCCTTGTCTAGTGAAGATTTTGAAAATGAATACGCACGTGAATTATTTTTTACAATGGAAGAATGCCTGAGAAAAGACTCAATGACCTTTGATTTTATTTTTGAAAAATGTTCCGATGAGAACTTAAGAAAACTCATCTCAAACACAATTGCGACCGAAGAATTTGTAAATAATGCACAAAAAATTATAGAAGACGGAATTCAATTAATAAAAAGGAATAGTCTTATAAAACGGCGAAATAATATTTTGACTAAAATTCGCCAATATTCGAGCAAAGGAAATGATCAATCCATGTTAAAGAGTTTAATTGAAGAAAAAATGCTTATAGATACCGAATTAAAGAAGGAAAATAAATGACAGTCCAAGATATGGAATCCATTATTGCAAAATTGATAGAATATACAAAAGGTAAAAAGTCCATTATGTGGGATGAATTATCAGATATTTTGCCGCCACAAATTCTTTCCTCAAAAAAAATGGAAAAAATTTTGCAAGTTCTTGAGCAAAATAATATTCAATTAATTGAAGAAGACTTAGTCGCCGAAGAAATCGTTAAAACAAAAAAAACAGAAAGTGGACGAAAAAAACTTGTATCAAGTGGCAAAGAGACGGCAATTGACGATCCAATTCGCCTTTATTTGCGTGAAATTGGGAAAGAACATCTTTTATCGGCAGAGCAAGAAGTTGAGCTTTCAAAAACAATGGAAGACGGAGAGGAAATTATTAAGCAAGTTATTCGAAAGTCAGGAATGATAATTCCCGAATTTTACCAAATAGCCCAAAAAGCCTTTTCAAAAATCGACATGAATGAGCATGGAAAGGCACGAAAAGAATTGAACGAGGAGCTTTCTGAAAAAAGACGGCTGCGTATTAGTTATGGAGAGGTTTTAAAACAAATTCTTCCTGATATTAAGCAATATATGCAGTTGAAAAAACAGTTTTTTGAAAAAGAAAATCTGATACTCAATACTGGCGACAAAAGATATGACGATTTGCGAGCAAAAATTATGAACGTCATAGCTGGTGCTAACTTGCAATTTGAAGAAATTGAAAAATTTTCTGAAAAATTTATTGACGCAACAAAAAAAATTCGTGAATATCGTCATCGTCAAGAAAAAAAAGAAAAAGAACTTCACATAACCGATTATACACAGTTGCGTATTTTGGGAAAACGTGTCGCGATAAAGTCAGAGCGCATTAAACTTGAAGAAGAATTAGGAATTCCTTCAGATGAAATTCGTGAGATTTTTACACAAATTCAGCGAATTGATAGAAAATTACGTCGATTTGAATATGATTTTGAATGTGAAACAAGCGAAATTATTTCAATGGCACAAGAAATTAAATGCGGTCGCATGAAAATGAAAAAAGCAAAAGATCGCCTGATCAATGCAAATTTACGCCTTGTCGTTTCTATCGCTAAAAAATATACAAATCGCGGTTTGCATTTTTTTGATTTAGTGCAAGAAGGAAACATTGGATTAATCAAAGCCGTTGAAAAATTTGAATACAGCAAAGGATTTAAGTTTTCAACCTACGCAACGTGGTGGATTCGCCAAGCAATTACGCGAAGTATTTCTGATCAGGCACGGACAATTCGTGTTCCCGTTCACATGATTGAGCAAATTAATAAAATTGTTCGAGAATCTCGCCAACTTATGCAAAAATTAGGAAGGGAGCCAACCGATGATGAAATTGCCGCTCATGTAGGCTGGTCAGTTTCTCGAGTAAAGCAGGTTAAAAATGTTGCACGTGAGCCAATTTCGCTCGAAACGCCAATTGGAGAGGAAGAAGATACGCTTTTGGGTGATTTTATTGAAGACAAAGATGTTGAAAATCCTGCAACCTTGACAGCATTTACCTTATTACAAGAGCAGGTGCAATCAGTACTTGCGACACTTCCCGCTCGAGAACAAGATGTTCTTAAAATGCGCTTTGGTTTAGATGACGGCTACTCGCTCACGCTGGAAGAAGTCGGATTGTATTTTAACGTAACACGAGAACGAATCCGTCAAATTGAGGCAAAAGCATTACGTCGCCTACGCCATCCTCGTCGTAGTAATCCATTGCGCGATTATCAAGATGGGGAATAGAATAAAAAACGCTGGTAAATTATTGCTTTATTTTAAATCAATAATTTACTAAATTATAAATATCATTAATATGAGGTTATTATGGAAATGAAAGAAGTTTTTGAACGGCTAAAACAATTGCAAGAAATTCTCTCGCAAAAATATGATTTGGAGCTTCAGGTTGCCGACACCCCACGAAAGCTGGTTTCTCAAGATGAGCTGCTTGCACGTTTGAAAAAAGAATATATCGAAAAGAATGAAGTATACGAGCGCGTTAAGTCAAAAGTGGTTCGTTTAAAATCAGATCTTGCAACCGTTGAATTATCACGTGAAAAAAGCGAAAAAGGCATGGATGAAATTTCGACACATCGTGAGTACGAAGCTCTTGATAAAGAAATTAAAGATGCTGTTGAAACCGAGCAAGGTCTTCGCCATGAATTGCAAAAAGAAGAAAAGCATCTTGCGGACTTGAATGATAACTTAAAACAAGAAGAAGAATTAATCAATCAACAAGAATCTGAGTTAAATCAAGGAAAAGAATCTTTAGCTCTTGAAACATCGCAGCTAAAAGAGCAATTAGCATTACTCAAAGAGCAAGAAGATAAAATTATTCCCGACCTTGACCCCGAAATGGTATACAAATTCGAAAGAATTATTAGAAGTAAACATAGCAAAGGAATTGTTGCCGTAAAAGGAAATGTGTGCGACGGATGTCACATGATTTTGCCAGCACAATTTGCAAATGATGTGCATAATGGTGAGGAAATCGTTTTTTGTCCTTACTGCAGTCGTATTTTATTTTATGAAGAAGCAGATGAATCAATAGCAGACTATTTTCATGTTGAAGAAACGGGAAGTTTAGTTGATTTGGGCGATGATTTTGATGAATACGAAGAGGAAGAAGAAGAGGATGAAGCTGTGCCTTCTCGCACAAGAAGTGAATTTGGCGATACAGGTTTTGACGACTAATTAAATTTTACAGAAGAGATTACTAGGTCGTAATTACGGGCTCTTTTTAGGCTTCCGTAATTGAGGAAAGTCCGGGCTCCATCGGAAAAACGCCAGTTAACAACTGGGCTTTTGTATTTATTACAAGGGATAGAAAGTGCAACAGAAAGTAAACCGCAAAATGACTTGTTCGTTTTGTAAGGGTGAAACAGCAGGGTAAGAGCCTGCTCGCAAGTTTGGCAACAAATTTGTTGGGTAAACCTCGTTTGGAGCAAAATCAAGCAGTAGCGTTACTCCGATATTTACGCTACGGGTAGATTGCTAAAGATATAAAGCAATTTATATATGAGATAGATGACCTAAATTTTTTAAGAATTTGGAAACAGATTTAAAAAAAATGATACAGAACCCGGCTTATTGTCTCTTCTGTTTTTTTAATATTATGAATAAAGCAAAATTTTACAACAAAACTATTATTTCTCGTATTTTCTTTTATATCCTTTTATGTATTGTATGCCTGAGTGTTTTTTTTGGTATTGTAAAACTTGTTGACAGTTATAATAAAGAGCACGGCGTCTCCGTTTCTACTTTACATGAATTATGGGAGCTTGGGGAATATCAAACGCTCTTTGATCAAACAGAAAAAATCTTAGCAAACAAACCACTTCATAGTGCAGCCTTGCTCTATCGAGGATTTGCCGCTTTTTATCTTGCAACATCATACTTAGACGTTTCTGCAGCCCAATCGCTCATTGACGAAGCGATAAATTGTTTTCGAATCAGCCTAAAATACTCAAAGTGGAGTGCAAAAAATCAAATTTCTTATATGCTTGGAAAATCGTATTATCAAAAAAATATTTTTTCTTCGTATCATTATTATGCAGATCTTGCCGTAAAATATTTGACTTTCGCAAAAAATAGTGGCTATTTTGCAAAAGATATTTCAGAGTATTTGGGGCTTTCATACGCAGCAATGAATATGGTTGATGAAAGTATCGATGCTTTTGTTGACGCTCTTTTTATAAGAGAATCCGAATCATTGCTATTTGCCATTGCAGAGCAGTATCATAAGCAAAAAAATTATCAAATGGCACGCCAATATTTAAATCAAGTGATTTCGACCTCGATTGATGACATATTAATTCTAAAAAGCAGAAATAAGCTTGCTTTAATTTATCTGGATGAAAAAAACTATTTATCTGCCATTAAAGAATTTAATAGCATTTTAGAAAAAGATCCTACCTTTGCTGATGCACATTATGGACTGGGGCTTGTCTACAAAAAACAAGGCGATAACGTAAAAGCTCGTGCAGAGTTTCGCAAAACGCTTAATATCAAAATTGATCACACCGGTGCACAAGAAGAGCTTAGTTAAAAATTTATCATTCTCAGTGTAATACAGAATTGATTTTGCAAAAAACTCTTTTTTGCTACTGATTTTTAAACAAATATCGTTGATTTGAGTTTTCGCCTAATTTCTGTGGCCAAAAGTCTTGCCAAAACTTATTTTTTTTATATAATTATTTAATGTTTGAATTTTTACAAAAAGAAAAAAATCATTTTAAAGGCAGAAGATCGCTTTTTGTAATAAT
Organism: Treponemataceae bacterium; assembly: GCA_051651885.1. Classification (GTDB taxonomy): domain Bacteria; phylum Spirochaetota; class Spirochaetia; order Treponematales; family Treponemataceae; genus JBOFSR01. The sequence goes on from JBOFTD010000203.1 coordinate 13,662, forward strand.
TATAGTGGTCGCTTTTACTTTTTTAGTAACGGCGTTTCTGCCTGAGAATCCAGAAGATTTTGGATTTATTGTGTGCATTCCTGCTATATTTTTAATAATATACATTTTTGCAACTCGCCGTATTTTAGAAGCCTTAACACTCTCATCTCTTATGGGATTTATGCTTATTTCTCGAGAAAACCTTTTAGGAATTTTTAGCGAAGCCGTTCTTGAAACTATGATGTCTGAGGATATTGCATGGCTAATATTGGTTTGCGGTTTAATGGGTTCTATTATTGCATTAATTGAAAAAACAGGGGCAACCTTTGCTTTTGGTGATTGGGTTTCAAAATATGCAAAAACACGAAAATCATCCTTGCTTTGGACATGGATTTTAGGAATTTGTGTGTTTATTGATGATTATTTAAACTCCTTGACGGTAGCTTCTTGCATGACTCCTATCACCGACAAACATAAAGTTCCCCGTGAAATGCTTGCCTATGTCGTTGATTCAACTGCAGCTCCCCTGTGTGTTCTGATTCCTATTTCGACGTGGGCAATTTTTTGTTCTCGCATTTTAGAGACAAATGGCTGGGCTCCTGCAGGCGAGGGAATTATGTATTTTATCAAAACAATTCCCTATAATTTTTATGGATGGATAGCCGCTTTGATTGTTCCGCTGGTTATTTTTGGCGTTATTCCTCCCCTCGGGTACATGAAAAAGGCTGAAGAGCGGGTTGCAAATGGTGGCGAGCTTGCTCCCCCGGGATCTTCAAAAATTGATATTCGCGGAAAAAAAACAGAAAAACATTTCAAAAAAAAGCCAAGCATTTATAATTTTGTCCTACCGATTCTTGTATTAATTGTTTCAACGATTTATTTTGACGTTGATATGCTTATTGGAGTTCTTTTTACAATGGCGTTTATGTTTATTCTTTATTTGAGTCAAAATGTTATGTCCGCAGAGGATTTTACAGACACCACGCTTAAAGGATTGAAAAACATGATGTTGCCTTTGATGTTGATGGTGCTTGCTTTTATTTTTGCTGCTATGAATAAGCAAATTGGATTTACCGAGTATGTTATAAATGCCGCTCGCCCAATTATGAAACCGCAGCTTATGCCACTGATTGTATTTATCATTCTTGCCATAACAGAATTTATTACAGGAACAAACTGGGGAATGTATATCATTGCATTGCCAATAGTTATTCCGCTTGCCACAGCCTTAAACGCGGATATGACGCTCGTTGTTGCTGCCGTTCTTTCTGCAGGCGTTTTTGGAAGCCATATTTGCTTTTATTCTGACGCGACCGTTATCACTTCTGCCGCTGCAGGATGTAATAATTTTGATCACGCACTGACGCAAATCCCCTATGGATTTATTGCCGCAGGAATTAGTGCCGTGCTATTCTTGATTTTTGGCTACCTTGTCTAAAAAATATAAAGGAGAAAAGTTTCATGCTTGAGGCTATTTACAAATCGCGAATTGATGCTTTATCCTCCTTTATGCAAGAAAATAAAATTACCGTTGTTTTTTTTGAGGATTTTGAGCATTGCAGAAATCCCGCTGTTCGATACTTTTGCGGCCAGCCACACGATGCACTTTTAGCAATTCGATTTGACGGTAAAACGATTGTATCGCCGTGGGATATTAATCTTGCAAACAAAATGGCTCATGCTGATAAAATTATTCCGTTCACTAAATACAAGCGAAATGTTTTGCTTGCAATCGAGGGAATGCTCAAAGAATTAAAGATTTCTTCGCGATCAAATATTGAAATCTCTCCGACAACACCGTATCCGACTTTTTTGCGGTTTGTTGATCATCTTCCACACTTTGATATTTATTGCCGTGAAAATCTTTGCTTTGATTTTGTAAAAAAAATGCGATCTATTAAGGATGAGCACGAAATTGCCCTGCATCGGAAGGCGGCAAATATCACGAATGATTTAATTGATATAATTGAACAAAAAGTGATTGCCGGCACGATAAAAACAGAAATGGATGCAGCTCTTTTGATTGAAAAAGAATGTCGCAGTGCAGGCTGTGAGCGAACAAGCTTTGAAACCCTTGCCGCAGGTAGCGAGCGAAGTTTTGGTATTCACTGCTTTCCATCATACACAGCAAACCCTTTTGCAACCGACGGGCTTTCTATTTTAGATTTTGGCTTGGTTTATGAGGGGTATGGCAGCGACGTAACAATTACCTTTGCAAAAAATAGTAATGATGAGCAAGAAAAATTGATCAGCCTTGTTGAACAGGCATATAGCAAGGCTGAAAAACTCTATGCTCCAAACATACCAGTAAAAGAAGCCGCCACTGCTGTAGAAAAAATTTTTGCAAAGGAAAAAAAAGTGATGCCACACGGACTTGGACATGGAATTGGACTTGAGGCACATGAGCATCCGTTTATTCGAAAAGACGCCGATAAAAATATCCTTTTTTTGAGCGGAATGATTGCAAGCCTTGAACCAGGACTGTATGATCCCGTTTTGGGCGGCGTCCGCCTTGAAAATGATATTCTCATAACCAAAGACGGCAATGAAACACTCACCAAATCACGCATAATTCGTTTGTAATTTCTCTAATAAAAAATTTTTCACAAAGTCGACAGCTCTTAAAAGAAAAAACTCTATCAAAACAGAATCTACTTTTCCAAAAATTTTTAATCTTCTTGCGGATTAAGTTTGATTGTTCCATAATCGTCAACCAATGTTGTTTTCATACTTGCAAAAGGTTTCCAAATGACTGAAACTGACCAATAGGGACTAAAATCATAGTAAGGCTTTCGATCAGAAGTATATAAAAGACGTGGCGTCATTCGAACTTCTGCCGAGAAAGACCAATCATGTAAATCATGAGTCGCTTTGAAACTAAAGCTTTTTATTTTAAAACCAGAAGATTTTCGTAAATTCTCATCCCAAAATGCGAAAGAATTCCAAAGGTCAACAAAAAAATTTGTTTCTCCCGGAATTTCTAAGCCTGATTTATTAATATTTTGAATATATCTATAAATAACTTTGTTTTCTGAGCTTGCTGAAAAAGAAAGTTCAAGTGCATTTTTAATTTTTATCGATATGCTTGGAGCGAAAGTAAAACTACTATTAGTTGGACGAACCAAATCTGCCGTAACATTCGTATTCAATGATAAGGAAAACAGTACATCTTCATTTCCCCATTTTAAATCATAATTTCCACTTTGATAGCCGACAGTGAGAGCATACGGAATAAAAGTCTGCGTTTCTTCGGCAACCCAGCCTGCATCATATTTATAGTTATAAGTATAAAGCATTCGATACGCAACGCTAAATCCTGCATAATCAGCAGAAACAGAAAAATTATCAAAGCGATCGTCTTCAAAATCATACCGAAAGGATTGAGATAACTTTAAAGTGCTATTCCAAAGAGGCATTGAAAAAGTTGCCGTTTGATTAATCGGAAGCTTTGTCCACTCCTCATCATCAGCCGTCTTTTTTTCAAATCCAGTATCTACTGCAAGTTCCGTATACGGAAACCCAAACCGTAATTTTCCTGTATATTTTTCAAGTAATGGAGGCAAGTTTGACTGCAAAGATAAGCTTTGAAAAATAGTGCTCGATTGGCGTGCAGTAATATCAGCATTAATATTATGATCAGAAAAAGAGCGTTCATCCCACGCAGGAAGTTGATAATCCCACTCAGGCTTTTCTGCCGTTCCAGTAAATTTTGTCTGAATAACACGAACACCCGTTTTCCATGAAATTGAACTATCTTTAAACAATGACGTATACACAAAGGGTTTAAAAGAAAGTGTATTTGTATTTATTAAATCGAGTTTTAACGCATTGTAATCACTTTCAAGTACCTGATTTTTTGAAGCTTCCGTTGTATAGCGTGTATCTGAAAGCTCCGGATGGACTTGATAATTTCCATCAAAAGAAAGCGTATTAGCAACACCTAAAAATCCATCTCGAATTGAAAAATTGCTATCAATAGAAGCAGTTCCATTAATACGATAATAAGTTGATTCAAATTTTGTCCAGTTAATATCACTAACGGTCTCCCACCCCGTTGTTTCGTTCAAAAATGTTGAGGTAAACGAGGGGTTAATACTGTAGGTGAGAGAATAACTTGTTTCAGAAAAAGTTTGTGTTGATGGCGAGGAAAATGAAACGACTGAAAATAACTTATCAAGCTCAACAGTAGCACTATCGAGCTTTTCTACTTCCTCGTTGCTTTCAGAATCATCTTCCTCATCACTTATCTCGACTTCCGCTGCAAGATCAGTTATTGCCTCAGGATCGACTATTTCTTCTTCCTCCTCAGCAGACTTTAAAAAACTAAGAAAAAAAGGAATTTCAAGTTCAAGAGGATCTTCTTCTTCTTTTTTTTCTGCAGCTTCCCGTGTTTTTGTGCTTTGAGTGCTAAAAATAGTTCCCCCAATTTTCACACTAAATTTTGCAGGCGTAATTTGATGAGGAAAATAAAATTTGCGCAAAGGATCAATATTTTTTTTTGATTCATGCAAAGTCGTGTCATCTTTTGAACGAAATAAAATTGATGATTCAATAGAACTTATTTGTAGCGTTGTAATAAAGGGATTAAGTATTGTCACCTTTGGACTCAAAGAACCGCTTAAAACCCATGAAAATTCCGAGGTAATTGAGCTTTCTGCCGTTGAATCTTCTGTTGCCGAAGAACTTGAGCCAATTTTTGTCGCATATCCAAGCCAATCCATAAATTCCGAACGCTTTAAAAAATCGTCTTTAAAATAGGGATCAGAATTAATCGGAATAGACATATTCAATGAAAAAACAGAATGGCTAATATCCATTTTTATGTTTGCTGAGTATCGAAAGGGTAAGACAAGCCCAAATAAATTAGAAGAATTCCATTCCATTTCTCCCGTATCAGGATTAAAGGGAATATATTTTGCAGGGAAAATTTGGCTATCAACCTTTGGGTTTGCGTAAAGATTGCGACTAAAGCCAAGATATAAATTAAAATCGAGGTTTTTAAAAATGCCTGAATCAAATTTAAAAGAAGTATCCACTCCAGCCAACGCCCCAAGCCCCGAATAATAATCCCCAATAATTTTTACCGTATGCTTTGGAATATTTTTTGCAGGATCATTTAAATTCCGCAATAAAAGCCCTTCTCTTTTTTGTTCCATTAATTGTGTTGGTTGAATAAAGTTATACAAACTTTTATCATCATCAGCTTGTTGCAACGGCTTTCGTCCAACAATATAAGTCGTTGTTTGTACGAACCAACCTTCCCGTGTGCGAGAACCAAAAACAGGGTTAAAAATAAGTTCATCTTTTGGATAATAAAAAAAGGGCAAATACGCGACGGGAACAGGGCCAACATAAATCAGAGCATTAAAAAACGCAAACTCATTTCCCGGTAAAAGCCAAATACGGGATGCTTTTATTTTCCAATGAGGATCTTCCACATCACAAAAGGTCAAATCAGCATTTTTGAAAGCAACCGTTCCCGACTCCTCTTTTCCCGAAATATCAGAAAAAATAACCATAACAGAGCCATTTGACAAATTTAAAGCGTTACTTTTTTGTTGGACAATTCTACTATCATCAAAAATTCCCTCGAGCGTTTTTATCTTCAAAAGAAGCGTTTTTGCGGTAAGAGTTTCTCCTTCGTCACCACTTTTTTTTTGTTCAAAAACTATATTGCCTTCTGCATAGAGCGTTTGCCGTTCCCGATTAAATTGCACCGATTGTGCCGCAATATTAATTGTCGTAGAATCTTTTTGTACCGAAAGGCGAACACCTCCCGAGAAAATAATAACTGACTCGTCAGTCGCTTTATCTTTTTGTGAATGCGTTCTTTCTGCTTGCTCAATCGTTACAATGGTTACACTTTCTGAAGAATCATCTTCGGAAAAAATACAATTCATTACAAATATATAAAGAAAAAAAATGAGAACTTTTTTGTGAAATTGACTGGACTTAAATAAAAATTTCATTACGGTTCTTCTTTTATCGACCAAAAAAAAGGATTTTTAACTAAAATGATTTATTTATAAAAAGAACCTTGTGCGTGTAAATAATCATACAACCAAAAGAACCTTCGTCTAAAGAAAGCGTAACTAATCGTATCGTTATACTTTTTTACTTTGCAATATTTTTTTACAAAAAAATTATTTTTCATTTACATTCGAACAGCCTTTAAAAACAACTTTTTATTTGATATACTTAGTCGCATGAAATTATATAAAATCTTTATGGTGTTTTTTTTATTTGCCCTTGCACATACTTTTTTTGCAAAGACGGTCTATATTTCGGATAAAAAATTTTCCGCTGAAATATCGTATGCCGATTTTCTTACTCCCGGAGATCCGCTTGTTATCTATTTGACACTTAAAAACCGCCCAACATATAAAATAAAATTTGAAAATAGTATGTTCAATGGAAACGCATCCATTTTTTCTATCAGCAATGGAAAAAAGCTTGCAAGCAACGATTTTTATTTGTACGACCAAACAAAGAATCAGTCGGTTTATATCGCACTTATTCCGCTTTCATCTTTTTTTACGCAAAAAGAATATCATATCCAATTCGAGGGCAATATTACATTTAATATAAAAGCTTCAAAAAAAACGCACAAAGATTTTTTTGCAAAAGAGACTATACAGCTTAAGAAAAAGGAATTTATTAGTGAAACGATTCATCTTGATGCGCAAAATACTACGATTCGTACCGACGCAAGTCCTGCTCGAGCAAAGCAAATTGAGCGTTTAAATGAAGTTCTCAAAATAGTTGACAACGATTCACTGTTATATTTATCTGATGGACAAGGGTTTATTAAACCAATCGAAACAAACAGAAAAACATCTTTTTTTGCTGATCGAAGAGTTTTTGCATATTCAGATGGGAGATCTTCAACATCGCTTCATTATGGTATTGATTTTGGAGCCCCAAAGGGGACACCTGTTTTTTCAACGGCAAAAGGAAAAGTTGTCCTTGCTGAAGATCGCGTTACAACAGGCTATAGCCTTGCCATTGAGCATTTTCCAGGGTTATATAGTCTTTATTACCACTTAGATGAGTATATCGTTGCAGAGGGAGATATGGTTGATCAAGGGCAGCAAATAGGAATGGTCGGAAGCACGGGACTTTCAACCGGCCCGCATTTGCATTGGGAGATGCGATTACGAATGGAAGCAATTAATCCGGAATGGTTTATAGAAAATAATCTTTTTCAGAAACGAGAGTAATATTTTCGCCTACAATTTTGATTATATAAAGAGTATTTGATTCAAGTACCGACAAATCAAGTGTTTTTATTCCAATATTTTCTTTCGGAATCCGAAGATGCACCATCATGCGCGTAAAATAAAAAAGTTTTGTAAAATTTGCCTGCTCTTTCTTTGTTTGCTGATCAAAAAAATACAAATTATTTGTTTTGTGCGATTGATAATACTTTGTTACAATAGTGCCCAAATGCATGCTTTTTTGATTTGTCTTTTCTGTATACAAACGATACGGAAAATAGAGTATTTTATCCCCAAAACGAATAAAATAAAAATCAAAAAAAAGTTTATTGCCATTCCACGAGCGCTCAAGTTGCCCTATTTGACGCTGATTTTGTGAAAAAAAAGTAAATTGCCCACTTAGCGTATTAATACTAACACCAAAAATGGTGACTTGAACGGGAAAAACTATTTCAGGAATCGAAATCTCCTTAAAAATCTTTTTACTTTCGTTATATTGAAAAAAAATAAATATTGCCATCGCCAGAGTTATAAAAAAAATTACGAGGCACAGAATTTTACTGAGAAAAATAATTTTTAATTTTAGCTGCATTTTATTCATTATATTAAATTAAAAAATCCTTTTTCATCAAGAATAGGAATGCCTAATTTGTGAGCCTTTACATTTTTTGAAGAGCCAGAGTTTACATCGTTAGCGATAAGATAATTTAAATCTTTTGTAATAGTTGTTTTTATTGATCCACCTTTTTGCTTTACAAGATTTTCTGCCTCAGATCGCTTAATAGAGAGCTCTCCCGTAAAACAAAATGATTTTCCCGTAAGTACGCCACCGTCCGCAGAAGATTCTATCGTGATATATTTTTGAAGTTCAAGCATTTCTGCCTTGCACTCCGCCAAACCAACAACGAGTATTTGAGCCGTAATTTCTGCAAAGCCATAAATGCGTGCAAAATCTTCTTTGCTTGCAGAAAAAAACTTTTCAAGAGATCCATATCCCTGCTGAATGACTTTTTCGATTAAAGTTTCGCCAATATTTTCAATATCAAAGCCCGCAATAAATTGTGCTAATCGAACACTGCGTTTTGAATCACGGGAGCGAATAACTTTTGCTGCACTTTTTTCACCCATTCGTTCAAGTTTTGCAAGATCTTCGGTCGTTAAAAGATACAAATCCACAAGATTCGTAATTTTACCTTGCGTAAAAAGTCGTTTTATCAGTGTTTCGCCAAAATCTCGAATATCAAGAACAGAAATCCATTTTTCGATACGGTGCAAAATCCGTTTTTTACACGCAGGATTGGGGCAAAAAAGACGCGTTCCTTCATCAACAAGAGGAGTATTACACGTTGTGCACATAGTTGGAAAATCAATCGCTACCGAGTCGGGCGTATTTTGAATAAGACTCTCAATTTTTGGAATAATTTCACCACGTTTGGTAACAATTACGTGGCTTCCGATTTTTAAATTCAGATTCCGAATCATATTAGGATTATTAAGGCTCGCGCGCTGCACGGACGTTCCTGCAAGCTCAACTTTGTCAAATTCTGCAATCGGTGTGTACGTTGCACCATTTTCGTTCCAATTAATTGAGCGAATAATAGTTGCAGCCTCTTCAAGGCTAAATTTATAAGCAATCTGCTTTTCAGGACGATTTCGTTGCAAGTCAGTATAATCAAGAGAAATATTTTTTATAACAAGTCCATCAATATCATAGGGCAAATCACTCCGCTCCTCCATTATATGATTTCGATAATTATTTACCTGCTCAAGGCCCTCGCATATTGTACATGGAGAGGTTTGAAAACCTTGATTTTTAAGCCATTGCATTTTTTCTATTTCATCAAGGTACGGAGTATCTGTTAAAAAATAGGCGTCGTAGCAAATAATTTGCAAATACTCAGAGCCACTTCCATCTTTTCGCTTCATTAATCCGTTGGCAGCATTTCGACAATTTGCCTTGTCAGAAAAATATTTTTTATGCACTTCATGAGTCATAACAACTTCGGCACGCACTGCTCCAGTGAACGGCTTTTGCAATTTTTTTATGAGTCCTTGCATTTTCAAAACATTTTGTGTAATGTCATCGCCAATTTTTCCATCGCCACGTGTAATTCCATAAGTAAAACAACCGTTTTCGTATTGAAGCTCAAGGCTTGCGCCATCGAGTTTATACTCAACTAAAAAAGTTGTAAAGTTTTGTTTTTTTGCCCACGCTTCAAATTCGAAGGCGTTTGCCGCTTTTTCTTGACTTCCCATTGGCATAATATGATTTATTTTTGCAAATCCATCACGAAGAATATCAGATCCTATTTTTTTTAGAAGCGAGTTATCTTTATCAAGCCTTTGCAATTCATCCCATAAAGCATCAAATTCCGCGTCAGAAATTTCTGCTTCATTTTTATAATAGGAATTTTGATATTTTTGGATTAAATCTTCAAGTTCTTTAACTCTTTTGAGCATTTTCATTTCTCTTTTTAAAATAAAGTTCAAAAATTTCACGCTGTGCTGATAAGCCTTTGCTTTCAAAATTAGTCTTAGGTCGCCATTCTTGTTTAGGTGCAAAATCGGAATAAGCATTTTCAAGATCGTTGTTTGCTATTAATTCGCAAAGAGCAAATTCTGCATAAGGCTGCCAATCAGTTGTCATGTATAAATATCCATCGGGCGAAAGTTTTTGTGCGAACAAATCAATATTAGAGCCTTTAATGAGACGCCTCTTATGATGTTTTTTTTTGGGCCATGGATCGGGGAAAAAAATATGAAAAGCAGAAATCGCCTTATCAGGAATCATGTTTTTAATCACTTCAAGTGCATCATGCTCAATAATATATAAATTCTGCAAATCATTTTTATTAATTTCCCCCAAAAGTCTGCCAACCCCCGCTCGATGCACTTCGATGCCCAAGTAATTGATATGCGGATTTGCTTGGGCAATTTTTGCCGTTGCATGTCCCATGCCAAAACCAATTTCTATTACAAGCGGGTTAGTATTATTAAAAATATTAATAAAATTCAGCGGAGCGTCACTATACGGGAGTCGCCATTTTCCGCTCAGTGTTTGATAATCACGCTGTTGCTTGTCGGTCATTCGCCCTTCACGCAAAACAAAAGTTCGAATCGTACGATAAAATTTCTGCGAGGAGCTTTCTTCAGCATCGTTTTCGTAATTATTTTCTAGCGAATACTCACTCATTGAATATCCTTACTTATATGCGTTGCAGGCATCATCACTCCATAAGAAACAGTCGAGCTTGTTTTAAATATGCGATAAGACGCAGCGATAGGATACGCACCAAGAATTCCCTCTGTTGTAGAAAGCTCGGACTCTTCTTGATCAAAATATAAAATTTCATTTTCATCAGAATAGATAACCAAATATTCTGCCGTCAAAGATTGAAACTCTGCTGTTTCTTTTGCCTCAACCAATGAAAGACTCAAAAATTTTTCAGGATATGCCATATCGAAAAAGGATCGCGTTGTATCTTGTGCCGTATCAGTAACCGTAATCAAATACTTACCTGAGGGAAAAGGCAGTTGCCATGGAGAACGAATCGAAGCCGATCCAAACCATGTCTCTTTTGTGTTGCCCATAAAAGTTAAGTCGCTTATTGTCCAACGCAGTTTTGTTTCTTCATGCTCAAGATCGATATACATAATTCTATCGTATGAACCACCAACAAGGACAAACGCCGATAAACTTAATACAGGCACGTGCGTTTCACCCTCATACGAAAAAATTAATTTTTGGCGTGTTGAGCGAATACTTGGCACATTTGAACTGCAAGAGAGAAAAAAACTCATAAAAAGTACACTAAAAAAAATTAATTTCATAATTTGTAAAGAAAAAACTTCGTTATTTGAAATAATAAAAGCTTCTTTTCTCTATTATATACATATTTTTTTTAATTTGTAAAGAGATTTAAGAATGGACACCAATGATAAATTAAAAGAAATTTTGCCCCTTTGACTCCCTCACAATTTTTTTATAAATCCAAGATTATTCCCTACCACTCTTTCTGAAGTATCTTGATTTATCAGTTTTTTATTCACAACAAGCGTGCTTGATCCTCCACCATCCATCATAATTGCATTTGTTGCCCCCAGCTGCAACATGATCTGGGCTGTCTCTTCAAAGCTTGCACCCAAACTCTTTTTTTTATTTTCTGCAGACACAACAAGAATATACAAAGTTTTTCCCTGATCTGCATATCCAATTGCCGTACGCGAATTGCGATAATTCTTAAAAGGCTGAATTTCTTTATTTTTAAGAATTGTCCAAAAACCGCCAAAGCCATAAAAAACATTTTCAAAATTATCAATTTCTATCTGAGAATCGACAATATGAGCAGAAAAATTTTCACCATCTTTTAAAAAGAGCAATGCAGCATATTTTTTAAGAGGTGGAGATAATTGTTTTCCCTCAAGCATATACAAACCATTTATTTGTCGCACATTACTAAAACGAGAAAAAGGATAATCAAATGGATTCATATTTACGGCAACGATGCAGTTATTTTTTTTTGCAAAATATCGCGTTGTTTCGCCGTCAAAATAAATTTTATCTTCAGAATTTTGGCTAGCTAAAAAATTTTCATTTGGTTGAGAAACGCTTTCAATTGCAGAAAAAGGACTTATTTTTGTCAAATCAATTTTTACTACATGAAATTGTAACGGGAGATATTCTATTGTGTGAGTAAAAAAACTCAACCCGTCATCAATGGGGTGCCATAAAATATCAAAAGTTGGAATATCACGTTGCTGCTCAAAAGGAGGAAGGACACAAGAAAGGAATAAAAAAAGGAGCAGGGTTATAAAGACCTTCTCCTTTTTTACATTTACAAAAATCACAATTAGTAAGCCGCCCTCGAACTTGAATCTCGCCCGCCTTTTCGCGTTTTTTTCATCAATTTACGTTGCATCGACTTATTTTTACGATTTTTAATTGTGGATGGTTTTTCAAAAAATTCTCGTTTTTTCCATTCACGAATAATACCTTCTTTTTCAACCATTCGTTTAAAACGCTTAATTGCTTTTTCGAGGTTTTCAGAATCATCAATCATAATTTGCATAGTATAATCACCTCCTCTCGGGACTACCGTAAGAGTCCAACAATGCTCGCATGTTTTTAAATAAAAGTCAATATCTTGCGAACATCTTTTTATAACGGCGGATGAAAAAATAGAATCACATCGTTAGCGCATGGACAAAATATAGTTTCTCTGCTATTATTCCAAAAGCAATCCGCCTTTTATGTAGCTCTACCTAAAAAATCAAATAATTTTAAGCAACTATGAGGAGATATTTTATGCACAAAAAATATTTTGCCATCATTGGTATAATTTTCATAATCACGCAGATCTATGCACAAAAAACAACGACAAGCACTCAAGTAGATCTTCTGTCTGGAGGATTTCATCGATGGTCAGTACACAGTGGGTTTCTTTTACAAAATTTTCCAATTCAAGAACTTGCAAGCTACGAAAATAAACTTTGGCATGCAAAACAACTTAAAAACTGGACTAGCAATGATTTAGGATTTGGTCTTGCATTAGGAGGATCGTATCAGTATATTTTTCGCAATAACCTTTTATTCCGACTACAAGCCCAACTTGATGTTACGGGTTGGGTTATGGGAATTATCGACATTGGGTTTGGGTATAAACTTCCTATTACAAATAAAATATTTTTCACGATGGATGGATCTGTAAGTATTTTACAAACTGGTGCAACATTGGAATATGTCGGAATTATTGAAGATACTATTTCGCCTACGATCGACTTATACCTTGCAGCCTTTGGGATAAAATCTCGTGTGGCTTTTGAGTTTGCGGTAAGCAAAAAAGCATTTTTAGCAACTTTTTTCTCCTACACCGCATATCCTTTAATTACAAGTTCAATAAGTAAATCTTTGTATGTCAATGGATTCAACAGAAATATCAATCTTGATTCGTTACAAATCGGAATTGAATTTGTACGCCGATTTTAATATTAAGGAGCTATAAATGAAAAAATATTTTTTTTACACTCTTATACTCGGAATAATTATTTTTACGTTTGGTTGTAGCCAATCAGCTTTAGCACCAACTGATTTGATGATTAATGATAAACTTACGCTGTCAACAGAGGAAAAAGCAAAACAGTATCCCTATTTTAATATACAATTTGCAGGTTTTAATGTAGAGGATAAAGATCCCGGTCGTCCTGAAAATCCAACAGAGGAACAAAAAAAACGAGCTCGAATTTTTACGGCAAAAGGCAAGCGATACATGCTTCGCGGAATGGATTTTGTTCGTTTTGTTCTTAATACACCAGAATTTTCCCAAGCGGTAAAGGAAACGCCTATGTATCTTCGTCGTGCAGGGACAGGCCCATTAGGCTCAACAAAAGTAGGCGACAAGGCAGACCCCGATCGACTCTTATATATTTTGCAAAATTCAACTTATCATGTTCAGATTCGAAAAATATCCTTGGGTGCTGTTGCCGCTGTCGGAGTCGTAGGAACATTTAGATATAACCATCCAACAACGTATTACAAAGATAATTACCGCTCGTGGCTTGCTTTTCCGAGCCATGCAAATTTAGATGAAGGCGGTTATGTGCAAGACTCATATTATCACGCGGGAACTATTTTGCATGAAGTTTTGCATAATTTAGGTTTTACACATGGATCGGTGGGGGAATCGCCGGATGTTGTATACGGATTAGCAGGCGTTTTTAGAGAAATTGCAAAAAACAAAGATTTTCTTGCTAAGTATGACAAAGAACTTAATTCATTTCGCCCTTTTTATGAAAAAAAACATAGTCAGTGGTTTAGTTTTGATTCAATTGCGGGACAAGATCCGCCATTTACAATAAAATCGATACGAACACAACAAAATGCAGCTACTTTCGACTATCAGCAAGAAACCGACGCTATAAATAACCAGCAAGAAATTTGTCTTTTAGCAGAAGATGACACTTACAACATACTAACAAAAAAAGAGTTTCAATTACTACATGGTAAAATAGAAAATTAAAATAAAAAACCACAGATTTCTCTGTGGTTTTTTATTATTCAACAATCACTTTTTCCATTTTCCAAATATCTTTTACATAGTCTTCGATTGTTCTGTCTGACGAAAACTTACCGCTTCGTGTAACATTTAGAATTGCCATTTTTGCCCATTTTTTTCGGTCAGTATAGACTGCTGCAAGTTTTTCTTGTGCCTCAACATAAGAATCAAAATCTGCTAAGACGTAATACACATCAGGACGCTGTCCATCAACACCATAAACTAATGAACTATGCAACTCTCTAAAAAGTTGTTGTGTCGTATCATACGTGCCATCAATTAATTGATTCATAACCTGTGCAAGATGCGGATTTCTCTCCAAATATTTTTGCGGATTATAACTATGCTCGCTCTCAATTTTTTGAATTTCCTCGGCGGTTAATCCAAAAATAAACGCATTTTCGTTTCCAACCTCCTCAACGATTTCAATATTTGCACCGTCAAGCGTTCCCAACGTTAAAGCACCATTGAGCATAAACTTCATATTCCCTGTGCCAGAAGCCTCTTTTCCTGCCGTTGAAATTTGCTCAGAAACATCAGAAGCAGGAAAGATTTTTTCTGCCGTGCTTACACAATAATTTTCAACAAACACAACGCGAAGCTTGCCCTTCACACGTCGATCATTATTAATTCGATCCGCAACCGTATTAATCAATTTGATAATCGATTTTGCCCTGCGATATCCCGAGGCAGCCTTTGCACCAAAAATAAACGTTCGTGCAGGAGGGTTAAAATCACTATCCGAAATGAGACGATTATACAAATACATTATGTGTAAAATGTTAAGCATTTGACGCTTATACTCGTGCAAACGTTTAATCTGCACATCAAAAATGGAGTCGAGATTTAAAAACTCATTTTGTTTATCTTTTAAAAATTCTGCAAGAATTTCTTTATTTTTATTCTTGATTTGCAAAAACTCTTCTATTGAAGCGTCTTCATCTGCATATTTTTCAAGCTTTTTTAACTGAGTCAAATCTTTTTTCCAGCCATCGCCAATTCTTTTTGAAATAAAATCTGACAAAAGAGGGTTTGCCGAAAGCAGCCAGCGCCGTTGCGTAATTCCGTTCGTTTTATTGTTAAATTTTTGCGGATAAAGCTCAAACCACTGTCTAAGCTCCGTTGTTTTTAAAAGCTCCGTATGAAGGGCTGCAACGCCATTAACGCTAAATCCTGCGTGAATTGCCATCCATGCCATGTGAATCATGCCATTTGCCATAATTGCCATGCTATTTTGTCTTTGGTAATCGTTTGGAAACTTCTCGTGCAACTCAATATTAAAGCGACGATTAATTTCTTCAACAATTTGATAAATGCGAGGCAATAATTCTTGAAAAATCGGAATTGGCCATTTTTCCAACGCTTCGGATAAAATAGTATGATTAGTGTACGCAAAAACCTTTGTTACAATCTTCCATGCGTCATCCCAGCCCTGCTCGTATTCATCCATCAAGATGCGCATAAGTTCAGGAATTGCAACAACAGGATGCGTGTCGTTCAATTGAATTACGTGGAACTTTGCAAAAAGCTCAAAATTGGTACCATGCTCATTTACAAAGTGATGCACGAGATCTTGCAAGCTTGCTGAAGTGAAAAAATATTGCTGTTTTAATCGCAACGTTTTTCCCGAAGGCCCTGAATCATTTGGATAAAGCACACGAGAAATATTTTCTGCATTATTTTGACGCTCAACAGCACGATGATAGTTCATGTCGTTAAAAAGTTGCAAGTCAAATCCATCAGGAGAAGTTGCCTGCCATAAGCGCAAGGTATTCACTGTTTTTGTATCAAAGCCAACGATGGGCATATCATAAGGTGTTGCCGTTACGATCTCTGCGTTATCAACAAAAAACTTATCTTTGCCGTCAGGCCATTTTGTTGTTCCGACATATCCACCGAATTTTATGGTAACCGAAAGATCGGCTCTCTTTACTTCCCAAGGATCTCGGTGTTTTAGCCAATTATCAGGATATTCAACTTGATAACCATCGACAATATGCTGCTCAAACATGCCATATTCGTAGCGAATGCCATAACCATGTCCCGGATAATCAAGCGTTGCCAAAGAATCTAAAAAACAAGCAGCCAGACGACCAAGCCCTCCGTTTCCAAGCCCTGCATCAGGCTCTTCATTTTCAATCATATTGTAATCTATGTTGAGTTCATTAAGAACGCCGCGAACATTATCCTTGATGAGCGTGTTGATAAGATTGTTGCTTAAAGCACGTCCCATTAAAAACTCAGCCGAAAAATAATACATTTGGCGAGTTTGCTTTTTTTCATACTCACGCCGAGTAGCCATCCAATTTTCCATAATCAACTCCATTGCTG
>JBOFTD010000204.1:0-6194 GCA_051651885.1 Treponemataceae bacterium
GATTTGAATGAAGATTCTTTTAAATCAATTACGAACCAAGCAACATTTTCGAGCAATCAACGTGTCCCGTATTTGCTTTTGAATGCTGTTGATAGAGAGAATCCGAAGATAACCTTAAATCCGTATTATATTTTTCCGTTGAATCAAGATGAACAACAAAGGATTTTTGTTTTGTCGTTGCCATTTGAGGATTTTTTACTACTAACACAAGCGGCACAAGGCCCTAAAAATATGCAGTTAGCGTCAATTATTCGGTTTTTACCAATCGCTGAAAAATATGGATTTTCGTACGAATTGTATTATCAATCACTTTGTAATCGCGGAATCCGACCTTTTGTTTATTTAATATTATCGATTTTGGTTGCTGCGATTGCATGGAAATTTCGATTGAAGGAAAAAACGTTTGTTAAATTTTATTGGCTTCTATTCATTCCTTTTTTTACGGTTGTTACATATTTTATCGTCAATCTAAGTCTCTATATTATGGGAATTCTCGTCTATGTAATAATTGGGTATAATGCACAATTTGCACTGTTTATTATTGCAACTTTTTTGTTATTTTTAATTTTAACGGCATCGATAATATTTGTGCGATCACATAAATTTTAATTAGTAGGATTTTTTCGTGCAACTTTCATTTTTGCAAACGCAAAAGCAAGATTTAAAACTCTCAACTCAAATGATACAATCGCTTTCATTATTTGGCTTAAGCACGCTGGAATTACGCGAATTTATTTTGAGTGAAATTGATAAAAATCCTGCATTAGAGCTTAAAAAAGATCCTCTTGAAAGTTCTCTATTGTCAAAACGTGAACGCCCCTCATCGATGCAAAAAACGATGATTGACTCTGATAACTTGCAAAATTTTTTGGAAAGTCGCCCTGATGAACATTTTTCATTACAATCACATCTTTTAGAACAATTACAATTATGCTCTTTATCTAGTGAAGAAACAGAGCTTTGTAAAAAAATAATTCAAAATTTAAATCAATATGGATTCTGTATTGAAGATCCTCCAAATTTATTTTTTGACGCTTCTATAAAAAAAATTCCACTTTTAACACCGAAGCAGGAAAAACTTTTGAAAAAATCTTTGCAGGTGGTAAAAAATCTTGACCCAAAAGGGTGTGCAAGCAAAAATTTGCAAGAATATCTTTTATTTCAGGCGGAATATAAAAATGCAAATTCTTTAACGGTGCTTCTTTTAAAAGACTATTTTAATTTTTTAGAAAATCCGCGTATTTCTGTAATAAAAAAGAAACTTGTCTCAGATAAAAAAAATAATGAAACGCAAAAAAATTATTCTCTCGCTGAAATTGAAAATGCTCTTGCGGTTATTAAAAATTTGCAGCCGTATCCATCGCATAATTGTGATTTCCAAAAGTCAGAATATATTATTCCTGAAATTCTGATGGAATATGATAATGAGTTAAAAAAAATTACGGTGCATATCAGTAATAATCAGCTCCCCATTGCAGAAATTTCACAAGAATTTATTGCATTGCGAAAAAATATTTCTGATGAAAAAAATATAAATGATTTTATTAAAAAACAGATTGACTCAGCACAGTGGCTTTTAAATACGGTTAATATGCGAACGCATGTTTTATACAAAATTGCACAGGCACTTTTGAATTTTCAACACGATTTTTTTTTGAGAGGGCAAAAATATTTAAAGCCGCTACGATTAAAAGATGTTGCCCAAAGTATTGATGTGCATGAAACAACGGTATCGCGACTTGCAAATGGAAAATTTATTCAATGCAATTGGGGAATTTTTGAAATTAAATATTTTTTTTCATCATCGACAATGCAAAAAAAACAAAATGCAACAGCAGCTCTTTCAAAACCTGCTATTTCGCGCGATGTGGTAAAAATGCATATTGTCGAAATTATGAATAATTTTAAGCAATTGAATAAAAAAATATCCGATGAAAAAATTGTGCAAGAACTTGCAGTAAAGGGAATTGTTATTGCACGACGCACTGTTGCAAAATATCGCTCAGAATTATAAATAATGATTTTAATTAAAATTTTTAAATAAAAAAAAGGACTGATTATCTAATGTTAGATTGTCAGTCCTTTTTTCGTGATTTTTTATTGGGATATTTTTATTATTTTATCAAAATAAATTCAACTCGACGATTTTTCCACCAGTTTGCACGATCTGCATAAGGAACAATGGGCTCTGCATCACCTTTGCCAATGGTGCTTAATCGATTTCCATCAACACCAAGTTTTATAAGGCGCTCACGAATTGCTTTTGCACGGCGATCTGAGAGTGTTAAATTGAATGCGGCTTCCTTTGCTGTTCTATCAACCGCATTTGCATGTCCTTCAATTACTACTTTGTAGTCTTTGAATTTATTTAAGCTAATTGCAATTCGACGGAGAACAAAATTATTTTTTTCAATAACATCATTTGCTAATCCCACAAAATCATCGCGGCTATCTGTAAATACAATTGATGGTATTTGAATTTTGAGGATATCACCAAAGCGCAAAACCAGTACATCAACGGCAATAAAGCCTTCAGTTTTTGATGTCATCCCCATTGTATCAGTTACGGTGAAAGTATACGGATAATCGGTTGCTGATTGTACCAGCTCGCCTTTATTTGATTTTCCATCCCATGTAAGTTGTTCGGTAATGGTGCTTTTTCCACCAGTTTGCCAAAAACTTGAATTGTTTTGTGGATCAAAAATTTCAAATGTCCATTTTGCAAACGGAATTTTACTTTCTGCTTGCAAAGTAATGAATAAATCATCGTCAATACCATCGTTATCAGGGCTAAAGTATGTGGGACTTGTGGTGACCTTTAATTCTGGTGGTGTCATCCAGCTTACAAAATTTGTAGATTTTTCAAGTAACTCATCACCTTTTTCATATAGAATTTGTAGTTCAACGTAGAATTCTCCTTGTACAAGGGTATCATCATCGTTTTTGCTATTCCATTGTAACTCTTTTGGAAAGTTTGCTGTTGTTTCATTATTCCATGTTTTAACTATTTTATTTGTATCAAATTCTTTTATAAAAATGTGCCACTGCTCAATTCTTTCTGTGATGTTTACGGATAATCCAATATTTTGCGTTGCATTTTTACTGTTCTCACTTGGAACGATAAGAGACTGTGATAGCGTAATATATGCTTTTGGTGTGCGTGTATCGAGAATAATGCTATCAATTTTTGCTTCAGCTTGATTACCAACGGTGTCCATTGTTTTAATGATAAAGTTATATTTTCCATCAGCTACGGGGTTTCCAATATCATCTTTTCCATCCCAATCAAAAGATGAAACTTTTCCGTTCCATTCATAATGGCGAACAATTTTGTTTCCATCACTAATTTCACCCGTCCATACAGAATCTTTTGTCGTTTCTATAATAAAAGGAAGAATATCTTTTTTGCCGTCATCATTTGGTGAGAAAATAGTGTATGCGACGGAGGCTGTAACACTCGGTATGATAGTATCAACGGCAAATTCGGGTGCGGATGATTTTGCCTTTACCCCATTATCTGAAATAGTTTCGATTGTTGCCACGTAATTGCCATCGGAAACTATATTTTCAGTTGAATCAACGCCATTCCAGTCAAATTTTTCAGGAAGATTTGCATTTTCCTCTGCCGTGTAGACAATTTTATTTTTGCTATCACGGATAGTTATGACATAGCTGACAATTTCGCTTTTGGTTTTTACTATCGGAATAAAACTTATAATATTATTTTCTGCCTTTGGCGAAAATGCGGGGCGGTTTACGGTAAGAATAACCTCTGTCGTGCCAGTATTTAACTCGAACGATTTTGTTGTTGCAATTCCCGTGTTTCCTGCATTATCATTTCCAGTAACAACGTATGTGTATATTCCATCTTCTGCAAGTGTTTTTTTGTCGGTAAAACCATCCCATACAGTACTTTGTGGTAGTGTATTTCCAAAATCATAAGTGCGCACTATGTTATCTTGGCTGTCTTTAATTTCGCCTTGCCATGTTGCGACAGAATTCGTTGTTTGCTGAAAGGTAATCGTATCTTTTATACTATCTCCATCTGGTGAGAAAATATGCTCTTTTGTCGAAAGTGTGATTTTTGGAGGCGTTATATTGAGTTCAAATAATGGCGATTTTATTTGTGGATTATAGCCATTTTGATAGAGCACTTTAAAATCAGCTTGATACATTCCTTCAGGAATATTTTCATCTAAATCATTTTTTCCATCAAAATCAATTTTGTCGATTTTTTTGTCATTACTGCTATAGGTTCTAAAAACTGAATTTTTTGCATCAATAATGCTAATATTCCACTCAACTAAGCCCGCCGTTGAGCTTATTGTTGGTAACAAGGTCAGTGTGTCTTTAACGCCGTTTCCATTTGGCGAAAATGCATTCGTGTCTATTGTAATTGCAATAACAGGCTTAATAGTATCGACGACGATATTTAAAAGTCTATCGGTGACAAAATTGCCTGCAAGGTCGGAGCAAGAAATCGTGTATGAATAAACGCCATCAGGAACGATTTCTTCTTTGTTGTTTCTTCCATCCCAGCTAAAAGATTGTGGAGCTTGGTCGTTCCACTCAAAAGAACGAATTGTTTCGCCTGCTACATTGGTGATTTTTGCTTGCCATTTATGTTCAATGCTGCCGCTTTGTGTGATTTGCAATGTATCTTTGTTACTATCTCCATCGGGGCTAAAAACTGAAGCCGCAGCATTTGGAAATTTTTGTAAATTAAGTGTTGGTGCAATAGTATCCACTACAACTCGCAATGGATTTGTTTTGCTAAAATTGCCATTGTCGTCAGTTGCCGTTACATGATAATAATAAATACCATCAGGAACTAACTCGCTAGAATCGTTTAAACCATTCCACGTAATGCTTGGTGGAATATCAACTCCCGTTTTTTTCTTAAATAATTGTTGAAAAAAGACTTTAAAGGTCATTCGGTCTGGACGTTTTTCTTTATTTGCAATGGTGCGAACAATAGTGCCATTTTCGTCGGTAATTATTAAACTCCATTCTTCGATGTAGCGCTTATCACGAATTTTTAGAGGAATAACTAAAGCGTCTTGTATTCCATTGTTATTTGGCGAAATATATACGGTGTCATTATTTTGAGTGCTTTTTTCCTGAGCAAAAAAAGAGGGGCAACATAAAATTAGTGTAAATAGTATAAAAATCTGTTTCATTATTCCTCCCACAGAATGATAGATGGTGCTTGGTTATCGCGTAACCCAAAATACATTGTTGCGCCGCCAGAAAATGCTGCTACGTCGCCGTCAAAATGTTTATACGCTACTTTGGGGACAATTTCACTTTGTTGCCATCCTTGCTTTGCCAAGAATGCGGCACGACTTGTATCAATTATAAATTTTGCGCTTACGCTAACTGATGGATAAATATTTTTATAGCCTGCTTGGATCTCTCGAACATTTGCTTCCCATGCTGTTTTGAGTGTCACAATATCAAAGAAAACAAATCCCAGTCCGACGCCAAAAAGAAGGTTTTGAAAGGTTGGAAATGCCATATCAATGGAAGCTCCCATTTTGAAGTTTTTTATATCGACGAGTGTTGCAGCAGTTCCCGCACGAAGAGTAAACATACCGGGATACCATGCTTTGTCATCAAATTCATAAATTCCTTCTCCAGAGCGAGTAAATGGTTTTCCTATTCCGGTAAGCGAAACTCCCCAGCGAAGGTCTTGTAAAAAACCAACCGTTCCGATACGGTGCATCATTCCAAGATTAAGATTTAACGACCAGTCAAATTCCTTGAGGAAATTTGATCCCATGCCAAAATCGATACTTGCACCAACATAAATTTTTTCATAAATATCGTTTGCAAAACCACCGCGAATCACAAAGTTATTTCCGGTATTTATAGCGGAAAACTCAGAAAAAACGCCTGCCATATCAGCCGTAAAAACACCACGCTTTGTTGGAATAATGATTCCTGCATTGAATGCTTGTCCGTATTCTGATTGGTCGCCAAAACTTGGAATTGCCGTATAGGATAAATCAACTACAACTCGTTGCTCTCCAGCAGTTACTGCAGGGTTTGCTATAATTGCACTTGGTGTTAAAATTGGGATTGCACCATTTGTTACGGACATTCCATCCCCAATACTGCTTGGGCTTGCAAGTCCATAAAACGATTCTCCACTGCTTGGTGGATTGTACGCAAAAGCGGGCAAAATAAAAGCC
>JBOFTD010000205.1:0-6269 GCA_051651885.1 Treponemataceae bacterium
CCTGTTATTTACAAATACTTCATTGGTGGATAAACGATAGTAGTAGCCCTGCGTATAAAATGAATGCGGATTTGCCGTATCGCCGTGATACTGTCGGCGATCCTGTTTTTACAATTCCTTTGCGCAATGATGTAAAACAAATTTTTATAGATCGCATGAAAAATCTGGTTAAGGAAAATGTCCAATGAGCATAGCAGACACTATTTTTATTCAAAATTGCAAAGATATTCTTAATAAAGGCTTTTGGGATACTGATAAAGCTGTTCGTCCTCATTGGGAAGACGGAAACCCTGCACACACGGTTAAACTTTTTGGCCTTGTAAATCGTTATAATCTTCAGGATGAATTTCCGTTGATTACTATTCGTCGTACCGCTTTTAAATCTGCTATTGATGAAATTCTTTGGATATGGCAAAAAAAATCTAATAACGTGCATGATTTAAATAGTCATATTTGGGATGCGTGGGCTGATAAAACAGGGAGTATTGGCAAAGCATACGGTTATCAACTTGGCGTGAAACATCAATATCGTGAAGGGGGGTTTGATCAAGTGGATCGTGTTTTGTTCGATCTTATGCATAATCCTGCCTCACGGCGCATTATGACAAACATTTATGTGCATAATGATTTACACGCGATGAATTTATATCCTTGTGCGTATAGTATGACTTTTAATGTTAGCGGTAATGTTCTTAATGCGATTTTAAATCAGCGATCACAAGATATGCTTGTTGCAAATAATTGGAATGTAACACAATATGCCGCACTCATACATCTTTTTGCCCATGTATCAAATCTTGTTGCAGGCGAACTTGTTCATGTCATTGCTGACGCACATATTTACGATCGTCACATTCCACTTATAGAACAACTCATCCAAAATCCACAATATGAGGCGCCGCTTTTTGCCATAAATTCTGAGCTAAAAGATTTTTATTCTGCAAAAGTAGAAGATTTTATGCTAGAAAATTATCAAGCAAATAAATTTGACGGTAAAATATCGGTAGCAATATGAAAATTACAGCGATACTTTCCGTTGATCGTAACTGGGGAATTGGGTATAGAGGGCAACTTTTATATCGTATTAGTGCTGATCTTAAACGATTTCGAGCACTTACAACGAATAATATTGTTATTATGGGAAGTAAAACATTTCTCTCTCTTAATCAAAAACCATTGCCAAATCGTATTAATATTGTATTAAGCAGGACAGAAACATTCCAGAGCGTTAAGGATTTGTATTTTTGTAAAAATATTGATGACGTTTTTGCAAAAGCAAAAAATTATCCAGATAAGGAACTGTTTATTATTGGTGGACAAAGTATTTATGAGCAATTTTTACCGTATTGTAGCGATATTCTTCTGACTAAAATTCATCATGAAACTGTTGCTGATGCGTATTTTCCAAATATTGATATTCAAGCTGAATGGCATCCCGTTGAGATTTCTCCTATACAAACTGTGCAAGAAATTTCTTTTACGTATTGGCATTATCAAAGAAAAAAATCTTAATAATTTTGTTTCTTTAGGAAACTTTAAAAATATTTTATAATCGTTACTCTCTGTTTTAAAAATCATTGACATATTTTAAACTTTTGTCTATCATTAATAAAATTTATATTAAGGAATAATAATGATTATAAAACCTATGATTCGTAATAGCATTTGTTTAAATGCTCATCCTGTTGGTTGTAGAGAATCTGTTGCACAGCAAATTGCATACGTCCAAAATAAAATTTCTGAGCGTAAAAGCAATAATTCTCTTAAAAACGTTCTAGTGCTTGGCTGTTCAAATGGGTATGGACTTGCAAGTCGAATTACTGCTGCTTTTGGTTACGGGGCAGCAACGGTTGGTGTTTCTTTTGAAAAAGAAGGTTCTGAAAGCAAAGGCGGAACGCCCGGTTGGTATAACAACCTTGCTTTTGACGCTGCGGCAAAAAAAACAAATCTTTTTGCACTTTCCATTAACGGGGATGCATTTTCAAATGAAATTAAAAATCAAGTTGTCGAAGTTGCAAAAAAAAATAATATCACCTTTGATTTGGTTGTGTATAGTCTTGCAAGCCCTGTTCGCCAAGATCCAAATGATGGGGTTTTGTATAAATCAGTTTTAAAGCCTCTCAAAAAAAGTTTTTCAGGCATCACGGTCGATCCTTTTACTGGTACTTTAAAAGAAGTTACGGCAGAGCAAGCTAGTGATGAAGAAGTTGCTCATACGATTAAGGTGATGGGCGGTGAAGATTGGGAGTTATGGATTGACTGTTTGCAAAAAAATGAGGTGCTTAAAAATGACTGTATAACAGTTGCGTACTCTTATATTGGGCCTGTATTGTCACATGCAATTTATCGTGATGGGACAATTGGCAAGGCAAAGGAGCATTTAGAAAAAACTGCTGCATTGATTGAAAAAAAAATGGCCCCCCTAAAGGGTAGAGCCTTTGTTTCGGTAAATAAGGGCTTAGTAACCCGTGCGAGTGCTGTTATTCCTATCATTCCTCTTTATTTGTCTGTTTTATTCAAGGTTATGAAAAAGCAAGGAACGCATGAGGGTTGTATTGAGCAAATTGAACGATTATTTGCAGAGCGTCTTTATACATCCGAAATAATTCCCGTTGATAATGAAAATCGTATTCGAATTGATGACTGGGAAATGGATGAAAAAGTGCAAAGTGAGGTCAACTCGATTATGGAAAAAATCACGCAAGATAATGTTAGCGATTATGCTGATCTTGCTGGTTATCAGCATGACTTTTTAGCAGCAAATGGTTTTGATATTTCTGGCGTTGATTACGATATTGATATTCCAAGACTTGATAGAATTTAAAATAAAAAAGAAGCCTTTATGGCTTCTTTTTTATTTGGTTGCTACTCAACAAGAGTTGTATTTGCCATTTTACGCTGAATAATTGCTGCTCGATCTGGTGGCATAAGTGAAAGCCAGAACGCAACTAAAGAGCTTGTATTTGTTTCTTGTGCAATTTGTTCAACTTTTCGTAAAACATCAATTACATCTTGATCTTCCATGCCGAGCATAATATTAACGGCATTTTGTGGCGGCATCGCATTCAAATTTTTTGCATTTTGTGTAATATTTGCGTCACGATCTTCATATTTTTTCATCGTTGAGTCAAAAGAAATTTCTCTCTCTTCTTGTGCCCCAATCCGATCTTCTAATTCTTGTGAAATTTGTAGGTTTTGCGATTCAAGTTGCTTTATATCATTCTCTCGTTTATTCAATTCTTGTGCACGTAAGTCAATTGATTGTAAACGCTTTGCAAGTCTATCAGATTCTAAGTCCGCTTCAAATGGAGAAGAAGATGTTGCCGTCGATGATGATTGTGGTTGAAAGCCAAGCAGTTCATAAACGGGTGCAAACATTTGTTTTACTTGAATAACGCCAAGAAAATCAAACCAAAAAAGACCGATAAGAATAAAAATTAGAATTAAAATTAATAAAATAACGCTTTTTCCAATTGCTGCTTTGATTGACACGAAAACCCTCCTTTTATAATTGTATCATAAAAAATTACATACGAAAAGCCCCATAAAAAGAAAACTTTAAAATGTTTGATTGAATTTGATATTGTGTGGTTAATCCAACATCAAAATGCATTGTTGTAAGAATGCCAATAATCGGCGTGATGGTAAAATAGGCAGAACCTTCAACAGCGTGGCGAAAGAGCGACAAATCATAGAGCGATGTGTTTGAGTAAGAAGTATTTAGCGTAAATCGATTAAAGTATAAAGGAAAAAAGGGTAGGCTTTTTTGAATTTCTGCAGAAAAAATAACGGCAGTCGTTTTAAAAGAAAATTGCTTGCGTTGAAATTGAAACTGAAATTTTGCGGGAATATTGAGCGTCAAATTTGCTGGATTTGGAAAAAAAAGTAACGTCGGTAATGCAAAATTAAAAAAATAGATAATTTCATATTGATGTTGATTCGAGGAACTTGTATAAAGATTTTCCACATGGACACCCGTTTGAATGCCCGCCGTTGCATGATATTCTTTTCGCACGGTGCGATAATTGGTAAAATACAAACTGGCAAGGTCATAAAATTGATGAATACTCATATCTGTTTTGTATTCTGCACGATTTTTAAAAATGAAAGCAGAAAAATTATTTCGCAAATGCAGCGTATATGATGTATCCTGCTTGATCGTAAATATCGTCTTGCCCGTAAGATAGTTATCCATATTAAAGCCTAAGCCCCAATGTACGGGAAAAGTAGTGTTTAGAAAATTAAAACCGGTGCCAAATGATTGTGTTTCAAAATCATACCCAGAATAGCTGATTAATTGCCATTTTTCAGTAGGATCAAGCGTAAAAAAGGTGAGCCCTAAATTTGTTGCTTCTAAAATATCATCTGAAAGATTCATCGTATTTACTGCAAGTAGGGGCAAAAAAAGCCCGCGATACATATATTTTAAAGGATTGTATTTTGTTTCGGGAAACTGATTTTTACTCTGAATAATAGAAATATTTTTATCTAAATCCTGCTTATTAAACTGCATGTTATCCACTTCATTTATGAGAGCCGTCGTGGATGGTGTAAATGCTAAACTACTATTTGGTGCAGAGTAAATGGTGTCTGCAAAATAAGATCGATTAATAAAAACAAAATCTCCTAAACTAAGCGGGATCATTTTTTCAACCCCGCCGAGTGTTTGCTCATTTTGCAAGGCAACAGAAATTTCTTTTGTTTGATGATCAAAATTTATTTTACCTGCCATTGTTGAAGCTTCTGCAACCCAGTCAAAAAGAGCCGATTCTTTTTTTTGCCGATTTTCTTTATTCCATGAAAAATAAAATTGCCTTTGCGAGTCATTGCGATTTTCAAAACGATTTTGAATGAGAAATCGTGGTGTAATAGATGATTCTGCAGAAAGGGTAATTTTTTTTGCAAAATCGAATCCCTCGTCTTGAATGATGATACTACGCTGTTCTGCATTTTTTTGTATAAAAGCGTAATACTTTTCATCTAAAATGAGGGGCGAATAGATTGTTGTAAAAAGTGGCTGCGGCTCTTGAAATATAATCGTCGTTTTTTTTGTTTTTGTGTGGTATGGAAAGCGAGTAAGTGTTTGCCGTTGAGCGTTTGTTTGCGTTCCTAAAATATAACTTTCATCATCAGCAATATAAATATCTGCATCGGTGAGATTTTTTATTGTTTTAATAAATGATTTTTTCTTAAGATCAAAAAGGCGAAATTCGTTTTGATAACTAAAACTGCCCTTTGTTGCACGAAACGAGGAAACCCCGATATAGCGACCATCTTGGCTGAAAGTGAGCCGATCAATAGTATTATCCGCGGAAAAAAGTTTTTTTGTCTTCGCTTTTGCGTCAAATTGCCTGCTGAAAACACCTTTTTTTTGATGATCAACCCATATAAGATGATTTTTATGAACAGCAATAGTATTGATAAGTCCTTGTGTTATTGAATTAAAATCAGTATTAAGTGAATCATTGGTATCTTCATCTGGAATTGCATCATAAAAATTTTTCCATTCATTTTTTAAAGAGATGCCATACACTTTTTTATAAATTCCTGCAGCAAGTTTAAAAAACTGAGGCTTGCCACTTTCATGCCAAAATTGTGCATATTTTTCCATTCCATATTTTTGCTGAATAAAGGCGGCAAATGATCCTCCAAAAATGTACGGCTCGCTTCCACCGGGATAAGTGTCTCTTGCACCCGCAACATCTGACCAAAACGGAAATTTTTTCTCGCGTTTTGCACGTATTAGAATTTGCATACTGTAGGCGTCGTTTAATCGCCCGCTATAATTTTCTTCGCTTTCAAATGAAACGGTAACGCCTTCAATAAATGAGGTTGGCAAGTGAATCCCTAAAGATGGTGTGATGGTATCTCCCATAACGGCCGAAAGTCCTTGCCAAAAGGGACTTTTTATATTTGCACTGACGGCATGGGTTAGCTCGTGTAAAAAAGTTGAAAAAAGTGGATTTTTGTTGACATCAAGGCTACCTTCACGAGCAATGGTATCAAAAATTACGATTCGATTATAAGGAATCGGCATGTAATACCCATTAAGTCTATCTGTATCAGGACTTATGACCACTGGAAAACGAGCCTTTGGTGTTGTTTGTAAGTTCGTTGCAACCTGCAGATACATTTCATCTGCCATGTTTGCAAGCAATAAAGCCGTCTCTCGTGATTCTTCAGGGAAAATCAAATCAAAATACTGCGTTTTGATTACAAAAAGTTCTCGATTTTTTGTAAATAATGATGAAAAAGAAATTTGTGCATTC
>JBOFTD010000206.1:0-17447 GCA_051651885.1 Treponemataceae bacterium
AGTTTCATGGCGTATTATTATCGGATTTTTAGGTGCTGATGGCAAGTCAAGCTCCTGTGGTACCGATGAAAAATCCTGCCAAATCTTTTCAATTTGCTCCAAAGTCGGTTTTTTGTCGCTTGGCACATCAAATTCCAAACTCACACACGCCGTATGGCCATCAATCACTGGCACACGATTACAATGGGCACTAATTACAGGACTTGTAGCGTTTACAATCGCCCCGTTTTGAATTGAACCAAAAATTTTCAGCGGCTCTTTTTCTGTCTTTTCTTCCTCGCCCCCAATAAAAGGAACGATATTATCAATCATATCAAAGGATGGAACGCCCGGATACCCTGCCCCAGATGTTGCCTGCATTGTTGTCACAATCATTTTTTTTATGGGAAAACCCGCTTGTTGCAAGGCAAAAATAGGAATCATATAACTTTGAATAGAACAATTTGGCTTTACCGCAATAAATCCCTTTTTCCAGCCGTTTGCTTCTTGCTGATTTTTGATGATTTGCACGTGATCGGCATTAATTTCAGGAATTAGCATAGGAACGTTTTGCGTCCACCGATGAGCCGATGCGTTTGAAACAACGGGCATACCCTTTGACGCATACTGATTTTCAAGATTTTGAATCGCACTCTTACTTTCAAGCTCAATTGCACTAAAGACAAAACGGCACTTTCCCACCGCTTTTTCAACATCCAAGGCATCTTCAACAATCAAATTTTCTACCGCAGGATTAATAGCCGATCCAACCAGCCAGCGATTTTGCACCGCATCACGATATTTTTTTCCCGCAGAGCGCGAGCTTGCCGCAACATAGCTAACTTCAAACCACGGATGATTTTCAAGTAAATGAATATATTTTTGACCAACCATCCCCGTTGCACCTAAAATACCTACCGCAATTTTACTCATAAGCACCCCGCTCAAAAAGATTCTATTATTAAACCACAAAAAAGAATAATTTTCAAGAAGGATAAAATAAAAACAGAAGAATAAAAGGCAAAAAATATAAATTTCTTTTCTCATCATAACAATATCATTTTTAGAATTACGAATTTGAAAATGCTTGTTTTCACAACTCAACATAGGGCTTGTCTCTTTTTTCACAATATTCTATAGTAATAAAATGTCTCGTCACACAACAACTTCGGCTCTCATACTTTCAGTTCGCTCACTTCAGGAAAATAATCGTGTGGCAACAATTTTAACACCATCAGAAATTATTGATGTTGTGCTTTATGGCGGGCCAAAAAGCAAACTACGATCACAGGTATCACCTCATCACACAGGGAAGATTTGGCTGTATGCCGATAAAAATAAATTAACAAAAATATCCGATTTTGATGTTACGGCTTTTCGTCCAAGTTTGCGAGAAAATCTTTTTAAATCGTGGGCAGCCGCTTTGTGCAGCGAGCTTGTAATAAAAACACATGCAGGAGGGCATCAAACTGAAAATGCATATATTTTGGCAAACGCTTTTTTAGATGGGCTTGATTTTTCAAGTGAGCAAGAAGGGCGATTAGGACTTTTACGTTTTTTATGGCGATATCATCTTTTTTTAGGGCAGTACGCCGACATTTTTCACTGCACCTTGTGTAACGATCCTTTGCTCCTTGATGAAAAAGAAAAATCCTGTGGTTTTACGATTATTAATAACGGTTTTATTTGCCCTCACTGCCTATCTGAGCTCGACAAAAATACGTATCTTGATTTTATTATTTCTAAAGAAGGAATTTTTTACCTACAACAAATTGAAACAATTTCGCCAAAAGAAGTTCGAAAAATACAAATAAGGGAAGAAACTATGTATGACTTACGCAAAATTATTTTTTATTTTATTGAACATCAATGCGATTACAAATTAAAAACCTTAGAGACAAATGTCATTGCATTCTAAAAAATTGTTTTGTGCGGTAAGAATTTTATTTAAACTGTCGAGGTTTTTGCAATGGTCATTTTTATTGAAAAAAGTAAACAAAGATACTATCGAAAGCGTTTGCAAAAATAAAGAAAGAAGTATATAATAGGAATATTTAGGGGATTATTGTGCCAGTAAATGAACTGGGAAAAAATTAAAAGAAATGTATGAAAGCATAGAAGGTGAAAGAACAAGAATAATTCATCTTT
Source organism: Treponemataceae bacterium (assembly GCA_051651885.1). Lineage (GTDB taxonomy): Bacteria > Spirochaetota > Spirochaetia > Treponematales > Treponemataceae > JBOFSR01. The sequence goes on from JBOFTD010000206.1 coordinate 2,128, forward strand.
TTGGGATAAAGATTTGTATAGTAATGAATAGCATTTTTATTTTGGATGGAAAAAGGAGAGAAAATGAGTTTTTCAAAGGATTTTATTTGGGGGGCTGCAACTGCTGCATATCAAATTGAAGGTGCTTACGATGAGGATGGAAAAACTGATTCAATTTGGGATACATTTTCTAAAAAAGAAGGTGTGATTTTTGAAGGGCACACGGGGTTTACGGCGTGCGATCACTATCATCGATACAAAGAAGATGTTCAGCTAATGAAGCAAGCGGGGATTAAGCATTATCGATTTTCAATTAGCTGGCCGCGAATTTTGCCGAATGGAACAGGCGAGGTCAACAAAAAAGGGATAGCGTTTTACGATAATTTAATTAACGAACTCATTGGTGCAGGGATTGAGCCGTGGATTACAATGTTTCACTGGGATTATCCTGAGGTTCTGTATCAAAAAGGAGGCTGGATCAATGATGATAGCAGTGCATGGTTTGAGCATTATGCAAAAATCCTTGTTGATCATTTTTCTGACCGTGTTACGCATTGGTTTATTATCAACGAGCCACAATGCTTTGCATCGGGTCACGTGAAAAACTGGGAACATGCACCGTCAGTTAATTTTTCTGTTGAGCAGCAAATGATTATGGTTCGAAATATTTTACTTGCGTATGGAAAGTCGTCATTGGCAATTAAAAAGTTTGCAAAAAAGCCTCCTAAAATCGGCTTTGCATCAACGGCAAATCCTGCGTATCCTGAAACAAATTCAAAAGAAGATATTGAGGCTGCTCGCATTTTTACCTACGAGACGAAAACGCCATGGCAGCCACTTTTTAATACGTCTTTGTGGTGCGATCCCATTTTTTTTGGCACCTATCCGAAGGAATTATTGGCTGATATGGGCTACGCTCCACTTATAAAAGACGGTGATATGGAGATTATTCATCAAGTGCCTGATTTTTATGGCGTAAATTACTATCACTCGCCAAAAGTTCGTATGGGCAAAAATGGAAAACCCGAGCTTTGCGAAAAGCCAATTGGCTGGGCACACACGGCGATGAATTGGCCGTATACGCCTGAGGCAATATATTGGATGGCAAAGTTTCACTATGAGCGGTATCAAAAACCAATCATTGTCAGTGAAAATGGCCTTGCGTCTGTGGACTGGATTTGTGCGGATGGCAAAGTGCATGACGGAGCACGCGTTGACTACATTGGTACTCATATTCGAGGCTTAAAAGAGGCGGCAAAAGACGGCATTCCTATTGCAGGCTATTTTTATTGGTCGCTTATGGACAACTTTGAATGGGCATTTGGCTACTCACAACGATTTGGCATTATTCATGTGGACTATCAAACACAAAAACGAACGCTCAAAGATTCAGCTTTCTTCTATAAAAAGGTGATTGAAACAAACGCAGAAATTCTAGACACGCCAGAATTATGGTTTTAAAAAGGAGAAAAATATGAAATTATTTTCTATACAGTTTGTGGGACTACTTTTTTTTGCGGCTTCTTTAATAAACTGCACATCAGCAAGTCGATCTTCATCGCCCCCTCCCGCATGGATTAATAATCCTAACGAGGTCTATGCAAGCAATTTGTTTTTATCATTTGTCGGAGAAGGATCTTCGCGTCCAATGAGTGAAAATATGGCTAAGACAAAACTTTTAAATTTTATTAATCAAAAAATTGAAGTTAAAACACAGTCAAGTCAAAATATGAGTGAAAATAATGGTAATTTTTCATCGATGTATTCGCAAGATCAACAAGTTAATGCTAACTCTTCATTTGACAGTATTGTAGGGCTTCGTATTGTTGCGTATTGGAGTGACGGTGTAACGCATTATTCGCTTGCACAGCTTGAGCGTTTAAAAGCACGGGTATATTATGAACGTAAAATCGTTTCAAACAGTGCAGATATAAAAAAACACCAAGATTTTGCTCAAAAAAATCCAGCTCGAATTGAAGGTTATCTTGCTCTTAAAAAAGCGGAACATCTTGCACTCGAAAACAAAAATTATGCAGATGTAATATATGCCGTACAAACAAATTCGGCAGATTTTCATTCCTTGCTTTTAGAAAGTCCGTATGATATTGCATTAGAAGCACAAAAATTTGCGGCTGATTGCGTTATTGCAATTAGTATTTCTGGTGTGGATAATGACAGAATTCCAACAGCAATTTCAGCAACGTTTATGCAGGCTGGATTCAAAACAATGGTAAATACTGCCGTAGCTTTTGATGCAGAAGCTGTCAAGACAATGACGCCGTATATTCTGGAAACAAAAATTGTGTTTACAGATGTGCCTTCCGATGGAAAAACATTTTTTGTGCGATACGAAGTTACTGCAAATTTGAAAGATACTCGCACAAATAAAATTATTTTTCCTTTTACTTTTAATGGACGAGAAGGGCATATTTCTGAAAATGAGGTAAAGCAACGAGCAATTCGTACCATCGAGGAAACTTTTTTAACAAAATTTTTTTTTGAATTTGTAAAATCAATTAATTAAAAAATAAAATGATAACTTCTCTTATTTTACAAACACTTCTTAAAAGTTTTGCATTTTTATTTTTGTTGCTTTTAATTGCTCGGCTTGCATATAATAAAATTTCTTTTTTTAAAAAGTTTTTTCTTCCTCCTGCGGTGATTGCGGGTTTTCTTGGTTTATCTTGCAGTCCAAATCTCTGGGCTATCAAAAATGAGATGATTCTTAATTCTTATGCTACGTGGGCGGTAATTCCTTCTGTTTTTATTATTTTAATTTTTGTTGCAGCTCAGCTTGGCGTTACCTTTAAAAATAGGAATGCAAAAAAATTACCGACGGTGTTGATGTGGGGAGGTCTCTTTAGTGCGTGCGGATCTGCTCAAATGGTTGCAGGTTTTGGAGTAAGTCTTTTTTTTATGCATTTTTTTCCGCAGATACCGCTTTATAAAAATTTTGGCTACGAATTAAGTCAGGGATTTGCTGGTGGACATGGAATGGCAGGTGCTATCGCAAGCTTTTATCAGAGAATTAATATTTCACATTGGCAAGAAGCTCAAGGCATTACGGCTTTTTTTGCTACGATTGGACTTTTTTTTGGTATGATTTTTGGCATTATTTTTATTAATCGACATTATAAAAAAACAATGCATTTAAAAATTGAAAAACCAATTCAGCACGAGGAAATACCAAGTAAAAATGAAAAAGAGGAGAATTCATTTTCATTCAGCACTGTTGGAATTATTTTTATTATTTGCCTCGCTTCCTTTATACTAATGGATTTGTTCCAAAAAAAGAAAGTTCCGTTTTTTTCAACTGTTCCTGTATGGTTTTATGGGATTATTTTTGCCCAAATAGTTAATTTTTTTCTTAATTTTTTTAAAATTCAGTATTGCATTAGCGATACGACAAAGAAAAATTTTGTGAGTTTTTTTTCTGATATTATTATTGTGGCTGCCCTTGCAACAATGCCTATAAAAACGATTGCTCAGTATTTTTTGCCAATAATGGTTATGGCTTTTGTAGGATTTTTAGTAACATTCGTGATTAGTTTTCCACTTATGAAGTTTTTTTTTAGCAAGGACAAATTTTCTTTTGAACGCAGTATTTTGAATTGGGGAGTAAATACAGGCGTGCTCGTCAATGGCCTTACGCTTTTAAAAATTTGTGACCCGCAGCTAAAAAGCACTGTGTTAAGCGATTTTACACTCGCATTTTCATGTATGATTTTTACTAGTTTTATTATCACTCCGCTTAGCTATCATTTTTTAGCAACGCAATCAACGGTAAATAATTTTATTTTTGCTTTTATTTCGGTAGTTTTTTATATCGGTATCGCAATCATAGGAAAATTTTTACAAAAATCGCACACTTCTTTTTTAGATTCATAAAAAATAAAGTTACAACAGACTCTCATTTGTTTTTGACAATTTCATCCAATTCTTAACAAGTGATTAAAATTTGATGAAAAAAATTTGACAAACTATAATTTATGATTTATAATGGTACACAGATTTAAGGCAATGGAATCTTTAGTTTAAAGAAATCACTGCTTTGCTAAATTTAACAATTTTCTTGGAGGAAAAAATGAAAAAACTATTAAGTATGTTGCTGATTATTTTATTGGCAGTAACGGGTGCGTTTGCATGGGTTGAAGAGTATTGGGGAGTTGAAGACATTGAGGATATGATCTTTGTTGGTAACTACCTTGGCTTTGACAGTAAATGGGGAAATCCTGCTATTGCTTTCAATTATGCACAAGATAATTTTAGTGTGTATACGGGTATTCATGGGCTTAAATTAAAGCTAGCAGATGGAGCTGATACAACGTATAACTTTGGTGGAACTTTAGGAGGTTCTTATCGTTCTGACATGGTAAGAATTGGTGCTTTGCTTAACTTTACAGGTAAAGGGCAGACTGATGATACCGGAAAAAGAAGTGATTCTAAAATACTCGGTGTTGCGGTTGCAGGTTCTTTTGCAAAAGATATGTTTCGTTTTGCTCTTCCTATGTATGTAGATTTTAAAGACAATGGTGACACAGCTGTTGCTATTTCAACTGCATATGTAAAAGCCATGATATTTAAAGGCCCTTTGCAATACATGAGATTACGCACACGATATAATACTGGTCTTGCGCTTGCTGATGCAACTAAAAACTTAGAGTTTGACTTAGATGCAATGTTTTACAATGATCTTGGTGATAGATTTGGTGCAGAGTGTTTGGTACGTTTGATATATGCAACTGAACTAGATGCTGTATTGGATGCTAAACAATATGTAGGTATGTATATTGAACCTTACATTTTCGGTTATACTGAAGGAAATACAATGCAGTTAGGTTTAGTGCCTTTTGCAACTGTTGGTGGTGATTTTGAAAAAAAATCTTTTGGTATTGATGAATGGGGTGTTGAAATCCGTTTAGAATTCCAACCAGTAGAACAACTTCGTGCTCGTGTTTCAGCTCAAGCTTATAATAATGGTGACTGGGGCGTTAAATGGAACGCACGTGCTGCATGGTACTACTAAAAATTATGATCGATTTAGTATATAAATAGATCATTTCAAAGAAAGGCTCTTCGCTTAGAAGGGCTTTTCTTGTTATTAAAGACATTTCTTTTTTGAGTAAAACTTTGATATTATTTTGTGGTAATATTACTTTGCATAATTTACCTTACAGTAAAGGAATAAAACAATGACAATTGGCGAAGTGTGCAAGAAATATAATTTAAGTATTGATACAATAAGATTTTATGAAAAATCAAATTTATTGCCAATAATACAACGAAATAAAAGTGGCTACCGAGTTTATAGCGAAACTGATTGTAAATGGATTGAATTTATAAAGTACATGCGGGCAGTGGGAATTTCAATAAAAGTTTTACAAAAATATACCGCTCTTTATCAAGAAGGAAGTGAAACGCATGCCCAGCGAAAGCAAATTTTGCAAGAGCAGCTAGATCTTATTGAAAAACGCATGAGCGATATTCATGCAACGCACGAAAAACTCAAATACAAAGTTGAACATTATGACGATTGTGTTATAGGTTTAAGAAAAAATCTATGTAAATAATTCTTTATTATATAATTTACGTGCAAAAGATTTCTGATAATTAAAAGAAAAGCTAGTCAATCGTAACGCGTCCTCTAAAACTGCGTGCAAGGGTTAGCTTGTCTGCGTATTCAAGGTCGCCTCCAACGGGAATTCCTGATGCAAGGCGTGAGACTTTTACGTGTGTTTCGGCAAGTAAGCGATGTAAATACAGCGCGGTCGTATCGCCTTCGATGGTAGGATTTGTCGCAATAATGACTTCTTGAATAGAGCCTTCTTTCACACGAGAAATAAGCGGTGCAATTGAAAGCTGGTCAGGGCCAATACCGTCAAGCGGTGCAATCACTCCACCCAAAACGTGAAACAAGCCATGAAATTCATGCGAAGAATCAATAACTTGCACATCCTGAGCTTGCTCTACAACACATAAAATTGTTTTATCACGAGCAGGATTTGTACAAATTTTACACGGATCGTCCTCAGTATAACAACCGCAAACCGAGCATTTTTGTATCCGCTCATGCAAGGTTTCTAACTCATATGCAAAACGTGATAAAAAAGATTTGTCAGCTTTAAGACAATGATAGGCAAGCCGTGTCGCCGTTTTTTTTCCAATACTGGGAAGCCGTGAAAAAGATTCCGCTAAATCATCAAGGGCATTCATTTTGACTGCCCAAACATGTTAAGCATTCCCGCCATTGGTGAAAGTTTTTCTTGAAGTCCGTCTTTTATTTTAGCCATTGCATCGCAGTGGGCAGCAACAATCAAATCTTGCAACATTGCAATATCGCGCGGATCAACGGCAATCGGATCAATTTCAATGTCAACCATCTCCATCTGTCCATTAATAGTAACTTTAACAATATTGCCACCAGAACTTCCCGTTACTCGAACATTTTTCATATCCTCTTGCATTTTTGCAAACTCACTTTCCAAGCCCTTTGCATTTTTTAGTAAATCAAACGGATTCATATTTTTTCCTTCTCTATTTATTTTTCGATTTGCTCGCCTTTAAAAACGCTACACAACAATTCAACTTGAAGTGGCACCGATTTTTTTTCTTGCACCGCTTCTTTGCACTCACACATGGCAATTTCTATTTTTAGCGTACTTTGCCAAAACTGATTGAACACCGAAAGCACATAGGATTTTTCTCGATTCAAAAGATTATACAAATACGAAGTTTCCACTTCAAGAGATAACTCCTCATTTTCGAGTTTCCAATTTTTTGCTCCAAGCAAGGCTGATGAAATCGAACTTTTTTGTTTGCTGATAAATTGAATACTCAAATCTTTAAGCGTATCAAGATTTGTCGCTTTTTCATAATCAACGATTGAAGGATTTTCTTCCTCTTGCTCTTCTTGTTTTTTCGCTAAACGATTATCAGCCAATGATTTTGACTGATTTTCCAAATGGGCTTTTAAATCGGCAAAGGAACTCGCTGTAACTGGCTTATCATCATCTTCAAGGCTCTGTGCTGCGACTGAAACCGATTGATTACAGCCGCTTTGATCAAAAGGGGAAAAACCTCCCGCCGTCGAGTTATCAGCATTGCCTGTAAAACCATTTCCTAAATCACCTTGATTTGCAAGCAGAAGAGCTTTTGCACTATTGAGTGTTTGCTGCAACTCATCTAAACTCACATGCTTAGTAAGGGATGCAAGCTTTGAAATAACAACTTCAACATCAAAACGAGGATCAATTGAATAGCGCATATCACGAAAGGCTTTCAAAAATAAATCCAAGGCGTGCTCGAGTTTTTGAGCATTCCATGCCGAAAGTATTTTTTTGGAATAGCGTGAAAGACTTTGCCCTAAAAGAGCTTCTTTTTGCACGCCCGCTTGAATAAACAAAAGACTTCGCACAAACTCAGTTGAATTAATAACAAATTGTTCAATCGAAATGCCTTTTTGCATCAATTCATCAAAAAAACTAATCGCCTTGCCAATATTTCCATCAACGCAAAACTCATACAAGGTATTTAAATATTCAATTCCAATCAAGCCAAGTGTATCGCGAATTTTTTCGTAAGTAATGTGATTTTCAGAAAACGCCACAACCTGATCAAAAAGCGTATACGCGTCACGAATGCTTCCCGTTGATTCTCGCGCAATCCAAAACAGAGCCTCATCCTCCGCCGTAATATTTTGCTCCTGTGCCGCCTCTTGCAAGAGATTTTTTATCTGATCAAAGGAAACAAGGCGAAAATTAAAATGCTGACACCGACTTTTAATCGTTGCAGGAACTTTGTGAATCTCCGTTGTTGCAAAAATAAAAATAATATACGGTGGCGGCTCTTCAATTGTTTTGAGCAAGGCATTAAAGGCACTCATCGAAAGCATGTGCACTTCGTCAATAATGTAAATCTTGTATTTAGAATTGTTGGGCGGAAAAAGAATCTCATCCTTGATTTGGCGAATGTCATTAACACTGGTATTTGAAGCCCCATCAATTTCTATCACATCAAGAGAGCTTGCTTTTGTAATTTCAACACAGGATGAACACTGCCCACACGGTTCCCCATCTTTTGAGTTTTGACAATTAAGAGCCTTAGCTAAAATACGAGCCGTTGATGTTTTACCACAACCACGTGGCCCTGAAAATAAATACGCATGGGCACTTTTTTCTGATTGGACGGCATTTTTAATCGTCGCAGAGACAAAATCTTGCCCAACTAAATCACCAAACTTTTGCGGTCGCCTTTTTGTTGCAGTTACTTCGTAAGCCATGCAAACAGTTTACCTCATTTTCAAAAAAAAAAAAATACCTTTTGAGCGAAAATATAGTTTTTGTAAAACACCCTGTTAGAAAAAGAGAGAATATTTATTCACATCGGATCGTATTAACTATTCATCTTCCTGCGGATTGCATACCCTTCCTTGATACAACTCTTTGGGGTGCATAATAATTTTGAGTTTTTTTTCGAGTTTGGAAAAACCAAAAAGTTCATGTCTATCTCCAAGCATAATATTAATACCTATTTTTCCTGCACGTGCAGTTCTTCCTGTACGATGAATAAAAAAATCATCATGAGAGGGGCAATCCATTTGCACAACATGTGTAATATCAGAGATATCAAGCCCGCGGGCTGCAATATCACTGGTAACCAAGATAGGGCATTTACCGTTTTTAAATAAATCAAGGGACTGTTTTCGAATCTTTTTGTCAATTTTTGCATACAAGGGCATGCAGTCAATATTTTTATACTGAAGTTTATTTACAATATTTTCAACTTGGCTTGTGTTTGCAGAAAAAATAAGCATTTTTTGCGGTTTTAGTGTATAAATCAAGCTTCGAAGCATATCAATTTTTTTGCGTTGTTCGGTATAAAAAATCCAATGTTCAATTTTTTCACTAATAACATGATTTGTATCAATTTTATGGAACTCCAAAATTTTATCGGTAAATAAATTCTGCAACCGCTCAAAAATCTTTTCAGAAATAGTTGCAGAGCAAGCGATTACGTGTAAATTAGGAGGAAGTTTTTGGATAACTTCTTCGGTAAAGCCCTGTAATTCCTTGGAAAAGAGTCTGTCTACTTCATCAAGTACAAGTGACTGTATGCTATCAACTTTGAGCTTTCGCAAATTGATTAACTCAAAAATTCGCTCGGCAGTTCCAACAATAATTTCGGGCTTTTCTTTAAGTTTATCAAATTGGCGTTGTAAGGGAGATCCTCCCGTGAGTAATGAAGCCGACAGCTTTGCATTTTTATTTTCAAGATTTTCATGTAAAAAATCAATTTGTCGTTTAATTTGCGAAGCAAGCTCAAGCGTTGGAGACAAAATAATAATTTTTGGGTTTTGCTTTAATGGCTTTTTTTGAATAATATCTTCTTTTTTTTGTGTCAAAAGAGGAGTGCAGAGTGGCAAAAGGTAGGCAAACGTTTTGCCTGTTCCTGTCTCTGATTGAAAAACGATATTTTTTTTTGCTTCTAAAAGAGGGATGATATCGCTTTGAATTTGGGTTGGTTGTATTATTGTCTTAGTTTTTAACACATTGATATAGTGCTGTTCCACCAAAAAATCGGTAAATTGTTGCATCGATTTAGTATAGCATACAAAAGTTTGATATACTAGAGAAATGTACAAAAACAGGAAAGATTTATTAATCCTTAAACAAATAAAAGGTAGCTTTTGATGGCTACCTTTTTTACTTAAGAGGCTTGTTCTAACTCCATTTCCCAAAAATATATTTCGCGATAATCAGGAGTTCTACACTGATATTGCTCGTTACCAATTTTCAAAATTAAAAGCTTATCCCCTGTCAATTTATGAATAACAAGGTCACCTTTACTAAATTTCATTGTCATATTTTCCTCTCCCTATTAGTTTTACTATAAATGAAATCCATAAAATAGCATTTTCTAAATATATAGATTTTTTTATTTTTTGTAAAGTGAAAAATAAAAATAGAATTATTCTCCCTTTTTGAGGGCAGATAACCCCTTTTCAAGAAGTAGATCGCGCAGTTCGGTGTTTGAATAAGAAAAAATATTGACATTGGGATCCTCTGTTAACATAGTAACTTCTCCGTCAAAATCAACTCCATCTTCAATACGCAGTTTTGTAGTACTAATATCACCAATAATTTTACTTCCGAGCTTCATTTCAAGCGAATTTTCCGCATCAATATTTCCCGTGACAACACCACTTATAATAATCGACTGTGCTTTTATGGAATCTATATCACATATAGCGGTTTTATCAATTTCAAGGTGGCCCGTTGCCTTAATTTCGCCATTGAATTTGCCACGAATAATTAAATTGTCGGAGAATTCTAAAAATCCTTCGAATTCAGTTGTTGAGCCAAAAACGGTAAGATTTTTTTCATTTTCTTGGTTTGTCATAAAAGTGAGTATATCAAAATAAAAAAAATATTTCTATAGTTTCTTTTATTTTTATAGTCGGTGGAAAAATTATTACGAAATAAAAGAGAATTTTATTTGTAGTTATTCAAAACATATTGAAGATTGTAGAATTACCTAAGCAAATTGCAAAACAAGAATCAGTGGAAAGTTATAGAATCCGAAAAAAGTCGATAAAGCATGAGAATTATTCAATAAAGTATCTTTAAAAATAATCCTTTTAATCAATTAATCAAGTAAACTGAAATAAACACTAGGGGAGTGGATTCCGCAGACAATTCTATTACACTTTTTGTTGCAGCTGTTGGGAATATAAATATACCATTCAAAGGGTTGCAAGCTGTTTTAGTGACTTTATATATGTCTAATTCACTGAATTATATACACTTATACCTTGTTTGTTTTTTAGACCTAGGCAATAACTAATAGAATTGAGAATCTTTGTAACAAACTACTGCAGAAACTACCTAAAAAAGACTGTTTAAATTTAGCTGCTATAACTAGACAGTTGCTGAATTAAACTATATGCAACGGTTCCTTTTGCTGGAATACACGGAAGATCTTGTTTGTTAAACCATTGTGCATCATCAATTTCATCTTTTTGGGGGACAATACTACCTTTTTCCCACTCAGCGGTAAAAGCAAGCATTAATTGATCTGGGTAGGGCCATGATTGGCTTGTAACATAGCGTATATTTTTTACGGTAATTCCGCATTCTTCTTTTATTTCACGAGTTATACACTGATCAACCGTTTCTCCGCATTCAATAAAACCTGCAAGGCAAGTGTAAACATCTGTGTTGCGATTTTTATGTTTTGCGAGCAATACGAAATCGCCTTTCGTAACGAGAACAATTATTGCAGGGGAAAGACGCGGAAATGTAGTATTTTTACAGAAATTACACGTACGTGCAAGAAAAGATTTTTCATCAAACATTTGATTTCCGCAGTATCCGCAAAATCGAGACGACTTTCGCCACATCAATAAAGCCTTTGCTCGTGATGATTTAAGCAATAGAGATTTATTTTCTTCATACAGAGCAAAAAAATCGTAAAGCAAAATCCATTTATAGCACGGAATATGTATTTGAGAATCTTCAAATAAAAATGCCGTAAAATTATACTCAGAATCAGTAAACCAATCAGAAATTAAGTGTTGCAAAAAAAAATGTTCAATATCTTTGTTCGATGGAAGCTTATTGTTTTCGTCAACTAAAATTTTTGTGTCGCAAAAAACAAAATACAAATCAATACTTTCATCTACGCGTGGATTTATCATTGCCATACTTTCATGATATCATTAATTTTAAAAAAGTCAAATTTTTTATTATTATATTACGAGTGAAAAACTGTTTTCTACACAACAATAAAAAAAGTAAAGGATTGAACTTCTTTGATGCCCGCATCTTTAAGAACTCTGGCGCAGTTTTCAAGGGTTGCCCCTGTCGTCAAAATATCGTCGATGAGTAAAACTTTTGCTGGTAATGATTTTGTTCGTTTTGCTAACGGTGCAAGAGTAAAGTTATTTTTGCTGTTTTCAAGGCGATCATTTTTAGAAAGTTTTTTTTGTTCCACTGATTTTTGTCGTTTTAATAAGGATAAAACAGGAATTCCCCAAAGAAATTTTACAATTAAAATAATATCATTAATTTGATCCCAGCCTTTTTTGGCAATTTTATGAGGGCGAGGAGGAATCGGTACAAGCACAAAGTTTTTATCATTTAGGCTTTGATAAAATATAAAAAATCTTTTTGCAAGTTCGAACGAAAAAAGTCGATTTTCTGCAATTTTCCATAAAAATAGGAATTCTTTTGCCCACAAGTGGTACGAATATAATGCAAAATTTTTATCGAGGGCTTTCAGCGTCGGATTTACTCTGCATTGCACACAAAATTCTTTTTCTGAAATTAAAAATTTTCCACAAAGTGAGCAGCGTTTTCTTTTAAGTCGCATCTCGCCAAGAGTTTTTTTCTTGCAATCGGAACAAAGATTAAAATAGCTAATTTTTCCGCAATGAATACACTCGTTTCGAGCACATAAAATCAAAAAAAATACTCGCAAAAAATGCACCGAATAAAAAAAAAGCACAAAAAAGATACGTGATAATTGTTTCATGCTTTATATATAGAAAAAAAATCGTGTTTTATCGCTCAACAAACTTTTCTATAAACGAAAGTTTTAAATTTTTTAATTGCTCGGTGATTGAAACCTTGTAAATATGAGGATTTAAAAATCGTTTATATGAAGCATCAAAAAATTCAATTTGCGTTTTCATATTATTTCGACTCTTAATAATTTGCTCATGTACCGAATATTTTTTTAATCGTTTTCCCTGTTCAACTTTTTTTTTCAAAAGCATTTCAACTTTTGCGGGAGTATAATCAAATTGGCGATAATCAATTGATGGATGATAAAAAGAGGCGTTTTTCCCTGCAACAATTTCATCGTCCTCAAGTGCCAAAATATCTGCACGTGCCATTCCCCCTTGATCGTACAATCGCCATACATTTTTTATGCCAGGGTTGGTTGTTTTTTCAGGATTTTCAGAAAACTTCATTGTCGAAATAAAATTTCCTTTTTTGTTCATGCGTGAAGCCAACTTGTACACTCCAGTGAAAGATGAATCCGTTCCTCCGGTAACTAATTGCGTGCCAACGCCCCAGTTATCAATTGGAGCATTTTGTTGCACCAGCGTTTCAATTATATCCTCATTTAAATCATTAGAAACAACAATAAATGCATCACAGCCGGCATCATCGAGTTTTTTTCGAACCTGCATTGAAAGATATTGAATATCCCCTGAATCAAGGCGAATACCAAATTGATTGTTTTTTTCATTGAGCGTTTTTCCAACGGTGATTGCATTGACAATTCCTGAATTCAAACTATCATACGTATCAATTAAAAAAGTTGAATTATGCGGATAAATTTCTGCATAATTTTGAAAGGCTTCTAGCTCTGAATCAAAACTCATAACCCACGAGTGAGCCATTGTTCCTTGTACGGGAATGCCAAACTCTTTGCCAGCGAGTGTGTTACTGGTGCTTGAAGCACCTCCTATAAAAGATGCTCGAGAGGCACTTAATGCTCCATCTGATCCTTGTGCACGGCGAAGACCAAACTCCATAATTTGTCCTTTTTGCGAAGCAAGCCAGACTCTCGCTGTTTTTGTTGCGATTAAACTTTGAAAATTTATTTGATTGAGTAATAGGCCTTCTAAAATTTGTGCTTGGATTAAATTAGCATGAATGCGAACCAGTGTCTCGTTTGGAAAAATTACACTTCCTTCATCCATGGCAAAAATATCGCCCGTGAAGCGAAAATTTTCTAAGTAATATAAAAAATCTTTTTCAAACAATTTTTGTTTTTCTAAAAAAACTAAATCATCTTGTGAAAAATGAAAGGATTCTAAAATATCAAAAAAACTTTCGGTGCCACATAAAATTGAAAATCCACCACCAAAAGGTTGTCTTCGAAAAAACATATCAAACACAGACGGAGCATCAAGCGATTTTTTCCAAAAGCCTTGAGCCATCGTTAATTCATAAAAATCAGTTAAAAGCGCGATCGAAATATTCATGAAACCACCTTTTCTCAAGTATACCTACGCGCAAAAATATTGTCAATCATAGATAGTTGGCAAGAAAATTATATCGACATTTTCTAAAAAATATAGTATATTTAACAAATGGCAACGGATTCTAGGATAGATAGAGAAAATAATGATCTTATCATAACTGATATGGATGACTCAGTAGAGCTTCCGCCAAGCTATCATATAATTTTTTATAATGATGATTTTACTTCAATGGATTTTGTCGTTGATGTATTACAGTCGATTTTTCAAAAGTCAAGTAGCGAGGCAGAAAAGCTTATGATGATTATTCATAATTCGGGATCTGCCGCTGTTGCTATTTATCCATTTTATATTGCGGAAACAAAAATTCGTCAAGTACGGGCTGCTGCTGAAAAAAATGGGTATCCTTTACGTTGCGAAATGGAAAAAATATGACAATAACAACTATACTTAACGCAATCATAAATAATGCGTACTTAGAAGCGCGTAAACGAAATCATGAATTTATTACGCCGGAACATATTTTGTATTCTTCCCTTAAGGTTGAGAATGTGCGAACATTATTAACGGGGGCGGGGGCAAATGATGGGCAAATACGCGATTTGCTTGAACATTATTTTAAAACAGAAATTCCGTGTGTAAAAAAAAGAGAACCTGTTGAAAGTGTTGTGTTTGAAGACGTTATTCAAGGGGCTTTGTTTATGAGTGCCTCGGCGGGGCGAAAAAAGCTTGATATTAGTCATGTTTTAGTTACGATGCTTGATCAAACACAAATTCACGCCTCTTATTGTTTACGAAAAGCAGGACTCGATCGGTTGCAATTACTCAAAATGATAGGATCGTATGACGAGGGTGAATTATACATTACGGAGAATTCGCCTGCATTATCAAAACAGGGAAAAAAGAATGACGCGGATGAGTCAAATATTTCATTTTTGAACCGATTTACGCGAAATCTAACAGAAGAAGCTAAAAAAGGAATGCTTGATACTTTGGTTGGGCGTACCGAAGAGCTTGAGCGAACGATGCAAATCTTGTGTCGGCGGCGAAAAAATAATCCTTTGCATGTCGGATTGCCCGGTGTTGGAAAAACAGCTTTAACAGAAGGCCTTGCACAAAAAATTGTCAAATCCGATGTTCCTCATTTTTTAAAAGGCTGTGAAATTATTAGCCTTGACATTGCATCCTTGCTTGCTGGTGCAAAATTGCGCGGCGATTTTGAAGAGCGAATTGCAACATTGATTACAGAACTCAATAAAAAGAAAAAAATTATTCTTTATATAGATGAAATTCATTTGCTTGTAGGGGCAGGGGGCAATGGCGGGTCAAACTCTCTTGATGCGGCAAA
>JBOFTD010000207.1:0-2659 GCA_051651885.1 Treponemataceae bacterium
GAGCTATCAGCTGCCCTATCCTTACCACAATCGAATATCGCAACAAATATAGCAATCTTAGAAGAGGCAGGGCTCGTAAAAACCGAAAAGATTAACGCAAAACGAGGCAGTCAAAAACGATGCGACATTGCCTTTTCTGAGGTGCTCGTAAAGTTTCCTGATGAAAAAACTGCTACAAAGGACGTAATTCAAGTAGAAATGCCAATTGGACTCTTTACAAACTATGAAGTTACCGCCCCTTGTGGACTTTGCTCCACTGAGCAAATTATTGGCTACCTTGACACTGCAGAGTCTTTTTTAGAGCCCGATCGAGTAAAGGCAGGCCTACTGTGGATGGAATGCGGATTTGTCGAATATAAATTCCCCAACAACCTCAAGCACGAAAGTCGTCCCTTGCAAAAACTCGACGTCTCTGTTGAGCTTTCTTCTGAGGTTCCTGGCACCAACAAAAACTGGCTTTCGGATATAACGCTGTGGATTAATTCAATTGAAATTGGCACATGGACTTCACCAGGGGATTTTGGCGATCGCAGGGGCATTCTTACGCCCTCATGGTGGAAGCTTGAAGGCTCACAATACGGGCTTTTAAAGCATTGGAGCATAACAAACGAAGCAAGCTTTATTGACGGCTTTCGCTTATCAGACATTTGTCTCAACGACCTAAACTTAAACGATCACTCTTCTATTAAAGTAAAGATTGGCGTAAAGGAAAATGCCCATCACCTCGGAGGGCTAAACATTTTTGGCAAGAGCTTTGGTAACTACGACCAAGGAATTATTTTACGCCTGTGCTTTTAATGCAAAGCCACGGACACAGCGGTTCAGCGTTGCAGCGGTGCAACGCATAGAAAGCACACCGCTACCAAAAGGCAAACTACTGTATAATACTACCAAAAAGAGCAGGAACGGCAATAAAGTTACCAATAGCCCCACCAATTGTAGAAAAGATTAAAATCAATAAGACATGGGCAATTCGATTGCGATACAAGCCCTTAAGACTACTAATATCATCAACAAGGTTTTCCATATCCTCAACCTTTGGCTTTTTAACCCATGCTTGCACAACGCCTGTTATCATACCAACGCCCAGAAGCGGTGAAAGAGTTCCAAAAGGCGCACCAATAATAGCACTCAATACCGTTATCGGATGCCCAAAGGCTGCAAGCGTTCCCACTGCCGAAAGCGAACAATTCCAAAAAAGCCAGCGTTTAAGCATATCAATCGAGGTCGGAAGCCCACCAGAAAAAAAACCTGCAACAATCAAGCCAATAATCAAAGCAGGCAGTGCAAGGCCAAGAAGTTTTCCTGCAATACCTGCAGGCGGCACGTGAGAAATCTCATCCGTGTTAGAAGAAACCTCATTGTTGTGCAATTGATTAAGCCAACGCTCAACGCCTGCCAAATGCCCTGCCCCAAGGACTGCAACAATTTTCACCGCAGCATCCTTTTTTTGTGCAGGCAAGTCTTCGCTAACCGCCTTCCAAATATGACAGGCTAAATATTGATCACGCTCATCAATGAGCACCTTTTTAACCGTGGGTAAGTAATCAGCAAGCTCCCCCATCATAGAGTCCATTTCGTTTGAGTTTTTAAGCTTTTCTATCTCTTCGGCACTGATTTTTTCTTGTTCAAAGGCACTGGCAAACAAGGCTGCAAGCAATTTTGCCTTACCCCACAGCGAGTTTTTTGCCCATGCACGACGCAGCGTTGCCTGAATAGGACGATCCACCATAACAGTCGCAATGCCCAAATCTTCGGCAGTAGACAAGGCAACCCTCATCTCCTCACCAGGGCGAACCCCCACATCAGAGCCCATTCGCTTTTGAAAGGACGACAAAACCAAGTTTGCCATGAGCATAAAGCCCTGCCCCCTTTTAAGCACATCAATAATATCAATATTTCGCCATGCAGTAGGATTTTTAATTGTCTCTAGCCGTTGCTGATCAAGCTCAATGCCCACAAAGTCTGGCTTTTGCTCAGTGATAACAGAGGTAACATCATCTATACTTTGTTGTGAAATATGTGCGGTGCCAAGAAGGATAATCTCCTTGTTTCCAAAATGCAAATGCTTCAAAGTTTTACTCATATATTCCTTTTATTTTTCTTCCAGTGCGTCTAAAGACCACTGATTCATACGAAATTCAGCAAAAGAGGGATATTGTGCGACACTCACTTCAGTGTAGAGCTCTTTTGCAATAGACAGAGAATTAATTATTTCAAAATAGAGCCCCATAAAATAGAGCAATTTTAAACGCTGATTTATATTTTGTTCAGTACGAACTTTTCGCAAAACATCCATTTCTGCAACGCCATCACCAAAAAGCCGTAATACCGCATAATCAGCCGTAGATCGATCAAATTCACGCAAAGCCTTGCTAATAAATTCTTTGCTTTCAAAGTGCATACCATTTTTTTTATAAATCGCGGCAATTATGATAGGGTACGACACATTTTTTTTATTAATTTTCATAATTTTCTCATACGCATCCATGCAATCAACCCATTTTTCAAGTTTCCATGCAACTTGCCCAAGTGACTCAAGTGCATAATAATAGCGAGGATTTAATTCAACAATTTTTTTATAATCCTCAAATGCTTTTTCATACTCACCAAGTTGATCGTACAAACCACCACGATATACATAGGTTAAAAAATATTC
>JBOFTD010000208.1:0-1847 GCA_051651885.1 Treponemataceae bacterium
TGCAGGATGACTCAAATCGCCGATTAGACAGAGTGTTGCGAAAATTCTTAAAAAAAATGCCGCTCAGTTTGATTTATAAAAGCTTGCGTTGTGGAAACATTAAAATCAATGGAGCAAAAAAACGACCAGAATATTTGACTCAAGAAAATGATTGCTTGCAAATTAATGAAAGCCTTCTAAACATAAGCGCTGAAAAGCCAGAAAAAAAAGAATTTTCTAAAGATTTATTCGCAAAATGGATTGTTCCTGTTTTTGAAAACGAGCATTTACTCATAATTAACAAACCGTACGATATTCCTGTTCATGTCTCAAAAAGCACTGATTTTTCACTAGATGACATTATAAAAAATCATTATCAAGAAAAAAATGATTCTCTTTCTTTTTCGCTTGGTCCTTTGCATCGACTCGATCGCCAAACAACAGGATTGCTCGCCTTTTCAAAATCGCTTGCTGGTGCACAATGGTTTTCTTCTGCAATCAAAAACCATCAAATTACAAAAACCTATTTAGCCTTGTTATGGGGACACTTAGAAAATGCTGCGTACTGGGAAGATTCTATTTCAAAAAAAAATACGAGTGATGGATTTTTTACGATGCAGCATGATGAAAAAGGGAGCCTTGCAAAAACGCAGATTGAGCCACTCCAGCGGGGAACAGTGCAGGGCAAAAAAATTACGCTTGCAAAAATAAAAATTTTGACGGGAAAAATGCATCAAATTCGCTTTCAGTGTTCGGCACACGGTTTTCCGTTAGTTGGAGATAGTGCCTATCAAGGCAGTCAGTTGAATGATGAGCGGCTAACACAAAAATTATTCTTGCATGCAGCACAAATGCAACTTCCCAAAAATGATTTAAATCTTCCTAAAAAAATTGAATGTCTGTTACCGCGTGACTTTGAAATCCTCATTAATAAGATTGCAATTTTCAGTTTTTTATGATACATTGTAAATATATTTTTGAGAGTGCAAGTGATCAAAATCATTTGATTAAAAAGGAGCGATTATGCCAATTTGTTTACATAATGGAACGTTATTAAGTGGATTTTCTGAAATGCCCAATTCTGCTGTTTTGCTTGAGGATGGTAAAATTGCGGACGTTTTTACCGAAAAAAGATTTTTGCAAAAAAAATTATCAGCCGATACACGCATAATCGATGTTGAAGGCTCTTTTATTTCACCCGGATTAATTGATACACATATTCACGGTTTTGGTGGATTTGGAACTGATGATGGCACGGGCGAATCTGTACTTGAAATGTCCGATCGCCTAGCTGATTATGGCGTAACTTCTTTTATTCCAACACTTTATCCACAAGAAGAAAAGCAAATGCTTGAAACGGTAAAAAATATTACCAGTGCTTTTGGCAAAGAAGAAGGCTCAACGATTATGGGGCTGCACCTTGAGGGCCCGTTTATTTCGCCGCAAAAACTTGGCTCTCTTGATGCTAATGCGGTGCAACCTGTGAGCATTGAAAGTATGAAAAAATTGTACGATGCTGCAAACGGCAAGATTGTAAATATGACTGTTGCTCCTGAATTAAAAGGAATGCGTGAGCTTGCATTGTATTGCCTTAAAAAAGAAATTGTTTTGCAAGCGGGTCACACTTGTGCTGAGTACGATCACATGGTTGAGGGAATGCAGGCGGGCATTTTGCATTCAACGCATATTTTTAATGCCATGACGAGTATGAGTCATCGAAATCCTAATGCAGCGGGGGCGATTTTAATTCATCCTGAAATGTCTTGCGAAATTATCCCTGATGGTTTTCACGTCCACCCTGATATTATAAAACTGTTGTTTCGAGATAAGCCTGTTGACAAAATTGTTATGATAACTGACTCACTAAA
>JBOFTD010000209.1:0-12812 GCA_051651885.1 Treponemataceae bacterium
TATTTATTTCATATATTTGCAATATATTTGTTTTTTCCTGTATTTTTATTTTTCAAAAAATGTGAGGCAACTGAATTACAGGGAGGAAAATTGGAAGCGTACATGATAAGTCAAGGTTTTTCAAAAGAGTTTACTGTAATTTTTTTTCAAAAAAATTACAAAGATAAAACAATTGTTAACCTTGAGGAATCCGTTAAAAACTTGTCTAAATTACTTAAGATTTTACAAAAAAGAAAAAAAGGAAATAATAAAATATATAAACGAGATGTGAAAAAAAAACTTTTGGAAAAAAAAGCAATAGAAATTTGTGAAGAATTAAATATAGAATTTTTTCATGGTAATACAGAAAATATGAGACAAATTAACAAAATAAAGAGTTTTATTTAGTTGTATTCACACTTTTTTTATAAAAAAATCAAAATGTTCTTGACATTTTTTTTGTTATTCATATAATGTTTGAATATAATCAATTGTTTGGTTATGCGATGTATGTCTCCTTCGTCTAGTGGTTAGGACACCGGGTTTTCATCCCGGCAACAGGGGTTCAATTCCCCTAGGAGATGTGTGGACTGATTGTAATCAGTCCTTTTTTTTTTGCAATGAAGATTTTTTACTATAAATGAAAATAACCGAACGCGTAACTCCAGAAGTTCAAATACAAATTAAGGACGCAATTTTAGAAGCTGACGGCAATGAAGTTTTTTTTGTGGGTCGCCAAAATGAGATGGGCGTTGTTGACGAGGTTTTTCCTGCCTCTCGTGGGCATGATTGTGCCGTGAGTGTTAATTTTTCCGCCCTTGATTTGGGTGAAATCCTCATTCATAATCATCCGAGTGGCGTGTTAAGGCCGTCAAATGCCGATATTGAAGTTGCCTCTCGTGTCAGTGAAAATAATCAAGGTTTTTATATTATAAATAATGACGCAACAGAAATTTATGTTGTAGTCGAACCAATCAAACTAAAAAAAAATACTCCGCTCGATATAGAACAGACGGCTTTACTTTTGAGTGCAGGAGGGCCACTCGATTATTTATACGATAATTTTGAGGAGCGTCCGACGCAAATTGAGCTTTTAAAAGACATTTGCAAAGCCTTTAATAACGCTCGTATTGGTGTTTTTGAAGCAGGAACGGGCGTCGGAAAATCCTATGCCTACCTTTTGCCCAGCATGAATTGGGCGTTGCAAAATAAAGAGCGAGTGATTTTATCCACAGGAACAATCAATTTACAGCAACAATTAATTGAAAAAGACATTCCCTTTGCAGAAAAAATTTTGGGCAAGAGCGTTAAAGCGATTTTAATTAAGGGACGGCAAAATTATATTTGCAAGCGACGAATGGCTGATGCTTCGAGCGAAAAAGATTTATTTACCGAAGAAAGCGATGAGTTAAAAACGATTATTCAGTGGGCAGCAAGCTCAGAAACAGGCAGTAAAAGCGATTTGTCGTTTTTGCCAACAGAATCAATTTGGACAAAGGTCAATTCTGAGTCGGATTCTTGTATGGGAATGAGATGCCCCTTTTACAATGATTGCTTTGTTATGAAGGTTCGTAAGCAAGCAAGCGACGCAAATCTTTTGGTGGTCAATCATCATCTGCTTTTTGCTGATTTAGAATCGCGCCTTGCAGGCTTGGGCTATGATGAGACGGGCGTTTTGCCTCCGTATAAGCACATTATTTTTGATGAATCGCATAGTATTGAAAATGCCGCAACGAGTTTTTTTTCGGAAACGCTTACTCGATTTCGCCTCATTAAGCAGCTCAATCTTTTATACCGAGTGCGAAAAGGAGCGATTGCAGGCTATCTTTTTACCCTTGAGCGAATGAGTAATACAGGTGCTCTTTCTTCTGAAATTATGCAATCAATTGTGAGTACAAAGGAAATGTATGCACAAATTGAAGAAAAAGCCCTTGATGTGCTGAATTATGATACGACATTTCGAATTTCTGCTGCGACTGCAATAAAATGTGACGCCTTGTTTGCCCAAATGATTGATTTTCGTACCGAAATTTCAAAGCTGACCTCGCTTTTTAGAGAATTGCTTGAAGGCATTGACGAAAAAGAGGCAGAAATCCCTGTTGTGTGGGATACAAAAAAAATCCTTTTTCGCCTTGATATGATGGGGGCGTTTTGTCAGCAATATACCGAGTGGGAAGACAAAACCGACAATGTGTTTTGGTTCGAGAAAAAACGCATGAATTCAACAGCAAAAAAAGATTCCTCTCCTTTTTATATTTCTTTTAGTGCCACCCCGATTGAAATCGCTCCGCTTATGGCTCAGGGCGTTTTTGAGCCCCTAAAAACAATCATTTGCACCTCCGCAACCTTGCAGATTTCTGGATCGTTTAATTTTTGGAAAAATCGTGTTGGCCTTAATTTTATTGAGCAAACTCGCATTGTACAAAATGATTTTGCGTCCCCTTTTCCGTATGAGCAAAATGTTTTGCTTTCAATTCCCACTGATGTCCCCTTGCCCGATAATAATAATTTTCAAGCCTTTGTGGAGCAGGCAATTGTTTCGCTCATTTTAGCATCGCAGGGAAAAACGCTCGTTCTTTTTACCTCGTATGATTCTTTGCAGCGTGCGTGTAGCTTTGCTCGAAGTCAGCTAAAAAATGAGGGATTTACCGTTTTACGCCAAAATGAGGATGATCGTTTTCGCTTACTTGAAACGTTTAAAACGAATACTGAGAGCGTGCTTTTTGCTACGGATTCTTTTTGGGAAGGCGTTGATGTTCCAGGGGAGGCTCTTTCGCAGGTGATTATTGTCAAGCTGCCGTTTAGTGTGCCAAGTGATCCCGTATTTGCTGCTCGAAGTGAGGACATAGAGCAAAAAGGCGGAAATGCATTTATGCAATTGAGCGTTCCAGAGGCTGTCATTAAATTTCGACAAGGATTTGGACGGCTTATTCGTAATGGCAATGATCGAGGTTCTGTTGTGGTACTTGATAAACGCCTTATTGAAAAACGTTATGGCAAACTTTTTTTTGATAGTCTGCCAAAAACCAAGCAGTGCATTGAACCGCTTTCCGTCGTTTGTAAAAAAATAGAAGAATTTTTATAGATGGTAAATTTTTTACGTTAAGTTTTATGATGTAATTTTTGGACTAAAAATACGATAGTTAATCCAAGGAAAAATATGAGTCGCCCCTGATTGATGGATAATTTTTTCAGCATTTAAAGTATTTGAGCCAAGCGAGTTATAAATATCAATAAAGGAATTTATGTGCTCGAGAAATTGCTCTTTTGCAAACAATGTGTAAAAATCATCTTTTATCATTTTTGGCCAGTCACTTGACTGTGCTAACAGAAGTTGCTTTGCTGCAGAGTTTAAAGCTTTTTCTTTTATACTAAAAGTTTTTTCAAATCGCTTCGCAATATCAATCATTCGAGAACTTTCTTGCCAAACTGACGAAAATATTTCTGTGTTTTGTGAGTCAAGAAAATCCTCTGAGTAGCCGTCTTTGAGATTGGAAGATGGATATAAGTGCGTTCTTTGAAATTTTTGTGTTTCATCAATTACCGTTGCAGGTGTTTGCAAAGTCAGGCTTTTTTTTTCATGCGTAAGGCGACATAAAGCCTCAAGCCATTCTAAGCCCTCCCTCCATTGCACGCCCAAAAGATATGCGTCCAAACAACAGACTGCGGTTACAGATTTTTCTTCAGGTAAAAGATTTTGTGCCTCAGTAAGTTTTTGCTCAACTTGTGTAAAAAAAGTGAGTGCGTCACGTTGTGCTTGAACAGTCGCACTTTCTTTATTGTAAATTGTTTGAACAGATTTTTTTGCGTGATAGCAAAATCCCGTTGAAAATCGTGCCTTGTTTGGGCTTAAAATATCTTTTATGCAAGATTCATCATGCTCATAGCCCACATCATGATTGGGATCGCAATACACCGAATGATGAATAAGCCCGCCTTTTTTTGTCATAATAGTGTCAGAAAAATCAATTCCATTTGCTAAAAAAATAAAATTATTGTCGCTTTTTACAGGAGCAAAAATGCCTGTTTTCAAAAAAGGATTAGCGAACAAAAAACTATGCGTATTCGCAATTGAATACGAAAGGCCATAGGATTTTAAAGTTTTTTCAAGACCAGTGTAATAGCCCATGTAGGGAAGCCAAAAACCTTCCGGTAAAGTGCCAAAAAAATGTTTATGGGAGATTAAGCCTACTTCAATTTGGGCATTGATAACTTCAGGTAAGTCTTGGTATAATGGTAAAAAACAGTTTGTGCCAGCTGTCGCTAATAATTCAATGTAGCCTTCTTTTGCAAATTGTGAAAAACCGGTTAAAAGATTTTGATTATATTTTTCAGTAAAATCATGGATATTTTGTACAATTTCTGCATGATATATTTTTGCAATTTCTTGCATCGCAGGATTATTTTTTGTTCTTTCTAACTCCGACTCTGCAAAGGCTAAAAATTTATGTGCCCATGTAATATATTTTGCCTGCATAATAGGATCGCTTAAAAGTTCGCATAATATGGGCGAAAGCACTAAAGCGATTTTACAAGGAATTTGGTCATTTTTTAGGCGAGAGAGCACTCGCAAAAGGGGCAAATAAGTATGCGAGATCGAAGAAAATAACAATTCATTTTCAGTGATAAATTCATCTGTTTGGTTTGTAATATATGGTTGATGAGCATTTATGAGCAATACTAAATTTTTTGACATACAATCCTCAATTTGCCTGCTTATGAATAAAATAATGCGAATGCCATATATGATTAAGCCCTGATATCAAGCTGATAGGCGGGGCGTCACATGCAAGTCGCAATGGTTTTATCTCGTGGGGAATTTCTGCCATGATAATTTTATTTGATTTTGCAAGTGTTTGCACAACTTGTTCTTTATTTTTAAGCAGAAGGCAGACTTTTATAGCATAGCAGGGGAGTGAAATAAAAATATTTAAATCTTTTTCAGTAAAATCAGTAGGAATTTTAAATACTTCATCGGGCTTTTGAGATTGTTTTGTTGTGTAATAACATACAGCCAAAGAAAGCGTGTGCCGTTTTGAAAAATCTTTTTCAATATCATGTTGGTTAATTGTCCAAAAAACAAAAAGCCATGAAGGATTTCTTAGGGTCGCAACAATTTTTGTTTCGTAATAGGGTGCTTTTTCTTCAAGATTGTCTTCTTCGTTTGCATGTATTTGTTGCTTTGCTCGGGACGTTTTTTTTTCAGATACAGGCTTTTCATTTTTTTCTGATTTCTGCACCGAATGCATGACAGAAAACTGTTCGATCATGTTGTCTGTTTCATTATCAATTACGTCAAGTAATTCACTGATAATAAAACGCCGATTTAATCCATCCGGAATATCAACGCCATAATCTGCAACTAAATCAATTAAATCTGCTGAGGAGAGCGTTTCTAAATATGAGCGAGTGAAAGCGAGCTTTTCTACCATAATGCCACCATAATGGTAAAAAAAAGTTGATTTGTCAACCCTTTTTGTAACCTTGTACGGAATTCGTCTCTAAATAGGGATTCAACTATTTTCGCCCGACCAAAACCATCGTTCGTGCCTTTTCATTATATTGGCTAAAATCGAAGTCTCCGTAAATTTCAACAGAGGAAAATCCGCAGGCAAGCATAATTCGGCGCAATTCAATAGCAGAATATAGTCGTTGAACAAATTCATGCTCAGTGCGATTTCCATTTTTGTCAATTAAAATCCATTTTGAACGCAATCCTTCCCACGCTCCTTCAACTGAAAATTCTGTTAAAACTATTTTT
Source organism: Treponemataceae bacterium (assembly GCA_051651885.1). GTDB lineage: Bacteria > Spirochaetota > Spirochaetia > Treponematales > Treponemataceae > JBOFSR01. The sequence continues at coordinate 5,741 of JBOFTD010000209.1, forward strand.
CCTGCTCTCTCAAACCATTCGCCATCGGTAAAATCGCGTACTGCAATTTCTCTGCCTAAGGTTTCAAGAATAAACCAGCCCCCGTCTTTAAGACATGCGGCAATTTGTTTAAGGATTTTCATGTCGTCTTCAATTGACTCACAATATCCAAATGATGTATATAAGGAAACGGCTGCGTCAAAAACCGTTTGTGTTGTATATTCGCGTAAATCTGCTTGCACAAAGTTGACAAATACATCTTCATCGCGGGCAGTTTGTGCGGCGGCATCTAAAAGTGGTTGAATTAAATCGACTCCTGTAACATCTAATCCTTGTAAAGCAAGCTCTACGCTAATACGACCCGGCCCGCAGCCGGCATCCAAAACATGGCTGCCTTTAATAAGTCCTGCAATTTTACATACTGATTTTGCAACTGTTTCAGCTTCTGCCCATCTTCTGCTGTCAAACATTACCGGTCCATATTCGAGCCAAAAGTTTTCGTTTTCAAACCATTCTTTTTTCTTTTCCATTTAAACCCTCTCGTATAAAAAAGTGTTTTTAATTTTTTATCATAAACACGCAAGTTAGCTATTTTTTTAGTGTGAATCCTGTATGATATCATAGTTTTTTTTTATACACAAGTAGGTATTTTTTTGCTAATTTGTTGATTATTAAAAAAATAAAAAATTATAAAATTTATAAGAAAACTTGTGTAATCTGATACATTTTTTAAGTTGGTCTTTGTAATTAAGCTAGATTTACTTGACAAAAGGGCTGTTTTTTTTATAATAAAGCAAGATTGATAAATAGTATTTATCAGTATGAATGGGGAGCTGATGTTGATCGGCTGAGAGGAAACGATAGTTTCGACCCTTAGACCTGATGTGGGTAATGCCAACGGAGGAAAAGCTTTCATATTATAAGCGATCCGTGTATGGTTTTATGCTTGTTTTATGGAGGCGACTATGTCGATTGAAAAAAAATCATTTAAATTAATGTCTTTTGTTAGTAGCAGTTTTTTGTGGTTTGGTGCAGCAGTGTCAATTGCAGAGATTATAACGGGTGCATTACTTGCTCCTTTAGGATTTTTCTGGGGTTTTGTTGCAATTCTTTTGGGGCACGTTATTGGCTGCACGTTATTTTTTTTTGCAGGATATATCGGGGCAAAAAATCGTAGCTCTTCGATGGAAAGTGTGCGCTTGTCATTCGGCAAAAAGGGATCGTTTCTTTTTTCTTCTTTAAATATCTTACAACTAGTTGGGTGGACTGCCGTAATGATTATAGGTGGCTCTCATTCTGCCTCTGCGGTGTTTTCGTCTCACTCGATTTTAAATTCGCCAATTGTTTGGTCGATTTTGATGGGAATTCTTATTTGTCTGTGGGTTTTTGCGGGCATTGTAAATGTTGGTAAGCTTAATGTTGTGGCAGTTTCAGCTCTTTTTATTTTAACCATTATTTTAGGATTCGTGGTTTTTTCTGGAAATCGTGAGTTTTCCTCTGATTTTGCAGGGCTTTCGACAGGAATAAGCTTTGGTATCGCTGTTGAACTTTCTATTGCTATGCCTCTTTCGTGGTTGCCGCTTATTTCAGATTATACAAAAAACACTCATAAACCTTTTGCCTTTACCTTGGTAAGTACCCTTTGTTATTTTATTGGAAGTACTTTTATGTACACCATTGGTTTGGGATCAGCGCTCTTTACAGGAACATCTGATATTGTCACGATTTTAATGCAAGCACAACTGGGCATTGTTGCTTTAGTCATTGTTATACTTTCAACGGTTACTACGACTTTTTTGGATGTGCATTCTGCAGGCGAAAGTTTTGCAAACATGAGTAAAAAAATGAACTCCAAGCATGTTGCACTGATTGCGTGTGTTATCGGAACAATGCTTGCTATTTTTATGCCGATCGATCAGTACCAAAATTTTTTGTTGTTAATTGGATCCGTGTTTGTACCAATGATTGTTATTTTGCTAACAGATTTTTTTATTATAAAAAAATCCTCTGAAAATCGTGTGATTAATTGGGTAAATATTGTGGTATGGTTTGTCGGCTTTATTTTGTACCGTATTCTTTTGATTATAAATCTTCCCACAGGAAGTACCATTCCTGTCATCATCGTAACTTTTATGGCAGTTTTGATTGTTCATAAATTTTCTGATAAAACAGAGTCTTAGATTTTTTCTTTTTGATTTTAAATACGGTTTTGAGTGCATAAAATAACTTATAATTTTATTATTGACAAAGTCGTATAAATTAATAATAATGAACGGATGAACTCCTTGTTAAGCGAGATTTTAAAAAAGATCGAGAATGCATTGTTGGCTTTTTTCAATGCGATGCGTATGGCGAGCACACAGTTTTTACAACTTATTGTGAATCATAAATTAATCAGTTTTACTATTTTTCTTGGTTGTGCAAGCTTTGTTTTTTTGTTTTCGTTTTTTACACCGAATGAAAAAAAAATAAAACAAGAAATTACTATTCTACCTGAAAAGCCGATAAAACCGCTTATTGATAATTTTATTCCTCCTGAAGAGCCTCGCCAAAAGCAAGGATATTCTTTTCATTTTGAACCGAAAACGCACTGGGACGAGCAGGATGCAAAAAAATGGTTTGTTACGCCTAATAGCGAGATGGTTGAAGAACTTAAAAGTGTGAATGGCACGATAATCAATAATATTTTAGGAGAAGTGCCTTGACCATGAAAATTTTTTTAACTCGATTTTTGTTTGTCGCTTTTACGGCAATTATTTTTTCATGCAAAACAACGCAGCAAGCTCCTCAAACTTTTGTGATCGATGATCCGCACATATATGAAAATTCTTTTGACGAGGAACTTCCCTTTGAGGCAGATGAAAAGGCTGTTTTTTCATCCGATGGCATTCAGCTGCAGGACATAGTACGAGCCGATGATAGTGAGCCTGAGTTATTATTTAATGAGATGGCAATTGAAAAAAATAATTTTTTGCAAGAAGAATTTGAAAATGAACAAGCAGAAGATATTTTTTCAGATGCAATATCGCAAGAACAGTTAAATCAAGAAGATAATGAAGAACTTGCTATGAACGATAGCGAATCTCTTGATGATGAAGCACTTCCAGCCGATGAAATTACGCAAGAAGATGAAATTATGGAGGATTTAGCACAAGAATCTGATTCTGTAGATTTTCCTCCCGATGATGAATCGATTGATCAAAAAACTTTTAAGAGTGAAAATACTTTGCCCTTGCCATATATCCGTAAAAATTCATTGGGTTTTGTAAAGGAAGACGAGTTTGCTAATATTAAGCCATCGCGAAGTGTCACTATTACAAAAAATCAAATGCTTGATATTGCATACCCCGGCAGTGGTTGGGTGTTTTTAGGCGAGAAAAAAGCGGTGAACATTTTGCATTTTGTGGGGCGACAAATTAATAATCAAGATACGCTTTTTACCTTACGCGGAACTGATAGTGGAAAAACTATTGTTCATTTTTATAAGCAAGATTTGCTTAAGGGAAGTTACATCGACGATTTTTTAGAAGTTTTTGTTGAGCCTGCCACCGCTATAAGCATGGAAAGAGTTACGGCTCCTGATTTTGATAAAGTCGTTGCGTATGATAAAGCTCCGCTTCCGCAGTTAAAAGAATCTATATCGTCAACTGATAGTCCTTTATCAAATCAAGTTGCATCTGTAGCACAAGTTACGAAACAAGAGCAAACTCCAACGGTGCACCAAACTCCACAGAAACAAGAAATCTTACGTGACCAAGAAAAACTTTCGCTTATTGAAGAAGACGAGCCTCCTTCTGTTTCCCTTGCAGAGCCAATTATTCCACCGGCTCAATTATTGAGTATGGCAAAGGATGCTCAAAAAAATGGAAATATTGTGCAGTCTATCCAGCATCTTGAGAATTTTTTAGCAAGTGCTGAATCAAAAATTGATGAGGGGTTATTTTTGCGCGGGCAGTTATATGAACAAAATTCAGAACTTCGCAATATTCGTACGGCACTCGATTCTTATGAAACGTTGATGAAAACATATCCTGCAAGCTTTTTTTGGAAGGATGCACAAGAGCGGGCAACTTATTTAAAGCGATTTTATTTTAATATACGTTAGCGAGGGTATTATGAAATATACAGCAACAACAACGGTACGATCGTATGAATGTGATGCGTATGCACATGTAAATAATGCGGTCTATCTTAACTATTTGGAATATGGGCGTATGGAGTTTTTACATGCCATTGGTTTTGATTATCATGGTGTTGTAAAACAAGGGCTTTATTTATATGTTACGCATATTGATATTTTTTACAAAGCGAGTGCGATCCTTGATGATAAACTTTTCATCGAAACTTTTCCGTCAAAACATAAAGCGGTTTCTGGTGAGTTTACACAAAAAATAACGAAAGAAGATGGCTCTGTTTGTGTTGAAGCGAAGGTAACCTGGGCGTGCGTTTCTAAGGATACGGGGCGACCTTGCAAAATTCCTCCTGAATTTTGTGTTGATGGTTTAAATATTCATACTGAATAACGCTCTTTTTCAAAAATCATATATAACCAATAGTATTTTTTTACAAGCGATTTTTATTTTGAATACAGAATACTAATCTAAAAGTTCGTCGAGGAATGAATCATCAATGATTAAATCAGGATAATCAAACTCTTCTTCTTTATAGTTAAAAATATCTTCAATTTCGGGCGTGGGAGCTGGCGTTGCTTGGGGAATATACTCAAAAACAGGCTCTTTTTCTTTTACTTCATCAGTAAAAATAGGGAGCTTCTCTTGCATTTCAGGCTCTTTTTCTTGTATTTCGGATTCGACGGGTGGCTCAAATTCTATTTTTTCCTCGTCCTCGTCTTCTATGATAATTTCTTTTTCTTTAAAAGGAAGAATTGTAGCGGTGTGAAATATTGTTGGCATATAAAAAAACATAGAAACCGGAGTATTCCGTTTTCCTGCTACCTCGCCAATTTTTTTAATTTTAATGCTGGTTTTATTGAAAAAAATAAGCGGATTTTTTGAAAAAAAGAAACTAAGGTAGCCTGCTAAAAATCCTGCTTGATAAAAATTAGAATCGATAAAGGATGCAATAATTTTTTTATCAAAAAAAGGTTGGGCTTCTGTTTGATCTGCAATGCCCGTTAAAAAAATAGATTCGGTCATATTTTTTTCTTCAATAAAACTGGCAACTTGCAAAATATCAGTGGAAGATAATGAAATAATTGCCTTTATTTTGGGATAGGTTTGTATTAAAAACTCAAAATCTTTGTGCAAATTTGATTCGGTTGCGTTATATAATTTTGAACTTACCAATGAAATATTGCGATATTTTTTTCGGTTGAGAGAATATTCTTTTTTTATAGCATTTTCAAGATTACGCATATAATTTTTTGACTTTTCATTGCCAATAAAGGCAAAGTCCCCTTGCCCTCCTGTAATATCTAAAATATTTTTTAATATTTCTTGTGCAGTTTTTTCAACATTCCATAGTACAGAAAGTTGGCGTGCATTTTTTACGGGCGGCTCTGAAAAAATATTAATTTCGGTAATATTATCTTGCGAGGGCAATAATGAGTGATCAAATAATTTATTTACAAAAAGAACAAAGGAGGAGGATTCTTCTTGCGAAATTTTATCAACAAGCAAACTCGGTGCATCATTTTTTGTAAATTCAATAACACTTGTTTCAAAGCGAAAGGTTGAACCGCTTTCAAGAAATCCTGTTTTAATTTTTTGTGCATAAAAAAGATTTTTATCTAAAATGAGCGTATATTTTTTTTTTGGTTCATCAGGAATAGGATTTTGTACCGCATTTTCTTTTGATCCCTTTGCAAAGGCAGAGACACAGAGAAAAAAACTACAGAGGCAAACCCATCTTTTCATAATTAATATCATAGCATAAATAAAATCTTTTTTTCCAGTAGTTTTTTAATTTTTAAATTTCATATAAATGGCAAAAAGAATCCTGTAAAAAAAGTTATTGTGAATTTAAAAGATATGCGTGAAATTACTGGAGGTAAAATTTACTTTTATGTTATTTTACGATAAAATGTTTAAAAAAAAGGAAATTATTTTATGAATTTTGCTAAAAAAGATGCAGTGCGGTATAAGTATAATGGAAAAATCGGATTTATAACTGGTAGGGTTAATGAGAGTAATTTAAATGAAAAAAAATATCAAGTTTCATTTGGAAATGGGGAATTTATTTTTATTCCAGAAAATCAATTAGAATTAATCCCTGAAGAAGAAAATATGTATGATTTATTTAATAAAGGTCAATTTCAAGGCTTAGATGACTTAAAAAAAATTTTATATGAGCTAAAACTATCGGGGAAGCTTACTAATATAATGTATTCAATGAATAATGCTTCAACTATTTTTATGCCACATCAATTTAAGCCGGTAATCAAATTTCTTGAATCGCATCAAGAAAAATTACTTATTGCGGATGAAGTTGGATTGGGTAAAACCGTAGAGGCTCTGTATATTTGGAAAGAATTAGTTACAAGACGAAGAGCAAAGCGACTTTTAATTATTGCTCCTGCAGTCTTAACAAAAAAATGGCAAGACGATTTACAAAGATATTTTGACATTCAATCTTCTATAGTGAAAGCGGGCGAATTGCAACAATATATCAAACAGGCTCAACAATTTCCCCACAAGGAATCGTATGCACTTATTGCAAGTATCGAAAGCATTAGGTTTTCAACTAATTTTAATGGAACAAAACGTGCAGAACTTAATCAGTTGTTAGAAGAAATCAATGCAGATAAAACAAACATGCAAAAAATTTTTGACTGTGTAATAATTGATGAAGCACATTATTTAAGAAACAAAGCCACTGCGAGTTTTAAAACAGGCGAGAGACTTCGTGATGTTTCAGAGTCTTTTCTTCTGTTATCTGCTACTCCGATTCAAACCACTTCCAAAAATTTATTTAATCTTTTGAGTCTTTTGGCTCCTGAAGATTTTTATGACATCAATATTTTTAATAGAATGTTGGAAGACAATCAAAGTCTTGTAAGGCTTGCAAATGAGATGATAAAGCCAAATAATAAGGATGTTATTTTAGATTGTTTGAAAGAGGCAAAAAATAGTTT
>JBOFTD010000210.1:0-1297 GCA_051651885.1 Treponemataceae bacterium
AATTTAATGGTTGTAATTCGGATAGTTTTGTGATACACTTAAAAGAATGCGAGTTCAGATATAATCATCGCAATGATGATTTATTTACGATCATCAAAAAAATGGTAAAGTTTTCCTGATTTTGCTAGTCAAGAACCATTGTTAATATAATTTTTTCTTTCCTCTAAAAATAAAGCATAAATATTTTTATTAAACCTTAAGTCGTAAAAATCGCGTCCGATAATCACAGTAAGAATACTTTACGAAAAGAGGTTGTATGGTACGAGGATGGTATACTGGGGCAAGTGGAATGAATGCTCAGCAAAATCGTTTGGATGTGATTTCTAATAATCTTGCAAATGTTGATACAACGGGATATAAACGCGATGTTGCGGTGAGTAAGAACTTTAGCGAGTTGCTTTTACGTAGAATGAATGATGATGGCGTATACAAAATTCCTTTTGGCTCGGCAGATGCGTCTCCCATTATTGGAAAAGTTGGGCTTGGCGTTGAAACAAATGAGTCTTTTACAATCCACGAGCAAGGCTCTTTTAAGCAAACAAGCAATAATCCAGATATGGCACTGCAAGGCGAGGGGTTTTTTGCGGTGAACACGCCACAAGGGGAGCGATATACGCGAAATGGCAATTTTCTTGTGGGGCGAGAAGGAATTCTTGAAACAAAAGAGGGACTTCCTGTGCTTGGCGAAAATGGATTAATTTTTGTTGATGATCGCGACTTTAAGGTAAATATCGATGGCATAATCACTTTTACGGATACGGGCGAGGTTGCAGATAGATTAAAACTGGTTCGCTTTGATAACGAGCGGTATTTGCAAAAGCAGGGATCGAGCCTTTATGGTGCAACGGAGACTTCAGGCGAGGCATTTATTGCAGAGGATAATTTGCGTCCAGGAATCATTCAGGGCTATGTTGAGACGGCAAATGTCAATGTTGTTACTGAAATGGTGCAAATGATTGAGGTAAATCGAGCGTATGAGGCAAATCAAAAAAGTATTCAAACGCAAGATACGATGATGACATCGCTTTGGAGTAAGGTTGCCTTGATGAGGTAAGATTCCAAGAAGACGCATGTTATGAGCGATTCTTGATTTAGTAGATTATAGAGAAAAAAGAGGAATACAGTATGGTTAGAAGTTTATGGACGGCTGCAACGGGGATGAATGGGCAGCAAGCAAATATTGATAGCATTTCAAATAATCTTTCAAACGTAAATACGACGGGCTTTAAAAAGCAGCGCGTGGAGTTTGAGGATCTAATTTATCAAAACATTAAACTTGCGGGCACTCCTGCAACAG
>JBOFTD010000211.1:0-13076 GCA_051651885.1 Treponemataceae bacterium
GGATTTTGCAAAATTTATAAAAAGTAAATTAAGCGGTAAAGATTTTGACAAAAAAGAAGATATTTTTGTCGAATTGGAAAATCAGAGTTTTTTGCCTAAATTAAAAACCACAGAAAATAGCGTTGTTCCGTATCAGCTACATAAAAGTGAATTGGATATAATTTTAGAGAATGCTGCAAAACATTATGGATTTTTAAATGATGTTGATGAAACAAAACTCTCTGTAAAACAAAAACTGCAACAAATTTTCACTTTTAGAATTCCCTATTATATTGGCCCGCTTAATCCTGCACATCAATCAAAAGAAAGCCGACAATGCTGGATTATAAAAAAACAGGGTATTCCTATAACTCCTTGGAATTTTAACGATGTTGTGAATATTCATGAAACGGCAGAAAAATTTATTGTTCGCATGACAAATAAATGTAGTTATTTGCCTCAAGAAGATGTTTTACCCAAAAATTCATTATTGTATAGTGAATTTATTGTTCTTAATGAAATTAATAATTTAAAGGTTGACAATCAGGATATTTCAACTGACTTAAAACAAAAAATTATTGATGAAGAGTTCAAAACAAAGACAAAAGTTACGCCCAAAAGAATTGTAGAATGTCTTAAACGCAATAATTCGGCGTATGCAAGTATAACAATAAATAATATTTCAGGTATTGATGTTGAGGGTGGCATAAAATCGTCTTTGCGTTCATTTTTAGACTTTAAGTTATTTATTGAAAGTAAAAAATTATCAGAAAATGACGTTGAAGAAATTATACGGATCATAACTATTTTTGGAGATGATAAAAATATCCTAAAAAAAAGAATTCTGCAAATAAAACCGGATCTTAGCAATGATGATGTAAAAAAAATAATGTCAAAAAAATATGCAGGGTGGGGTAGACTTTCAAAAAAACTGTTGACAGGCATTACTGCTCGTCTTGATAGTAATAGTGAAGAATATTTGAGTATAATTTCTGCATTGCGAAAAACAAATTATAACTTTATGGAACTTTTGGCAGATCAATTTGATTACAAAAATCACATTGATAAACTCAATACTATAGGGGATTCGAGCAAAAAAATTGAATATGTATTAGTTAAAAATTGCTACGCATCGCCTGCGGTAAAAAGACAATTGTGGCAATCACTTTTAATTGTAAAGGAGCTAAAAAAAGTCCTTAAAAAAGAACCAAAAAAAATATTTATTGAAGTAGCACGCGAAGAAGGTGAAAAGCAACGCACTGTTTCACGAAAAAATAAATTAATTGAATTGTATAAAAACTGTAGAGATATCGAGCGAAACTGGGTAAGAGAGTTAGAAAATTTGAGTGATGAAGATTTGCGAAAAGATAATCTTTATTTTTATTATATGCAAATGGGAAAATGTATGTATTCGCAAGCACCTATTGCCATAGAAGATTTGTATTCTAAAAATATCTACGATCAAGATCATATTTATCCACGCTCTATTTCTAATGATGACAGCCTTAATAATCGTGTTTTAGTAAAAAAAGATTTGAATAGCCATAAATCAGATACTTATCCACTTGAGCAAGGAGTAAGGGAAAAGCAATTAAGTTTTTGGACGCTTCTTTTGGAACGAGGTTTTATTACAAAAGAAAAATATAAACGACTTACGAGACACGTAGAGCTTACACAAGAAGAGCTTGCGAGTTTTATTAATCGACAGCTTGTGGAAACACGCCAGTCAACAAAACTTATGGCCGATATATTAAAAAAAATATTTCCAACTACAGAGATTGTTTACAGTAAGGCTGGAAATGTTTCTTTTTTTAGACAAAAATTTGATTTACTAAAATGTCGTTCTGTGAATGATTTTCATCATGCACATGACGCGTATTTAAATATTGTGGTTGGAAATATTTACAGTACAAAATTTACAAAATCTCCAATCAACTTTATTAAAAATGCAGAAAAACGTTCATATAATTTATACAAAATTTTTGATTTTGATGTAAATGGAGCATGGAGTATTGATAAAAATGCTACAGAGCAAAGTATCAATCAAATAAAAAAAATATTTGCTAAAAATGATGTTTTAGTCACTCGGCTTGCGGTTGAGCAAAAAGGCGTTTTTTTTGATCAAACACTGATGAAAAAGGGAAAGGGACAGTTTCCAATAAAAACCAGTGAACAGCGACTGCAAAATATCAACCAATATGGGGGCTATAATAAAATAAATGGTGCGTATTTTATTCTTGTTGAACATGACAAAAGAAAAAAACGCATTACAACCTTTGAGCCTGTTTTTATTTATGCAAAAGAGCAGTGCAAAACTAAAGAAAGTCTTTTGTCCTATTGTAAAGAAAAATTAGGTTTAGTGAATCCCTGTATCAAAATTGCAAAAGTTAAAATGGGTGCTATGATTTGTATCGATGGCTTTAAAGCTTCTGTTACTGCGAGGCAAGGATCTCAAATAGTTATAAAAAATGAGAATCAGCTGATTGTTTCAAAAGAGCTACAGGATCATATTCGTGCTATTGAAAAATTCATTGCAAGAAAAAAGAAAAACCCACAAGCACAGCTTACACCTTTTGATGCCATTACAGCAGAGAAAAACCTTGCTTTATATGATGAGCTTATACGAAAACTAGAGTCATCAATATATAAAATAAAAATTGGAGCTCAAAGTGACGTCTTAAAAAATTTGCGGAATAATTTTATTGAAAAAGAAGTGAGCGTGCAAGCAAGTGTTTTAAATGAAATACTTTATTTGTTTCAGTGTAATAGAGTAAGTACAAATATAAAAGATATTAATGGAGGCTCTCAAATAGGATCTTTATCTATCAGCAAAAATATTGAAAACTCTAAAAATCTTGTGCTAATAAATCAGTCTATTACAGGCATTTTTGAAAGCCGCATAAAACTGACTTAGTATGAGCTGGCGAGTTGTTGTTATTTCTTCGCATTCAAAACTAGAATGCAAACTCAACTATCTTGTTGTACGCAGTGCACAAAGTACAACAAGAATTTATCTTGATGAAATTGCAACAATTATATTAGAGACAACGGCACTTTCAATTACTGCTGTCCTTTTATGTGAATTAACAAAAAGAAAAATTAAAGTTATTTTTTGTGATGAAAAACGCAATCCTCAATCTGAGCTTATTCCTTATTACGGCAGCCATGATACCAGTGCTAAAATACGAGAGCAAGTAAAGTGGAATAAGATGTTTAATCAGCAAATTTGGACTGCAATTATAAAAGAAAAAATTAATAAACAAGCACAACTTCTTGAATGTGAAAACAAAGAAGAAAGTCTTTTATTAAAAACATATCAGCAGCAAATACAAAATAACGACAGCACCAATAGAGAGGGGCATGCCGCAAAAGTTTATTTTAATGCACTTTTTGGTCTTAGTTTTTCTCGCGGGCAAGATAATGCAATTAATGCGGCACTTAATTATGGCTATACGCTTTTACTGTCAGCTTTTAACAGAGAGATAACGGCAAATGGTTATTTAACACAAATAGGTATTGGTCACTCAAATACGTTTAATTTTTTTAATCTATCATCAGACTTAATGGAACCTTTTAGAATTTTGATTGATAAAAAAGTATACCAGAAAAAAGATGAAGAATTTTGTCGTGAATACAAACATGAATTAGTCAATGTATTAAATGAACGAATTTTTTTTACAGGTGAAAAAATAACCGTAAGTAATGCAATAAAAAAATATGTTAAAAGTGTTTTTTCTGCAATTGAAGAAAAAGAAATTGATAAAATAAAATTTTATGAGTTATAGATTTATGCGAATATTATTGTTTTTTGATTTGCCTGCTATAAGCTCTCTTGAGAAAAGAAATTATAGAAAATTTAGAAACTTTCTTATTAAAGAAGGCTTTATCATGATGCAAGAATCTGTTTATTCAAAGCTCGTGCTTAATGCAACAGCTGCAAATGCGGTAACTATTCATATTAGAAGAAATTCCCCGCCAAGTGGAATCGTACAAATATTGATTGTAACAGAAAAGCAATATAATAGCATGGAATTTATCATTGGCGAGTGTAAGAGTAATGTTATTAACAATGACAAAAGATTGGTTGTACTATGAAGATAATTCATCCTGATATGCAAACAATTATTGAGTTTGAAGAGAATAAAACACTTGTCTTAGTAATTGAAAATCCACCTTTTTTTAGAAGGTTTATACAAGAGCTTCATACGCAAATGATAGCTGGAGAAGGAAATTTCCTTGTTTATCAAAAAAATGAGCCCGCCAAACTTAACTCATGTTGTACTCTTATTGTAAATCCTATTAACCTTGATTTTAATCCCAAGCAAATAAGTAATGCTATTTTAAAAAAAGTTAAAGAGTGCAGCGTAAATGAAAAAAATTATACTCAAACACTCAATGTTAATTCTTTTTTAATGGAATATATAAACACGCTTATAGAAGATATTGATTATCCGCTTAGTTTTTCAAAGGAAATAGATAGTAGCGCCTTATTTAAAATATTTAACCTCAAAATAGAGCCTGAATCAGAGGATTTTTTAGAACAGCTATGCGATTATATGAAAGCATTTCGAGATATTTTAAATATTACAACTTTTATTTTTGCAAATCTAAAATCATATCTTTTGCAAGAAGATTTACAACTTTTATATGAGTATAGTTTCTATGAAAAAATTAATCTTTTTTTGATTGAAAGCACCGACAGAGACTTTATTAAATGTGAAAAAAAGATTATAATTGACGCAGATCTGTGTGAATTATAAAATTTACATCATACTATTTGAAATAACCATGTGTTGTGGTGGCATAAAATATTTTACACTCAAAAATTTTGAGGTTTGAGAATGGTGTTATTTTGAATGGTAATCAAACGGTAAGTTATATGTTAAAGGTGAAGATTTTGTTTGAGAATGGTGTTATTTTGAATGGTAATCAAACCTAAATCTTATAGATTAAGAAGCTTCGAGTGTTTGAGAATGGTGTTATTTTGAATGGTAATCAAACGTTTCCACCGCCTGTGAATTCAGATCCATTGTTTGAGAATGGTGTTATTTTGAATGGTAATCAAACGAATATGTTGAAGAGTGGACGAAGTATAGTGTTTGAGAATGGTGTTATTTTGAATGGTAATCAAACTTATTAGTCAAAGAAATTGAAGAAGCTCTTGTTTGAGAATGGTGTTATTTTGAATGGTAATCAAACTAAACTTATCAAATAAACCACCTTCCATGGGTTTGAGAATGGTGTTATTTTGAATGGTAATCAAACTCTTTGCATTGCTAGTTTGATTCTGTGTAGGTTTGAGAATGGTGTTATTTTGAATGGTAATCAAACATGTTCTCTTTCTATGGTTGTTTTTTCACAGTTTGAGAATGGTGTTATTTTGAATGGTAATCAAACCATTAATCTCTTTAAGAGACTTAGATAAGTGTTTGAGAATGGTGTTATTTTGAATGGTAATCAAACTAAAATGAAAACAGAAAAGGCAAAGATTAAGTTTGAGAATGGTGTTATTTTGAATGGTAATCAAACTTTTTTTAATTGCTCTCGATTTTCTTCATCGTTTGAGAATGGTGTTATTTTGAATGGTAATCAAACTGTAGCAGACGCTTTATTGAAAAACCCTTCGTTTGAGAATGGTGTTATTTTGAATGGTAATCAAACCTAATTCCAAATTCTCAGCACTTAACCTTCGTTTGAGAATGGTGTTATTTTGAATGGTAATCAAACCTTTCGCTTCACTAGCATTAGATTTGTCTTGTTTGAGAATGGTGTTATTTTGAATGGTAATCAAACTCCTTTAAATGTTTCTAGCTCGTGAGTACAGTTTGAGAATGGTGTTATTTTGAATGGTAATCAAACCCCGTGATACTTATAACCTTATATGGAATGGTTTGAGAATGGTGTTATTTTGAATGGTAATCAAACTTTATTAACATTCACAAAATCAATATATAAGTTTGAGAATGGTGTTATTTTGAATGGTAATCAAACTAATACAATGGGGTTAATTCCCCATTGTATGTTTGAGAATGGTGTTATTTTGAATGGTAATCAAACCTTCAACTTCTTTTGTGTTTGCCTTCCATCGTTTGAGAATGGTGTTATTTTGAATGGTAATCAAACCATCACTATGACGAAACAACTCCACACACGGTTTGAGAATGGTGTTATTTTGAATGGTAATCAAACCTCGTGACGCTTATAACCTCATTTGGAATGGTTTGAGAATGGTGTTATTTTGAATGGTAATCAAACCTTTTTGCAAAGCGTTTTACGCACTTTTGAGAGCTGGCGGGAAAACAATTGTTTTTGAGATGAAAAAACGTGATGGTAAAGTTCATGTCTGTATCGGAAACAACACAACTGCAGACTCTTTGCTCTCTATCATTAATGAGAAGATTGTTCCAGATAGTATTGTGTATAGCGATTCATATGCAAGTTATAGCAAGCTCAAAGCAAGCAGATTTAAGCATGAGAGAATTAATCACAGTAAAAATTTTGCAAAAAGGAAGAAGCATATTAACGAAATTGAAAACTTTTGGAATAAATTGCTTTTGCAATTATTGCTGAAAGGCATTTACGCAAAAACAATGTTTTTAAATTTAACGAAGTTCCAAACCAAGGTTATAATTTAGCTAAAAAGGAGCTGTTTTAATTTAACTGGTACAGCCCCAATAAAATATACTCAGGAGATAGATTGGTAGCATGAGCATAAAGTACAAAGGTACCATATTAAAAAAGGATATAGAGATAGAAAAATTAATTTCCTTGCATTACTTTGAATATGTTAAAAACTTCCAAGGTCTTGAAGAGTGTCATAATTTCTGGGAAGCAGTCTATGTTGATAGTGGTGAAATCACTGTTAAGTCTAATACAAATCATTTTGTTTTAAAACAGGGTGATATGATATTTCACAAACCAAACGAGTTGCACAATGTTATTGCCAGAAAATGCTTTGCAACTGTTTGCATTTTTAGCTTCACGTGTAATAGCTATGCTATGATTTTTTTTAATAATCAAATTTTGTATTTAAGCATCGAAGAAAGAAAGTTTGTTGCAGACTTTTTTTTTGAAGGGAAAAATGTTTTTAAATCTCCATATAACGAACTAAATAAAAAAAAGCTTACTAAAAAAGAACAAATACCTTTTGGGGCAGAACAATTGACGAAAATGAATCTTGAAAAGCTTCTTATTATCTTGATACGAAATAGACAGACCCCAAATTGTAATAAAAGCGAAGATATTATTTCTGATAAGATAAAGATCGAAGCAATTGAAATTATTATTCAATTTTTAGAAAAAAATGTAGAAAAAAAATTGTCCTTAGATATGATTGTTTCGCAGTCTCATATATCAAAGAGCTATTTAGAAAAACTTTTTCATGATAAGCTACAGTGTGGCATTATGCACTACTTCTTAAAATTGCGGCTCAATATGGCAAAAAAGCTAATAAGTGAAAATAAATATACATTTACTGAAATTGCTGAAAGGCTTCAATTTGAGTCTATTCATCATTTTTCGAAAACATTTAAGAATTTCACTGGAATGACTCCAAGTCAGTACAAGCAATCAGTAAAAATTAGGGCACTGCTTTAAGCTAGCTTTTTATATTTTGCATTATTAAAAAGCACAAAAAAAAGAATTTTATACAAATAAAAAAAAAATTTTTACAAATACTTCTCAGAATACTATGGTAATATATTTATAAAGATTTTGAAATGTCTAATAGCGATTAAAATAATCTTATTATGACTTTTAATTTTATAAATATAAAAAAGGAGGATACAATGAAAAAACTACTCATGTCTTTATTTATGGTAAGTATTTTTTCAGTGTTGTTTTCACTTGGATCACAAGATTCAAATGAACCATTACCAATTTTGAGTGGGGACACTTCTACTCTTCAAAAATGGGGCGAGTTGGCAAAATCGGCGTATAATGGAAAAACTATTACTGTTGCTATGGCGGCACATCCATCAACTGATGCTTTTCGTACTATGGCAAAAGAATTTACGCGACTCACAGGAATTAAAGTTGTATGGGATGTTGTTGAAGAAACAAATTTGAAAAACAAAGAACTTTTAGATTTTCAAGGAGCAGGTAGCTATGATGTTTTTATGATTGATGCTTTTTGGATGAGCGAGTATGCCTCAAAAAAAGTTCTTGTTCCCATTAAGCAATTTATAGATGATCCAATAAGAACACCTGCTTGGTTTGACTATGAGGATATTATGCCTGCATATCGAAATGGTATTGGAGGAGCTGCTGGGGTTAATTATGGTATCCCAACTGCAGGGGAAACTAGATTTATTGCGTATAGAACGGATTTATTTCAAAAATATAATAAGAAACCTCCAAAAACAATGAATGAATTCTTGGAGCTTGCACAGTTTTTTAATGGTAAAGAAAGTAGTTTATATGGTGTATCAATGAGAGCTCAACGAGGTATTCATTTTGCATCAGGCTGGATGAGTTTAATGTATAATTTTGGAGGTGGTTTTGTTGATCAAAAAAGTATTTTAACAGGAAAGACAATTCCCACAGCGAACTCACGAGAGACAATTCAATCATTACAGTTTTATGTAGATTTACTGAAAAATGCCCCACCTGATGTTGGCACTTATACACATGAAGAAGCTCTAGGTGCCTTTATGTCTGGAAAAACAGCAATGTGGCTTGATGCTACCGCCTTGGCAAATCAAATCACAGATCCAAAGATGTCAACTGTTGCAGACAAAGTTGCATTTGTACCTACGCCTACAGGGCCTGCTGGAAATGGAGCTGCACTTGCAGGGTGGAACTTAGCAATTCCTATATCATCTAAAAATAAAGATTTAGGATGGGCTTTTATTGTATACATGGCTAGTCGTGAAAAGTCTGCTGATTATGTTAAAGCTGGAGGTGTGAGTACACGAAGCTCTTCATTCGAAGACAAAGCTTTGCAATCAATCAACCCAAGTTTTCTAGCTCAAAAAGAAGCCTTGGTTGCTGCTGATGGTCTAGTGAAAAAAGGTCTATCATGGATACCCCAAGATGAACGTATTAATCAAATTCTTGATATTGCTGGGAGATATGGGAGCCAAGCTTTAAGCGGTGTAATCACTCCACAGAAAGCCTGTGATGATGCGCAGAAAGATATTGCTAATTTAATTAAATAGTTTTTTACTTGCGGAGGTTCCATAATGGGTATTCATTTGCTTACATTAAGAAATAGATTAAAGATGTATTTTATTAAAAATCCTCATACAAAGTTTATCTTGCCTGCAATGACGGTAATGATCTTATTGTCTGTTATACCAACAATTTTTTTAATTATTATTAGTATGACAAATTATGAGCTTGGTTGGAGCTTTGATAGGCTCGATTTTGTTGGATTTGATAATTTTGTATATCTTTTTTCTGCCTCCGATCCAGACTTTTATCATTCAATTTATATTACTATGCTGTTCATGATTTTTGCGACATCAATTGAAATGATACTTGGTTTCTGTCTTTCTTTATTGCTTAATGCCTTTGAATTTAAATTGAAGCCATTAATAATTGGAATTTTAATTATCCCCTTAACTATGACGCCTTCAATTGCTGCACAAATTTGGAAGCTTATGTTAAATACTGAGTATGGAGTATTAAATTGGTTTCTTGTTCTATTTGGCTTTGAAAAAGTTGTTTGGCTTTCACCTCAACTGGCTTTTTGGAGTGTTCTTCTTGTTGATGTTTGGCAGTTTACCCCTTTTATAATTTTGATTGTATATGCAGGATTGCGATCAATTCCCAACGAACCCTATGAGTCTGCTTCTATTGATGGAGCAAGTCCTATTCAATCATTGTGGTATATAACTTTACCAATGATTAAGAAGCTATTATCACTTGCATTATTGTTTCGGATAATTGATGCAATAAAACTCTTTGATACTGCCTTTGTTCTCACACAAGGCGGTCCAGGTAATGCAACAGAATTTTTGAGTTTGCATGTGTATAGATTAGCCAATGCACAAAATGGATTAATTGGAAAAGCGGCTGCTGTAGCCATTGTTCTTGTTTGTATTACAACTTTTATGAGCTCAATGTTATTAAAACAACAAAAAAAGGATATTTAATGAAAAAAAGAACCCAAAAAAACACACACATCATTCTTGTATCATTTGTTTTTATCTTAGTCTGCATATTTTTCTTGTTTCCCTTTTTATGGATGTTGAATGTAAGCCTGCATAATCGAGTTGATATTTTTAATCCGGGTAACTGGGCTAAAAATTTAACTTTTGAAAATTACGAAAATATTTTTAATAACAATATTATGCTATATTTCAAAAATAGCTTTATTGTTGCAATTGGGTCTACTCTTTTCTCTCTTTTTTTTGGGAGTATTGCCGCATACGGTTTTGCCCGATATAACTGGAAAAAAAAAGACGAGCGAGCTTTTTGGGTTTTAAGTCAAAAATTTTTACCTGCTATGGCTGTTGTAATTCCTTATTTTTTAACAGGGGCATTTTTTCGCATATTGGATAGACCTTTGTTACTGATTATTTGCTATACGACTTTTAATATACCTTTTACTATATGGATGATGCGAGGCTTTATTGAAGATATTCCAATTGACTTAGAAGAAGCTGCATTTCTTGATGGTTGTACTCGCTTTCAAACAATGATGCGAATCATTCTACCATTAATTTTACCTGGTCTTATGGCAACTGCAATATTTTGTATTATTAATTCTTGGAATGAATTTGTTTTTGCTAATTTCTTAACGACAATTCTTGGAAAAACAATTCCTACATCTATCATGATGTACTTGTCTGTTTCTGGAGTTAAGTGGGGAGAAATGGCAGCAACTGGTATTGTTTCTGTATTACCTGTTTTAATTTTTGCAATTAGTGTTCAAAAATATATGATTCGCGGACTAACTTTTGGTTCTGTGAAAGGATAATCTTGGAGGAATAATGAAAAGAATAAAAATGGCTATTGTTGGAGCTGGAATTTGGGGTGAAAATCATGCAAAAATATATAAAGCTCATCCATTTGTTGATTTAGTCGCAATTTCTGATATGAATTATGAAAAAGCGAAGTTAATTGCTTGCAAGGTTGGCATTGAAAAAGTTTATGGTAGTTATGAAAAAATGATTGTTGAAAGTGGATGTGATGCAATTGCCATTGTTACGCCAGATTTTGCTCATGCAGATATTGCTATTTGTGCAGCTGAAAACAAAAAAAATATATTGATCGAAAAGCCTCTTGCTACGACGGAAGAAGATGTTCGTAAGATGATGGAGTCTATTAAAACAAATAATGTAAGGGCTATGGTTGACTTGCATAATCGCTGGTCCCCTCCATTTAATGCAACACATGAAGCGATAATGAAAGGTGACTTAGGTGAAGTATATAGTGCATATTTTCGATTAAATGATGTAAAATGGGTTGCCACCGATATGCTCCCATGGGCAGCTAAATCATCAATTTTGTGGTTTTTAGGGAGCCATAGTTTGGACACCCTGAGATGGTTTTTTAATGATGAAGTTATTCGTGTCTATAGTGTTAGTCGTGCTGGAATTTTAAAAGAAGCTGGTATTGAGACCGTTGATGAATATTTAACAACACTTGAATTTAAAAATGGTGGTATTGCGCAAATGGAAAATGGATGGATAACTCCCAATGCAAATCCTTGTGTAAATGATATAAAGTGTACTGTGCTTGGAACAAAAGGTATGGTGAGTATTGACGGAAGTCATCATAACTTAATTCAAATGTATACTGATGAGAATGTTACAGTTCCTGATGTGCTTGTTCAAAATTCAATTTTTGGTCAGCCAAAAGGATTTGCTTTTGAAAGTATTAAAACTTTTATTGATTGTCTCACAAATGATGAAGAATTTCCTGTAACAATTGAAGATTCTGCAAATACATCTCTAATTATTTTAGCAATTATGGAGTCTGCGAAGACAAGAACGCCTGTCACCGTGAATAATTTGTATACTACTATTTCTAGAAAATAAAGGGGCCGTACCACTTAGTAAAAAATGAATAAAATGTGGTAGGTAGAATTAGTAAAGAAAAGCAAGAAAAACTCATTGAATATTTTGTATCAGGTGCAACGGCACGGAGGGAGGAGTAAATTTTAAGAGTGTTGTTTCATATTTTCATCGATTGAGAGAATTAATTTGGTTCTCGACTAGTAAAATCAGGAAAACTTTAGCATATTTTTGATGATTTATGAATTCGTATTCCTTTGGGTGTAACACAACACTATCAGGATTACAACCATTAAATTTTGCTAGTTGCCTTTTTGCAAAACTGATTTTTTTCTTCTATTTATAGTTTGAGAATGGTGTTATTTTGAATGGTAATCAAACACTATTAAACATATCAAAAGTTTTTAAACTATTATATTGATTTGATGGGTGCTTAATCTATTGAATTCCTTGTGTGTATATCTTGTTTATTTTTTTGATAAAATATTTATGAAGGGAATAAGAATATATCATCGTCGCTTAATTTTTATATTTTGTAAGTTTTTTCATATTCTAATACAAAATCGCTTTACAAAATCTCAAAAAAAACTACAATTTTCTTATGGCTATTTCTAATTTTCACACTCATACTCATTTATGTCGACATGCACATGGAACCGTTCAAGACATGATCGCTCAAGCGGCAAAAGATGGTTGCTCGGCATTAGGGTTTTCGGATCATTGTCCTTATCCTGATGAAACATGGAAGTCAGTGCGAATGACGGTTAATGAGGCTGGCGGTTACATACAGGATATTAGAAAGGCTGCAGCGTCGGTGCAATTTCCTGTGTATGCGGGTTTTGAGGCGGAATATTCTCCCGAGTATGAAAACTGGTATCGAGATTTTTTGCTTGGAGAATTACAAGCAGATTTTTTGGGATACGGGGCTCACTGGGTTTGGGATGTGGCCGAAAACGAGTATATCTATATCGTGCAAGTTACTGATAAAAAAAAATTACATGACTATACAGATTTGACAATTCGTGGGCTAAAAACGGGAATGTATGCTTATTTAGCACATCCTGATTTACCAATGGCAGAGCGCTCTGAGTGGACAGCGGAAATAAAAACATGCCTTTCAGCGATTATTGATGC
>JBOFTD010000212.1:0-2867 GCA_051651885.1 Treponemataceae bacterium
AGGGGGAAAAATGGCAATCGATTTAAAAGTACTAGAGACATTTTCTGCTGGAACTAAAGAAACGCTTAAAAATAGCCTCAAAACCATGACGGGAGTTGATTTTGATATCGCTCCAGCTACTGTTGAAACAATAACTAAAGATGCAATGCTTGAAAAACTTCCCGATATGGTAGTAGCAAGCACCGCAGATTTTATAGAAGGTTTTACCGGCGATCACTTTTTTATTATTACACAAGAATTTGGAAAAAAACTTGCCGGCCTTATTAATAAAGAAGATATAGCCGAGCTTGATGAAATGGCCTTATCGGTAATTTCAGAAATTATGTCACAACATACAGGCTCTGAAATTACCGCTTTAAGCGAAAAGAAAAAAGTTCCCGGTCTTGCTTGCGCTCCTGTTGAATCAATACAAGTTACAAAATCTATGGCACGCTGGCCTCAGCAAGAATTTGTGCTTTTCTCCTTTCCTCTTTCTGTTGAGGAAGAGACTTACACTTTATGGGAAATTGTTTCAGCGGCAACGGCAAAATCCATGATTGAAGCATTGTCTGACACCCCAAAATCTCAAGAAAATTTTGCTTCAGCACCAATGCAAAACACTACATCAGCAAAAGCTGAGGACTCTAACATGCC
The DNA here is from genome assembly GCA_051651885.1 of Treponemataceae bacterium. GTDB lineage: Bacteria > Spirochaetota > Spirochaetia > Treponematales > Treponemataceae > JBOFSR01. The sequence continues at coordinate 634 of JBOFTD010000212.1, forward strand.
TAATGTTCACTCTTTGCAATATCAAGCCCTCCAAAGTGGTATTGGTATTCAAGAGCAAGGAAATATTGGTTTAATTATGGACGTTTTCATGGAAATGACCGTAGAATTAGGCCGAACAAAAAAACAAATCAAAGAAATTTTGGGCTTGGGTGAAGGCACTATTATTGAGCTTGACAAGTTAGCCGGTGAGCCTGTTGATATTTTGGTCAATCACAAGGCGATTGCAAAAGGCGAAGTTGTCGTTATTGATGAAAACTTTGGGGTTCGCGTAACAGAAATACTTTCTCCTATAGAGCGTGTCTCAGAATAAAATAATTTTTTCATAAACAGCAAAACGCTATTGTTACATACAGTAGCGTTTTTTTTGTTTAAAAAGCAAACTCTTGGCAAATTTTAATTTAATTCATCGTTTCTTATTTTACTTTTCACAAAAAAAAGAGTATACTCTATAAAATTATTTATAAAATGGAGCAAAGTATGAAAATTTATAATTCAGTCGTTGATTTAATTGGAAAAACTCCCTTGGTGGAGCTTAAAAATATTGAGAAAGCATATAATCTCAAAGCTCGGTTACTTGCAAAAATGGAGTATTTCAATCCATCGGGGAGTGTTAAAGACCGAGCTGCCTTTGCGATGATTGCTGATGCCGAAAAAAAAGGCTTGCTGAGTGAAAACTCAGTTATCATCGAGCCGACAAGCGGAAATACAGGAATTGCCCTTGCCTCTATTGCAGCATCACGCGGATACAAAATCATTCTCACTATGCCAGAAACCATGAGTATCGAGCGCCGTAATTTACTAAAGGCTTATGGGGCACAAATTGTTTTAACAGAAGGCTCTAAGGGAATGAAGGGAGCGATAGCAAAGGCTGAAGAGTTGATAAAAGAGACGCCTAATGGATTTATGCCATCGCAGTTTGAAAATCAAGCAAACCCTGCAATTCACTTTGAAACAACAGGGCCTGAAATTTGGCATGACACTGACGGAAGCGTAGATATTTTTGTTGCAGGCATTGGAACGGGCGGGACAATTTCTGGAGTTGGGCAATTTCTAAAATCAAAAAAACCTTCAATTCAAATTGTTGCCGTTGAACCTGCTGACTCGCCAGTACTCTCTGGTGGTAGTCCAGCTCCTCATAAAATTCAAGGAATTGGAGCAGGATTTGTGCCAAACACCCTTGATACGCATGTTTATGATCATATTATCACCGTAAAAAATGATGATGCCTTTATTCTTGGCAGAGAAATTGCCAAAAAAGAAGGCTTATTAGTAGGCATTTCTTCGGGGGCTGCCTTGTGGGCTGCAATTCAACTTGCCCAAAAGCCTGAAAACGATGGAAAAGTCATCACCGTGCTTTTAGCAGATACAGGCGAGCGCTACCTTTCCACCGCCTTGTTTAGCGAAGCGTAACTTAGACAGTAAAGCAATTTCCGCCCAAGAAATCCTTATAAAGGCTTGGGTCAGAATGAGGAATGAGGATTGCTCCTGCAACTTTTTCATAAAATTGTGCAGGGCCAATTCCGCCAATAATTGAATAAAAATAGCCTTCATCACGCATTGAAAGCAGGCACTTTAAAAGAATAGCTTTGCCAATTCCCTTCCCCTGCTCTTTATCAAGAACGTGCGTCGGGCCAAAAAAATTGAGTGCCGTAGCATTATAGCAGCCATAGCCTAAAAGCTCTTTTTCTCGTGTTGCAATAAAACATGAAACAGGCGTACGCGAAAAACTTGTATCACACTCACTTGCAGCACCGTTTCCCCAATTGCTTTTAACCCAATCAACAATAGTAATTTTGTCTGGAACAACTGCTCGGCGAATTATAATATGAGCTTCACTCAACTTTTGTAAAAGCTGAAAATCATCATTCACGTTCAATAAATTGACAAGCATGTCTGGCATAATAATCTCCTTTCTGTCTATAGTTATAAAAATTGATTCTTAACAAGTGTAGTTAGGTAAATATTACTAAGTCTTTAAAACTTTAAACAAATCATTTTTACAATGATTATATCGATACTTACGTTTTATTAAGTGTACCACAAAGATCTTAGATTTACAACCAATAAATTTTGTAATATCAAAACTTTGCAATGATTAAATGCGAAGCATTCCACAAATTTTTAATTCCCTTTGTGAGTTGATCAGAATTAAATAATAAAAAAAGGAGACTAGATTAACTCTAGCCTCCCCCTTCGATTATAGCACTGCATAACAGAAGTATGCACGCTACGCT
>JBOFTD010000213.1:0-3738 GCA_051651885.1 Treponemataceae bacterium
AAGGCAACTCAACAAAATCATTTTTTTCATTTTGCATTTCAAAATTTGCTAAAAGTTTTGATGACATATACTTACGCAAAAAAGTTGTTTGCTCAATCGCGTGAGTAAAAAGAGCTGAAAGATTTTTTTTATCAAATACATAACGCTCTTTATCAGGAAGGGAATCGTTCATTATGGAATTATTCAAACGAAACGCAACAGGATTCGTTTTTATTTTCTCTGCTATCGTATTCATATGATTTTCGAGGGCAAAAAAAAGATATGCATCGCAACGCTCTGTATCAAGCTGAGCTGGATGATTATTGGACTTCAAAGCATACACATCAATGCAAATATTATCACAAAGATATATTCCTGTTGCACCGATTAACATTCTCTCTAATATTTTTTTTATTTGAAGGTTTGCAAAACCTGCGTCCAAGACAATTCGAATATCCATTGCCGAAATTTGGTGCAGATCATTAATCGCCGTTCTATGGCGAATCTGAATCGGGTAATTTTTTATCGCATATTTTTTATGTTCACTTGCAGAGCAAACGAGCTTAACCGATTTTTCTGTTAACAGTGACGCAAGTGTTACCTGCAAAATCAACGTAATTATCACATACGAAGATGCAAACTGCATATCTGTTAAAGTTTCATGAACAGTAATTTTATTTTTTGAAATACCTAGCATTGATGTAACATTTTTTTTGATCAATGCTGATAAAGTGGAAGGAACAAAAACATGAAAGTTGTCACTTTTATATAAAACCGTTGCACCAATAGTTTCTAAATGAGGTAAAAATAAATCAAGGTCATACGTATTTTCATGTTGAAAAAAAGCATCTTCAAAGCTTGCAGCTACTTCACCTCTTACAAAGCACTGATGATCCATAACTTGCTCTTCAGTAATTGAATTAGTAACACTAATCGTTTGAATACTTTCGTATTCAACCTCAATGTGCGATAAAATATTTTTTAACTCAGATTCATTTTCACCAACCAAAATACCGATTGGCTGTCCTTCATAATTCACCTGATCATGGGCAAAAATCGTTATTTCATCAGTCTCAATATACAAAGTATTATTTAAGGGTAAGTTTTTTGCGGTGAAAAAAAAGTAGTTTTCTGGAAGTGTCGGAGAAAAAATATTTTTAATTTTTCCAGCACTAATACTACTGCGAAGCAATACCGCATAAAGCATATTTTTTTCAATAATATCACTGTAATAAATCTCGTTTGGTAAAATCATTTTTTTAGATTTTTTTTTACAGGGCATACCGCTGACCTTGTTTGATAACCTCAGTAATTACTTTTTTAATCGCAGCAGTACTCATATCTGGCCACAAAGGCAAACTCAATACAGATTCAAATTGGTTGCAAGCACAAGGAAAATCTTTTTCATCTAAGCCATATCGATTTTTCCAGTAAGTCAAGCGAAAGTGTGGAATAAAATGCACGGAATTTCCCACTCCTTGCTCTTGTAACTTTTTTGAAAATTCATTCCGAGTAATACTGAGTTGATTTTTGTTAAGGCGAAGCATGTATAAATGCCACGCATTTCCCTCCCCTGTTGGAGGAAGCGTAAAAAAAGGACAGTCTTTAAAGGCTGCATTATACTGAGTGACAATATCAAGCCTTTTTTGATAAAAAGTATCAGTTTTTTTCAGCTGCTCTCTGCCAATAGCAGAAAGAATATCAGGCAAATTACATTTCCAGCCATCAGCAATCACATCATACTCCCAAGTAGATGTATTTGCGGTGTAACGATTCCAAACGGAACGGTCAATTCCATGAAGGCGCATAATTTCCATTTTTTTTGCAAATTCTTCATTGTTAGTGCAAATCATTCCGCCTTCAGCTGTTGTAATAGTTTTTGTTGCATAGAATGAATACACGCCAATATCGCCGATGGTGCCAGCAAAACCCTGTTTTGTACGAGAAGGAAAAGCATGAGCGGCATCCTCCACCACATAAAGATTATATTTTTTTGCCAAAGACATAATATCAGTCATATTACACACATTGCCTGCAATATGAACAGGAACAATCACTTTTATCATATTCTTTGTATCAGCTTTTAGTTTTTCTTCTATTTTGTTTGCATCAATATTAAAACTATTTTTTCCAATATCAGCATATTCAACTTCTGCCCCTAAGTGACGAGCAGCATTTGCCGTAGAAGTAAACGTGTACGGCGTCGTTAGAATTTTTGTCCCTGCCGTCACGCCACATGCATGATACGCAAGCATAAGTCCACTTGTTGCACTATTAACTGCAAGGGCATAATTACTTTTTACAAAAGAAGCAAATTCCTTTTCAAAATTCAGCGTAACATTTGCAGTCGTTAGCCATCCAGATCGAAGTACTTCAAGAACCGCATTTTCTTCTTCACTTCCAATTGAGGGTATGGACAAAGGTACAAAATCAGGCATAAGAAGAATCCTTTAATGAGGGAATCGCTTGCGATAATTCTTGCACTAAGGCATCTTTATTTCTAAAAAGATCTTTATTTTCCTCAGTATAAAAACAAATGGGATAAAGTTTTCTGATCAGCTCTGCAAGAGTAAAATCGGTTGTTTCACTCGATTGCAATTTTAAAATCATCGAATGTTCTGTTTTTTGAGGATTTTCATCTTCCGTCCACAAAGGCTCATCAAGTCGCTCACCCTTTCGTGTACCAATAAAGTTAATTTTAATATCTTTATAAGGATCAAAACCCATAAAACGAATGACTTGCTCTGCAATATCGGTAATTTTTATCGGCTCGCCCATATCAAGCAAATACGAAATCCCATTTTTTCCCACCCCACCTGCTTTTAACACAAGAGAGCATGCTTCAGGAATCGTAATAAAATAACGTTTCATTTCTTTATCAGTTATTGTTACAGGCCCGCCCGTTTTTATTTGTTCCATAAAAAGAGGTAGAATAGATCCACGAGACCCTAACACATTGCCAAATCGTACAAACATAAAGGCTTGATTATTTTGTGTTTTTTTTGCCGCGTCCAAAACTAATTTTTCGCAGAGCATTTTCGAAGCCCCATAAATCGAAATAGGCGCAACAGCCTTATCCGTAGAAATTAAAACAAAACGACTCACTTGTGCTTTTTGTGCGGCTTCTAACAAGTTAACAGTTCCAAACACATTATTTTCGATTACTTCAACAGGATTTTCTTCCATCAATGGCACATGCTTATACGCAGCACAATGAAAAATCACATCAATTTTCATCTGAGGCAAAAGCCACTCCAAATAATCACGATTTTTTAACTCGCCAATAAGTGGTACAATCGTAGACTGAACCCCAACACCCTCAGCCTGCAAAAGTCGCAATTCACGATCAATATGATAAATTGAGTTTTCACCATGTCCAAAAAGATACAAGCGTTCAACCCCAGCCGAAAGCATTTGTCTTGAAAGTTCTGAGCCAATCGAGCCACCTGCACCCGTAATAAGCACTCGCTTATCTTTCAAGTAGGCAAGACTTTCTTTAAGCGAAACCGTAATAGGATTTCTTCCTAAAATATCAAGCGGATCAATTTCGCGTGCCTGAATAAGATGTCCCCCGTCCTCAACAATCTGTGAAATACCCGGAAGAATTTTAATTTTAGCAAATCCTGCACCCAAGAGAGTATCAAAAACCTGCTTGATATGTTCCTTCGAAGCTGTTGGCATTGCAATAATTGCCTCATCAAACGCACCATGTTTCAAAAGCCGAATCATACTCACCGGCCCGTAAATAGGAATACCGTC
>JBOFTD010000214.1:0-8410 GCA_051651885.1 Treponemataceae bacterium
CAGGGAAATCAAGAGATGTACTCGTGTCCTTACAAGACACCACAACTAAAACTAAAGCCATAAATAAAAAAAATATTTTTTTCATATGTCCTCCATATATAAACAGATTCTTTGTTATATATTGTATCCTTTCTTGATAGAATTGTCAAGTAATACTATTACTATAATCCTTAAAAACAGACAAATTTTACAAAAATATAAACTTCAAAAAATCTTCTTTCTATGAATACAATATTTATAGTTTTTTAAAACTCTTGCACTCTAAATAAAATAGCTTATACTTAAATAACGCAATAGCCTTAGATAAATCAATAACCTCATAAACCATCAAAAAAAGTGTTTTTCATAATAATCAAAACTAAACAATTTAAATCTTGACCATTACAAATTTTAAGTATATATTGATGGCAATGAAAGTATTGCAAGATATCTACTGGTTTTTTAAAGGAGTTACCGTTTATGCCCTTGTTGGGGCGAGCGGCACAGGAAAAAGTTTTCGAGCAAAACTCCTTGCACAAAAGTATAATATTAATCTAATAATTGATGATGGACTCCTTATTAAGGATGATAAAATCATTGCAGGGCATACAGCAAAACGGGAAAAAACTTTTTTAGGAGCAGTACGAATTGCCTTGTTCGACGATAAGCCACATCGAGATGAAATTGCAAAAGCACTCAAACAATATAAGGCGGTAAAAATCCTTCTCCTTGGTACGTCAGAAAAAATGGTTAATAAAATTGCGCAGCGATTACAGCTTCCACAACCTTCAAAAATTATCAAAATTGAGGATATTGCAACGAAGGAAGAAATTAAAATGGCAATTAATTCCCGAAAATATGAAGGAAAACATGTCATTCCTGTTCCTTCTATAGAAGTAAAACGCAATTACCCAAGAATTTTTTATGACTCAATTAAAGTATTTTTGAAAAAAGGAAAAAATCCTTTTACATTAAGTAAAAATAAAGAAGTGTTTGAAAAATCAGTCGTGCGACCTGAGTTTTCAAAAGCAAAAGCAATCACTATTTCAGAAAGTGCTCTATCGCAAATGACAATTCACTGTATTTCTGAATTTGATAATCAAATAAAAGTAAAGAAATTAACGATAAAAACCGATAAGGTATCATATAAAATAGTGATATTTATTGATGTACCATTTGGCTTACAATTGACAGGCAAAATTTATGCGATGCAGACCTATATTATTGACAACATAGAAAAGTATACAGGGATTTTGCTTACCGATTGTGATATTATCATCGATAAAATTACAAAAACTTGAGTACTTGAATGAGAAAATAGTTCAAGTATCTGAGATATTTTATCATGATAGTTGATCATAGGAGTTTAAAATGAATATAAAAAAAATGACTACATTCTGTTTTATTTTTCTTCTCACATTTATAGCAAATGCACAGCAAGAAAGCAGATATTACACTATTAGCTATGAAGGCGGTGGGGTAATTATAGAAAATATTACTGATATTTTAGATAACTATTTTACTTATTTTAATGAAGTATTTCACTTTGACAAAGCAGGACCGGGATTTAAATATCGTGTTAAGGTTTTTGGTTCTCGAGAATCGTATCAATCATACGTTCAAACAAAAACGGATTCAAGCACGACGCCACCACAAGATGGAGTTTTTTTGCGTTATGATAAAAGAGAATTTTCTGAGCTTGCCGTAATTGGTGCAAGCTTTATAAATAACCCCCGTGTTATAAGACAATTATTTGTACAATATATTTTTGGTTTTGCAGAAGAATTACCTGCTTGGATTCTTGCAGGTTTTCCTCTTTATTTTGAAGCATCAGAATGGCAAAAAGGCAAGGGCGTTGTTTCTGCTATTAACGAAAGCCATCCATGGATTGAACCGGCAAAAATTATTGCAAAAGATAAGTCGCAGTTTTTAAATGCAACTCAAATATTAGCTGCTCAATCAGGAGCCTACCCTGCTGATCAATTTATGCCTCAATCATATTTGTTAGCATACTTTTTTACAAAATCACGTTTTGTTGAATCAACACGCATGTTTTTTGAAGGAATTGCAATGTTAAGGGAAAGAAAACTCCGTGAAAAGTGGGAAAAAGAGTTTGAAACGACAGATATTTTCTTGGAATACCAAAAAAATTGGATATCGGCTGATACACTTAATAAATCATATATTACATTCATTGAAGAATTACGATCAGTACGAGATGAGCTTGCTAATGGCGTTGCAGCCTATTCAAAGGATCAAACTGATGAAGCAATTAATTTTTTTAACAAGGCATTAGAACTTGATGAAAAAAATTCGACTGCAATGTATTATATTGGGTTGAGCATGCATAAGCAAAAGCGCTACAAAGAAGCAGATTCATGGTATAAAAAGGCTTTGGATGCTCATCAACCTAATACGGCATATATTTATTGGGCACTTGGAACATCTGCAGTAGCTGATTGGCGAACAAGCGATGCACTTGAATATCTGAATAAAGCAAAAGAAGCTGACCCGACAACTTTTGCAAGTCGCGTTGATAATTTAATAAAACAACTTGAAACAAGCGAATAAGAGAATGCAAAGATAGAACAATAAGAATTTTTGAGTTATGTAGATTTTTTCGAATAATAATTTACATAATTCATTTTTCTTATCGTTTTTATGAGCTTTATCCTGAAATCATTATAATAACACAAGCAAGGATGCCCTAAGCTGTTGTATAAAAATACGCTTTTAAAAATTTTAATACTATATAGCGAACTTGTATTTATTTTTTTTCTTTCATACAAGGCTATTTTTTCTGCAGCTCCTACTCGACCCACACTTTTTCTATCGCTCTCTGATGGATTTTTTTATTTTTTAGTGTGCATTCTGTTTGTTGCGTCAAAAAAATTATATCCCACCTATAGAATAAAAAGTCCATTTTTAAAAAGTATTCTTTTTTCTTTTAGTACATTTTTATACTTACTCATAATATCATATTTATTTAGTTTATTTTTGAAGCACGAATATGTAAGCTATAATTATTCAAATATTTTTCCAATTATAGTTTCAATTAGTATTCTTGCAGTATTTGAAGAGATCATATATCGAGACTTTCTTCCTAATGTGCTAACATATATTAATTCTTCCAAAAAAATTATATATACGATCGAAGCTTTTTCCGTCATATTATTTGCACTCGCCCATCTCTATGCAGGTTTCGCTGCTGTTTTTTTTGCTTTTATTTCTGGTATTGCATTGCGTTTTCTTACTATTAAAGCGGGAATTCAATATAGTTGCATTGTTCACGCATCCTATAATCTAACAAGTTTTTTTTTATTGAATCGTTAATTACATCATGAGAATTCGCAGCCACAATAATTTTGTCGGTACAAATTAAATTTTTTCGATATTTCGACTGAAAGTTTAAACCCATTTTCTTTTTTAAAATCAGCATATAAATACTTTACATCCAGTTTTTTTTGCAAGGAATCACCTATCTCATTTATTTTTTGTGCATTTTTATGTGGGCTAATAGAAAGACTTGTGGTAAAGTAATCAAAATCATTTTGTTTTGCATATTCAGCGGTTTTAATTAATCGCAATTCATAACACAAAAAACAACGCTCTCCACCTTCTTGCTCCATTTCATGATTTTTTATTTTTTCCAAAAAGGAATTATGATCATAAGGGAATGCAAAAAGATTAAACGTATATCCTGCAGAAAGCAAAAAGTGTTGTAACTCCTCAAAACGCCGATTATATTCTGACTCGGGCCAAATATTAGGATTATAATAAAAAATCGAAATATCAAAAACACTCATTAATTGTTGTAACACAGTCGTCGAGCAGGGAGCACAACACGTATGAAACAAAAGTTTCTTTTTTGGTGATTCTGCCGCTTCTCGCGTTAAAATTTCCTTAAAAACACTATGGTAATTTTTCTTCATTTTCAACCTCAGTGGCAGCATTTTCAACAACAGCCGTAGAAACCTTTACCTTTTTTTTCAAAGACTTAATCTTGACTTTATAGGGAAAGGTAATTTTTAAACTCGCACTAATCATATTTCCATCGAGCATATTAATATCCTGATTCACTGCATTAGAAAGCGGAAAATAATATGTTGCAATAAAGCCAATCCCTAACCCATTTCGCAATATTTGATCAAACCCCAATTGGATTGAAGGATATAAATAATTAATACCACTCCAAAAATACTTATTTATAAGATCTGTATGTTGGGCATCTATGCTCGGAACTCCTTGTGCAGTCATCCCCCAACGTGCAACCAAAGCTATACCGCCACCAATCGAGATAATGCTATTTTTAATAGAAAACGTATATAAAAAAGGAAGATTTAATATAAAGGTAAAAGTTTGAGCCGTTCGATGCTCAATTTCGGCAATTTGTGGGCGAGAATCCTTCCATAAATAATAATTCATATAAAAAGTCAGATGAGGGGCAAATAATAAAAAACTAAAAAGAGGAATATGACCACCAAAACCAAGAGAAAACAGTATAGCAGTCGGTGCACCAACAGAAGGATCTCCTTGATGAGCGGACTTATTAGTGGTCTCCGTGACAAGAATAGAGTGTACTCCAGTCGTCATAAAAAAAGTTCCATACTGCGGTTTTATTTTTTCTTTTTTTTCTTTTTTTTTCTCAACAACAATTTCTTGAGGAGGCTCAGAAACATCATCCGGCGGTGTAGGTTCAGCAGGTTGCTCTTCTTCAACAATAGATTGATTTTCAGGCTCTACGTCTTCAGCAAGCACTTCAGGTTCCGGTTGTTCCAAATCCATTTGCAAATATTCTTCTTCAAGATTTGGTGTCTCAGAATCAGCTTCAACAGCAATATCGATATCTTGAGCGATGATCGGTATAAAATACGTAAAAAAGAACGCTAGAATAATAGTTTTTTTCATTTTAGTCAAAAAGAGTACTCTCTAAATCAACAGCAATAAAGCCACTTCGCCCCGTTTCATAAAAAAAAGTTTCCTCCCAGCCCACATACAACATCTTTCCAAAACAGACAATATCGCTATAAACAAAATTGGGCGGCAGTTTAGGCAGTTTAAATATTTTTACCGCATCAATAATATTTTTTGGATTATGAGGCAAACTGCCTAAAAAATAAGTAGTTCCATCAGAAAAGACGGTAACCAAAAACGTTTTTCCAAAAAAAGATTTTGCCTGAAGATAATCATCTTTTTCAGACAGCGTATTTACATATAAAAGAGGTGACGGCGAATTTATTTCGCTATAAGAGAGCATAAAAGGCTGATTTGCAGAAACACTATGCAATATTTTTAATAAAGGAGCAGGTGCAGAAGAAAAAGGTTTTGGCCCCGCAATTGCTTTATAGCTTTCGTTTGAAATATATTTTTTTTCAATTTTTCCTGTTTTTGCAATATTTTTTAAAGAAAGTAATGAATTATACGTTGAAAACTGTATAAAATCAAACAAAACTCTTTCATTTGCAAGATATTTAAAAGAGCCTGTCCAAATAGATCCGTCAAAAAAAATATTTACAACCTGTGTCGTTTCCGACAACTCAATGTCCTTTGGAGATAGCAAAGGATAAAAAGTGTTTGTTTCAAGATTATACTGTATTAAAAAAGGATTTGAAGAATTTTGAGCCTCAGTATTAAAAAAATTATTTTTATAGATTTTAAAAACAGGACTGCCATCAACAGAAAGTAATGAATCTGCGGTAAAATCTGAAAAAATCATTGCATCGGTAAAAAGATTAATTTTTTCTGCTTGACTTGCAGGTAAAGACAGCAAGCCCCCCCTATTTACTAAAAAAAATGCTCCATTATTTGTACGTGTAGCCCCTGAAATTCGAACGGCTTCCGTCCAAGGTCGATGTTCAATAAGTGGAATACGATTTAAAGAATCAATTTCCGCGATTGAATTTTTCGTAAAGTAAAACCAACGATGAGTATTTGTTTTTTCATTGATACTCAAATTTGTTTTTTCATCTATTGCTAAACCAACACGAGGGGCGTTATTTTTCTTACAGCCAAAAAAAAGCATGAGAATGAATAAAACGACGCAAAATCTTCTATTTAGACGACACATAAACTTGCGATATTTTATCCTTCAATTTAAAATATTGCAAGAGGTTACAAGCCATTACAGTATCATGATTTTCGATAATTGACAGGATGCCTTTCTTATGATAGCCTTTGATATGCGTTTTACGATTATGGGAAGCGGAACAAGTCATGGAGTTCCTGTTATTGCCTGCCCGTGCCCTGTTTGTTGCTCAACTGACCCGCTGGATATACGGCTTCGTTCAAGTGCGTTAATTGAAAATAAAGACACCGCACTTTTAATTGATATTGGCCCCGATTTTCGCCAGCAAGCACTCAAGCACAAAATACAAAACCTTGATGCGATTTTACTGACTCATTCACATGCCGATCATGTACACGGACTTGATGATATGCGTATTTTTTCAATCGACAAGCCAATTCCTATTTACGCAAATCAGCAAACACTCGATGATATACAAAATCGATTTGATTATATTTTTAAAAATTCACAACAAGGTGGCGGAAAACCTCGCCTCGAATTACATGCGTGCAATCATTATACAAAAGAAGATCCACTGTTTATAAAAGAATTTTCCATTATTCCTATCCCCCTTAAACATGGATGCATAGAATCAACGGGATGGAGAGTAGGAAAAATAGCGTACTTAACAGACTTAAATGATGTACCGCATGAATCATTTGAATCACTCGAGGGAATTGAAATTCTTATCATTGATGCTCTTCGCCAAAGAAAACATCAAACGCACTGTAATTTTTCTGACGCATTAAAAATTGCATCAAAAACAAGTGCACAAAAAATTTACTTCACTCACATTTGCCATGATTTTTCACATGAACAAATAAAATTATGGATTAAGAATGAGCAAAAAAATCTGCCTGATTTACAAGGTCGAATTATTGCACCTGCCTACGATGGCCTTTATTTTGAATACTAGATTAAAGCAAAAAAAAACTGAAAATACCTTGTACGTATTTTCAGTCGAAAAATGTATAATTATACACTTATATCGACATCTGGATGTCTAACTGCCGATACATTCTAATTATCGGCATGCAAAAAAAATAGTTAATAGAAGTAAGAAAAAATATTACCTTTATTACTATATGAATAAATCTTTTTTATTTTTATCAAAATGGATATCCATTTGAGGAAAGGCAATTTGAATATTATTCTTTTTGAAGCTTTCATGAATTCTAATGTACATTTCATTTTTTACATCACGAAAATCTTCATTCTTGAACCAAACACCACAAATCACTTCGATTGAAGAATCAGCAAATTTATCAAAAAGAACTATTGGCTCAGGATCTTTTAAAACAAAATCGCAGTCAGCAGCAGTTTCTAACAATACTTTCATAACTTCTCTTAAATCAGAATCATAAGAAACTCCAATGCGTATTGTAATTCTTCGTTGCGAAAAATACGTCGTATTAATCAAATTAGACTGAATAATTTTTTCATTTGGGATTCGCACAGACTGATTATCGGGGGTCAAGATTTTTACCGAAAGCAAATCCATTGTTTGCACCGTTCCAGTAACATCTTCAACAGTGATAAAATCACCAATTTTAATCGCCCTATCTGAAAACACAAAAAATCCGCTGATAATATTTGAAAATGATGTTTGTGCAGCAAAACCAATAGCAATACCTGCAACACCTGCAGCTCCCCAAATCGCACTTAAATCAATACCAAAAAGATTCAAAAAATAAAATATGATAAGGAGCGCAAACATATACTTTATAAATTTATTGATTAAAACTGTATTAGTGCTATTAAATCGCGTCTGGGCAACATATTTTATCGTTTTTTTAATAGCCGCATATACCGAAAAATAAATGACTAGCGTAATAATGACAATAATAATTTTACCAAAAACTTCTAGCGTAAAATACGCGCTGAGCTTTTCAAACGCACTTGAGCTTTCATCTCCCAAGTAATTAAAAATTGAAGCAAAAAAATCAAGCATTTAATTTCTCCTTTTTGCACAAAATATTCATTTAATAATATTTAATCAACGATTTTTAGTTTAAATTCTTTTTACAAAACGTTGCAATACAACACGTTTCACATTTTGGATTACGAGCGGTACAAATATACCGACCATGAAGCACAAGCCAATGATGAGCGTGATCTAAAAACCGTGCAGGAATATTTTTTAACAAATCTTCTTCAATCTGAATAGGCGTTTTCCCATCAGAAAGCCCTATACGCGGAGAGATTCTCAATAAATGCGTATCTACCGGCATTGTAGGCTCCCCATACAAAACATTAAGCATAACATTTGCCGTTTTTCTCCCAACACCCGGAAGAATTTCGAATTCCTCTCGCTTTTTTGGAAAAGAAATCGTTGGATTATCCCCCGCTTCTTCGCCATATTTTTCA
>JBOFTD010000215.1:0-1444 GCA_051651885.1 Treponemataceae bacterium
CTTGGAACTGCTCATAATCATCTGCCTTATCGAGGGCAGCTTGTAGCACGCTTTCTATCTCGTCAGTAATTTTAACCCAGCCAGCCTCTTGCTCTGCCTCAAGAAGTTCATCAATCACATCGTCATTTTTTTTACTTTGGGCGTTCAAATTGATTTTTTGTTGATTGAGGGAGCTCTCTTCGCTCGTAAGTCGACCGCCCACAAGAGAGTCGCCTTTAACAGGATGAGAAAGCCCCAGCAAATTACGTAACTCATCTGATTTAACCTCAAGCCCTTGAGAGCCGAGTTTTTCAACTGCACTAATAATTTGTTCAATGTTTTGAATGTCTGGCTTGTGTAATTTTATTTTAGGATAAGCTTGTTGCTCGCCAAAGTTAAAGCGGACATAAGGCTTAATTAATTGATTATTCAGTGTTTCGCAAACCTGTTGAATGTCTGAGTCGGCAATATCATTAATTACTTGTAGCATACTTTGTATGCACTCGTAATTGACTAATTCTTATAACAATCTTCGATTTTATAAGAATTAGTAGCTGATAAACGGGATTTATTCCGTTTTCAGCATGGGCATAGTTTGCCCCACAATCAATTTAGAAACTTGCTTGTCAATAAAAACGCAGAGCTTTTCATAAATTGCACTTGCGTTTCCTGCTTGCTTGCTTTCGATAATTTCAAGGATTGCATCGCTTGGAATGACTGCCCCAAAATCTTGTCCAATATTGACTACGGCTCTTTTAAGCGTATTAATATCTGACTCGGTGGCTTTCCTTCCATATTTGCCCAACCGTATGGGATATCCATAGCGGTCGATAAAGGCTGCCCAGCTGGTCAGATTATATTGCTTTATCATCCATGCAAACAGGGCAATAAAGGCAAAGCCACTGGTAATTTGTGAGCCTGAAATAAGGTGTGGCTCATGTATAATAAACTTATGTGGCTTTAACTCTATCAACTCTGAGCCGATTGGGTTACGAAGTTTAAGTGTTCGACCGTCTTCAAAGTCGTATTCAAACCATTGCGGGTGGCGATAGTAGTATTTGAGCGGCTTCCACCTGTTTCCACTGGAATCCCACATTAATTCATTGACGCTAAAGCCTTTGCCATAATTACTCGTAGCATACTTTGTATGCACTCGTAATTTGCTAATTTAAGAAGCAAGCTTCTTAAATTAGTCATTTATATACGGAACTTGTTTCGTATATAAATAGCGTCCTCTCCTGCAGGTTCAATTTTAATATCAAGACCGCATACGGCGTCCTTTCTTGTGGACAACACTGAGCGATAATGCAAGTCTTTTAACTCAAGATCTTGAGCAAGAATTAAATATTCTTCAGGGCTTTCTCCATTTCTTACGTTTGCTAAAATACTCGCAAGCCTCTCGGGCGTGAGGTTTTGTACGATTGAAAAATCACTCCATGGGGTACGTCGTGAATACGGAACAGAA
>JBOFTD010000216.1:0-3549 GCA_051651885.1 Treponemataceae bacterium
TACGCCTTTTGGTATAAAAGAGCTGGTGCAAACTGGACTTACGGCAATGGGTCGCGGTGAATCTATTTTGGAATAATTACATTTAAACGAGAGGAATTTCATGAAAAATATGTTTCTTTTTATGCTCTATTTTTGCATAACACTTTTTTTCTTTCCCGCTGTCTCCTGTGCAAAAGATGTCAAAACGGTATCTATTTTCGAAGTTGATGGTAAAAAGCTTCCTCTTTATGCGTTGAATAAAAATGCTGTTTCTCGCTTTATCAAGGGGAATGAGACGCCTTATGCATTTTATAGTTTTCAATCTTATGTTCCTTCGGAAAAAAATGCTCTTGTTATTGATTTGGAAGCGGTTGATTTTTTTGCCGGATCGATAAGTTTTGGTTTTTTGTATACGAATGATTTTAACGAAAAAAATCATTTAAAGCCTGAACTTCAAGCACGTAATATGCTTTCTGTGTTAATCGATGAAAAAAAATTCCTTCAATATGGCAAAAATAATAAAAAAATTAGACTTTCTTTAAAAGTACCTGATTCAGAACAACTTGAGGGTTTTTTTGTTGAGGCAAGCATTCCTTTAAAAATAACGTCGATTAAAGAAGCCGAACCGTTCTATGGATGGTCGTATCTTAATGATATACCGATTTTTGGAGCGTTTGAAAATTATTTGTTTGATCTTTATTCAACGGATATTGATTTTTCTGAGTTGCAGCATAAAGACGGCAAGATCGTTATTTATTTTGATGAGATGGAAAGCCTTGAAGGTTTACAGCCAACGGTCAATTTACGTATTGGAAGTGATGAATACTCGGTGCAACTTGCTCCGCAGTTAAAAAAGGCGACTTTTTATACCAACCAAATAACTGACTGGCGAACTCATCCTTCTATGAAACTTAATGCAAGTAAACCCTTGAAAGGCGTTAATTTTATACGAGAAACTACGGTGCCACAATTTTCTCCAATGATTGCAGATTCGGGGCTTATGCTCAGTTGGAATCAAAAAACATGGAGAAATCCTGCATATGAATTTTTTTCGTGGGAGAGTTTTCCTTCTGTTTTAGTGTTTGATACACTTTCATATAAAATCCAAGATAATTTTTTTAAGCGGCTTGCATTTTTTGTTGAAAAAAGTGGATACAAGGGTAAAGTGATGTCTCTTAAAGATATAGCAGATATGCATGCTTTTAATGCTCATGATTATAAGGCTGTTGATTTGGCTGAATTTTTTACCAAAGCTCAAAGAGAAGGATTTACTTTGACCGATGAAGAAAATATGTTGCGAAATATTTTACTCGAGCATAAAATTCTTTTACCTGCTGGCGATGGTTATGACGCAGGTGAAGGTGCGGTGCTTTCAATTTCTCGAGAATCCTCCAAATATTTACGTGAGGTTTTTATGGTGCATGAAGGATTGCATGGATTATTTTTTATTGATGAATCATTTCGAAATATCGTTATGCGAGAATTTCATGAAATGGATCCGCAAAGTTTAGAGTTTTTATTGCAGTATTTTACGGTCACTCCAAGTCTTGCGTATGATGCAAATGATAGTTATTTAATGTATAATGAATTTATGGCGTATGTTTTACAGCAGCCGCCTTCTCAAATAAGAAATTATTTTACACAAAATATTGCAAGTCGGCAATTTATTCGGCGGGCACGACCAGATTTAGTTTCGTATATTATTAATACGGAGGCTAAAGCTTTTAGCGAGGTTGGACAAACGCTGAGTCAGTATATTTATAAGCGTTGGGGTTATTTTGGTGGCCGTCTTACTCTTATCACAAAATAATTTTTATGTGATGGAGCTCTTTCTTTATAGACTGAAAAAGGCTTTTTTTTGCTGGTTGCTTGAAAAAAAAAGATTATTCTATTATATTTGTCGCAGATAGAATAGAGAGGACTTTCTAATGATAAAAAATAATTATTTATTTACTTCTGAGTCGGTGAGTGAAGGACATCCCGATAAATTATGTGATCAAATCTCTGATGCCATTTTAGATGCGTATTTAGCACAGGATTCACAAAGTCATGTGGCTGCAGAAACTTTTGCATCAACTGCCTTAGTGCTTGTAGGTGGAGAGGTTACGAGTAATGTAAAAGTGAATGTGCAAGATATTGCTCGCAAAGTTGCAAGGGATATTGGTTATACAGATGCTGATTTTGGGCTTGATTGCAACTCAATGGCAGTAATGGATATGATTCATTCACAATCGCCTGATATTAACCAAGGTGTTGTTGGGCGTGGCTTGAAAGATTTTAATGGACAGCAAGGGGCAGGCGATCAGGGAATGATGTTTGGTTTTGCATGTGCAGAGACGCCGCAACTTATGCCAGCACCCATTATGTTTTCTCATAATATTTTGCATCGTGCAGCCAATTTGCGAAAAAATGGTACATTAGGCTGGTTGCGTCCAGATTCAAAGGCTCAAGTTACTATACGATATGAAGATCATATTGCGCAATATATTGATACTGTTGTTGTTTCTCATCAGCATAATCCAGATATTGAGTATGAACAAATTAAAGATACACTTATCAATCAGGTTGTTATTCCAACACTGAAGGATTCAAATCTTTTGAGTGATAAAACAAAATATTATATTAATCCAACAGGGCGTTTTGTAATTGGTGGCCCTTTTGGTGATACGGGATTGACGGGACGAAAAATTATTGTTGATACGTACGGTGGAATGGGGCGACATGGCGGCGGTGCCTTTAGTGGCAAAGATCCTTCAAAAGTTGATCGCTCGGCTGCGTATATGGCTCGTTATATTGCAAAACATGTTGTTGCTGCTGAATTTGCAGAGCGTTGCGAAGTTCAACTTGCGTATGCAATCGGTGTTCCTTTTCCTGTGTCAATTATGATTGATACTTTTGGAACAGGAAAAATTGAAAGTTGTGTGCTTGAAAAAGCCATTTCTCAGGTGTTTGATTGTTCTCCGAGTGGAATTATTAAAACGCTAGATTTGAAAAAACCGATTTATCAGCAAACGGCACGCTATGGTCATTTTGGGAGGGAAGGTTTTTCGTGGGAAAAACTTGATAAAATCGATGAGTTAAAGAAGGCGATAAAGTAATTGTGCCATCTATTGCGTTTTTAACACCGAAGGAAACGATAAGTATTTTTGAAATTTTTCAAAAAGAGAATCCTCATCCAAAAACTGAACTTGATTCTATTAATGGTTATACTCTTCTTGTTGCCGTTGTGTTATCAGCACAGTCAACTGATAAAAGTGTAAACAAGGCAACGGCAGATTTATTTGAAGTGGTAAGAACGCCAAAGCAAATGTATGATTTGGGCGAAGAGCAATTAATCTCGTATATTCGAACGATCGGGCTTTATCGCACAAAGGCAAAAAATATTATTGCATTGAGCAAAATTTTAATTGAAAAATATGGCGAAGAAGCGGGGGATAATCCAACGATTTCTTTTCCAAAAAAGCGAGAGGACTTCGAAATTCTTCCGGGTGTTGGGCGAAAAACGGCAAATGTTATGCTTAATGTTTTGTATGGGGAGCCTACAATGCCGGTAGATACGCATTTATTGAG
>JBOFTD010000217.1:0-15468 GCA_051651885.1 Treponemataceae bacterium
ATTTAAGAAGCGAAGAAATTCTTGCAAAAACGTAAGCACAAAGGCTGCCAAAATCGATCCTGTAATTGATCCCATTCCGCCAAGAACGACAAAAATTAAATACTCAATGCTGCGATTAAAGGATGCAACGTCTGGCTGCACAAAGGCTATAAAGGGGGCGTACAAGGCGCCGCCAATTCCTGCGACAAAGGCTGCAATGACAAAGCCCACCATTTTATAGCGAAAAACGCCGATGCCGTTTGAATTTGCGGCAATTTCATCTTCCCGAACGGCAAGAATCGCACGGCCATAAGTGGAGCGTAAAAAATTTTGCAGAAAAATAATGATTAAAACGAGGCTGCCAATGATGACTAAATATGCAAGATGTGGGGCTGCGGAAAAAATAGTGAGAAATTGTTTGCCACTTGCACCTCCCGTGATTGGTTTTAAATTGATAAAAATAACACGGATGATTTCGCCAAAACCAAGCGTTACAATGGCAAGATAATCGCCTGTCAGTTTGAGAGTTGGAAAGCTAATCAAATAGCCGAAAAAAGCGGTGATAAATCCTGCACAAGGAATACTCAAAAAAAGCGGAATGCCCAGTGTTTCGGTAAAAAAAATGCACGAATACGCACCAATTGCCAAAAATCCTGCCTGCCCAAGTGAAAGCTGGCCAGTAATTCCGCAAACAATATTTACGCTGATGGCTAAAATTGCATTAATTGCGCCCAGTGTGATAACTTGTGCCGTGTAAGGGTCGATTATGTTTTGAGAAATTAAAATAGTTGGCAAAAAAACGGCACAAAGTGAAACGCTTCCGAGAATGATTATATTTTTTGCCTTTGTTTTTTTTTCCATAATTACACCTTAACTCGTATTTTTTTGCCCAGAATTCCTGTCGGTTTTACGAGCAAAATAATAATTAAAATTGAAAATGAGATTGCATCCGCATATTGAGAGGATAAATAGCCTTTCGTGAGCGTTTCTGCAATTCCCAAAATAATTCCACCAAGCATTGCCCCCGGAACTGAACCAATTCCGCCAAGTACTGCTGCAACAAAGGCTTTAAGACCTGGCATTGCTCCCATTGTTGGCTCAATTTGAGGATAAGCACTTGCATATAAAATCCCGCCTGCTGCTGCTAAAACAGAGCCCAATGCAAAGGTAAAGGCAATCGTTTTATTTACAGAAATTCCCATTAAGCTTGCCGCTTGCATATCAAATGAGACGGCTCTCATCGCCTTTCCCGTTTTTGTATAGGTTATTGTGTAATGAAGAGATAGCATTAATAGAGCAGAGACTGCAATAACAATTATTTGCGTGTTCTCTAAAAAAGTTGGATACTGGCGAGGATTTGCTCCAACAAAGGGCAAAACTCTTGCCCCATTTTGCAAAATTAAACTAACCGCAATTGCAGTAATAAGCGAATTAAGGCGCGGTGCATTTCGTAATGGACGATACGCAAATCGCTCAATGACAATGCCGAGTATCGCACAAATAACCATTGCAAATAAAAACGCCATTGTTAATCCAAGCGGGTTTGCACCAAAAAAAGTCAGCATAAAAAAGCCTGCATACGCACCAACCATCAAAATATCACCGTGTGCAAAATTAATCAGCTTAACAATCCCGTAGACCATTGTATATCCGAGTGCGATCAGTGCATAAATGCTACCAAGAGAAAGCCCGTTAATTAATTGTTGAAAATACATCGAAGAACTCAACACTACCTCCAATTTTGATTTTACTTTTTCGCCACACTACTTTAATTTAGACGCAGTTGAACTGGCATCACTTTAGTATACTCGAAAATCGATATTTTAGTAAATAAGATTGTCTTAAAACATGGCAAGAAAAATAGTACGATTGATGGATTCTTTTTGACTCTGCATTGATAGATCTTTTTGATTGACAAAAGAAAAACCGAGCGATACAATGACGCATGAAAAAAAAAATCGTGATTTATTTTATTGTTTATATTTTTATAAATATACAAATGCTTGCACAAACCTTGCTTTCAACAGCAGTGTATCAAGAAGTTGTGCAAAATGTTTTTGAAGTAGTGGTGTTAAAATCCGAAACTGATAGCGTTTTGTATGAAAAACCTTTGCCCTTGCAATTTATTCCCTTTGCGATTCGAAATGATAAATATCTTTCCATTGGGACTGCGTTTTTGCTTACCGATGGACAATTTTATTCGGCCGCTCATGTTTTTAGTATTTACAAAGAATCTTTTTTTACGGATTATTTTTTGCGTGATGCACAGGGAACTGTCTATAAAATTGATTTATTTACACAGTTTTCTGTTGCTCGTGACTTTGTTGTTTTTACCGTAGAAGGATTTTATTTTACTGAAGGGCAGGGGCTTAGCTTAAAAGAATCATTTGAAATTAATACCGAAGTTTTTAGCGTTGGAAATGCTCTGGGCGAGGGAATTGTTATTCGTAATGGTATTTTAACGAGCCAAACTTTTGAAACAGAAAATGGCGATTGGAAATGGCTCCGTTTTTCTGCTGCTGCAAGCCCAGGCAATTCTGGTGGCCCGCTGATTAATAACGAGGGCAATGTTCTTGGCATTATTACGATGAAAAGTCAAAATGAAAACCTTAATTACGCACTACCGATTAGTGAGATACAAAATGTTCCCAAAAACAAGGGAATTATTCATCAATTGATTGCGTATTCAATGCCAAATATTCTACGTGAAAATGAAAATGGCTCTTTTGACTTTCAGCTTGATCTTCCATTACATTATAAAAAAATTTATGCCGTTTGTACTCAGGCCTTTCAAGATTTTACCTCTGGACTTATCTCAAATATGGATAAAAAATATGGATTAAACTCTGATGATGGTTTTACAAAGGCAAATGGTTCAACGCAAATTATGTCTGATTATTATGTTCCGCTTTTTCCTACAGTGATTGTCTTAAATGAAAATAAAAAATGGAGTTTGTATGCTCCTAAAGATATAAAAGAGCATAAGTTGCCGCAAAATGGAATTGTACAATATGGCGACATGATTGGATTATCGTTTGGCTTGATTACTCCGCCTGATACTGTTGCCTATAAAAAATTTATTACGACGCCGAAACAATACATGGATTATTATTTGAGTGCCTCTCGAATGTATCGTACGGTTGGAACCGACTCGGTTACCATAACATCGTACGGCGATCCTGTTAAAACAGAAAATCATATCGATGCTTTTGGCCGACAATGGTTTGTCAGCTATTGGGCATTAAATTTTACTGATGCGATGGTCATTACATTTGCTCTGCCGATGCCTCAGGGACTTTTTATTATTACTAAAACGGCTGAAACGGCAAACATTTTGAACGGACATAATCATGATATTGCCTTTGTTACTAATTTTTTGTATGGTGGATATTTATCGTCTCTTAAAAACTGGAAAAACTTCTTTTCACTTGATAAAAAGGTGTATCCTTTATATGAGCCGTTTGCGAGCATGAAATATAGTGCCGATGAGAAGGGCGTTTTTTTTCAAACAAAAGATTTTTCACAAGAAATTCCGCAGTCATTAATGAAAACAGATGAAAATACAAACCTTGCCTTTGGATTGGGCTATTTTTTTGACCAAAAAAAACTCAAAACGGAGGTTCGCTATTTCACTCTTTTTACAAAACCCTCGCGTGATGATTATAAATCAATTTCGCTTCATAAGACGATAAAGCCCACATCCGATGACAATAAGGCGCTTAATGAGGTGTGGGAAGATCAATTGAATAAAAATTATCCTTACAATGGAAAACCCTTTGTTAAAAATAATTACACTTATTTTCGTGAGATTTTGACTGATCCGAATGAACAGACGGAGACTTTGTATGGCGTGGTTATGATTTTGCACGGGAAGGACAAAGAAAAAATGCTTCTTGATTTTGTGGATGAGTCAAAACAATATTTGAAATTATTTAATGAGTAGATTTATAACGATCGTAAAAAAGTTTTGGATGGTGTAATCTTTGTGGAAAATAAAGAAAAAAATGAATCTTGTTCTATCCAAATTGATGAAAATTAGCTATACTTGCTGAATGGATGCTAAAACAAAGCACGATTTATATGATTTTCTTTTAACGGTGGATTCTTTCATTAATGAAATTCCTGTCGACAAACAGCCGATTGAGTTTTTTGATGATAAACCAAAGCAAAAAATTCTTACACTTGATGAAATTTCTAGTAATATAAAAACTTGCACCAAGTGTAAACGTTCTGGCACACGAACGCAGAGTATTTGTGGGGAAGGCGTTAAAAATCCGCTTGTTTTGGTGATTGGCGATGCTCCGAATGCAGATGAAGACGCAGCAAATCGTCCTTTTGTTGGTGAAATTGGCCAATTGCTTGATAAAATGCTTTTGAGTATTTCGCTTTCACGGCAAAAAAATTGCTTTATTACTAATTGTGTGCATTGTTATCAGCCAAACATTCAATCTGTACCTCGTGATGATTTTGAATCCTGCGTGTGTTTTTTACATAATCAAATTGCGGTATTACGACCAAAATTTATTTTGTGTTTTGGCGAAGTTGCTATGCGATATTTTTTGGACGTGCAAGATTCTATCAGTACAGTACATGGGCAGTTTTTTGATTATAAGCAAATTTCTTTTATGGCAACATATCATCCTCGTGATTTATTACAAAATGATGAATATAAAAGGCCGGTGTGGGAAGATTTAAAACGTTTTCGCCAAAAAATTCTTCAAGTTGTACCTTCATATATAGAAGAATTTGAAAAAAAATCCTTTGAACGCAAATAAATATTAGAGGTAATAAACTGATATGGCGGAATTATTTGACTTTGCCGATTCATCGCAGACATCAAAAAAAACGGCGAAGAAATCCCGTAAAAATCCTCTCGTTGACTCAAACTATAAGGGAATATGGCTTGAAGTTGTCTTAAATGTACCTCTTTTTGCAAGTTTTACGTATAAAACGCCGCTTGTGTATGAAAAAAAAAGTTTTGATCCTGCAGTTGGAAAACGCGTGGAAGTTTTTTTTCGCAATAAAAAATCGATTGGTTATATTATTGCTCTTTTTGATGAACTTCCTGCGGATTTTAGTTATGATAAAACAAAAATAAAAGATATTATTCGCGTTTTAGATGAAAATCCGCTTTTGAACCCTGAGCTTTTGTCGCTTGGTAAATGGATGAGCTCTTTTTATCTTGCATCGCTCGGTGAAATACTGAGTGCGATTACTCCTTCTGGCAAAAAAGAAAGTTCTCGTTTTACGATTCCCTTTGCTCAAGAAATAAATGAAAATCCTCCTTATGCGCTTTCTGCTGAGCAAAATACTGCGATTAGCGGAATTTTAGCACAAAAAACGCTTCATTATTTATATGGATTTACGGGCTCTGGTAAAACAGAAGTTTTTTTAAAGGCTGCTGAAAAAATCATGGAACAAAATCAGGGCGTTATATATCTTGTTCCTGAAATTGGACTTACGCATCAGCTGATCGATGCCATTGTTAAGCGATTTGGAAAAACATTGGCCGTTCTTCATTCGGGACTTACGCCGAGCCAAAAACTTAAAGAATGGAATCGTATTTTGCAAAGAGAAGCACGCATCGTTATTGGAGCTCGCAGTGCTATTTTTGCACCCGTGCCTGATTTGGGGCTGATTATTATTGATGAGGAGCATGACAGCTCGTATAAATCAGGAAATGCTCCACGATATCATGCTCGCCAAGTGGCGATGAAAAGGGCAAAAGATTTGGGTATTCCGCTTGTGATGGGAAGTGCAACTCCTTCTGTTGAGGCATGGAAGCAAATGCTTGATGGTCAGATAATTAAACATACGCTTACAAAGCGTCTTTCTGGTGGACACTTACCCGTAATAGAAGTTATTGATTTATCAAAGTCGAAATGTGAGGGCAGTATTTCAAGTCAACTTCAACAAGAAATAATTGCAGCAAAAAATGAAGGAAAACAAAGCGTTCTTTTTTTAAATCGGCGTGGCTTTACGCATTATTTTATGTGTAAAACATGCGGAAATAGTTTGGTTTGCAAAAATTGTTCAGTGCCGCTGACGTATCACAAAAAAGAAAATCATCTTCGTTGTCATTATTGCGGATGGTCAACAAAGCCGCCGCTTTACTGTCCTGAGTGTCAATCAATTGATATAGGATCGTTTGGTTTTGGCACTGAATTTATTGAAGCTGAACTCAAGACTAAATTTCCTCATTTCAAAATTATACGCCTTGATACTGATTCGATTACGGAAAAAGGTCAGTTTGAAAAAGCTCTTGAAGATTTTAAAGAGGGCAAAGCCGATATTCTTGTGGGAACGCAAATGATTGCCAAAGGGTTAAATTTTCCTCATGTAAAACTTGTTGGTATCGTGAATGCTGACATTGGATTACAAATGCCCGATTTTAGAAGCAGTGAACGAATATTTTCGTTAATTGTGCAGGCTGCAGGACGAGCAGGACGCTATTTTCCCGATGGCAAAGTAATCGTTCAAAGTTATAACCCACAGCGCAATGCAATCGCGTTTGCTTGTAAAATGGCTATTGATGAGTTTTATCGAACTGAACTTGAGGATCGTAGACTTTTAGGCTTTCCTCCCTTTACTCGTCTTATTCGATTGGTGTTTCGATCAAAATCAGAACAGTTAGTCGAGGATACTTCTTCTGAGGTCATGATTATTTTGACAGACCTTTATGAGCAATATAAAACAATGCAAACTCAGAGCGTTATTGCACAAAATCAAATAAGAATTTTGGGCCCAAGTGAATGTCCCCTTTCTCTTATTGCTCAAAATTATCGCTATCAAATTCTGCTTTGTGCAAAAAAACTTTCTCCGTTACAAAATCTTTGCAGAGCGCTTTTTAAAAACTATAAACCTAAAAGCGGAGTGTATATTGAAATCGATGTTGATCCTATTCATCTATTATAAAAAACGAATTAGCCTTCATGTCTTAGTAAGCTTATAACGATGATGAATTGCTATTAACTTTATTAAAAAT
The DNA here is from genome assembly GCA_051651885.1 of Treponemataceae bacterium. Taxonomy (GTDB): domain Bacteria; phylum Spirochaetota; class Spirochaetia; order Treponematales; family Treponemataceae; genus JBOFSR01. The sequence continues at coordinate 6,965 of JBOFTD010000217.1, forward strand.
TAACATTTTGAGGTAAAATGTCGCTGTATACCCAACACTTTGTAGCAAGATGTTTATTTTTATTTTTATTTTATTGTATTTTTTTTTGAGATGAAGTAATTTCACCGATATGAAAACAATAGGTAATATTTTTAAATTAGTCATTTTTGTTGGTTTTTTTATTGGTTGTCAAAATCCGACACTCCCTTCACCTAACACCGATTCATCTGATGGAGGGCCGAATTCTTCTGGGATTGGCAACTGGGGAGCTCCCTCAAACTTTAAAGTAACTCATGGTTTAAAGCGACGGGTGGAACTTGAATGGAATCAAGTTCGCGGGGCTGTAAAATATGCGGTATATTCAAGTGACTCTCCTTTTAACTCTTTTAGCCTTGCGGTAGAATCAACAGACACAAAAGCAACGATTCAAGAAGAAGCGGGCGTTTTGAAGTATTATAAAGTGCATGCAATTGATGCCTATAATACGCAAAGTGATTTTAGCCGTGTCGTTCATGGCTCGTCTCTTGCTATTCCACAAATAACTTTTATTGAACCTGCAAATCAAAATGCAACAAATACAATGGTCGTTGAATGGCTTATGTCTAATTTTGTTTCCGGTATTACTACGTATGAAAATGCAAATCTTATATATGAGCTTTTTTATACGCTTAAAAATGATCCGGGTGCTACACCAATCGCCGTTAATCCACCAATCACTAATAAAGAGCGCGTTTTTACGGTAACTAATTTGTCGGCAAATACTGAATATTTGTTTCGAGTGCGAGCCTACGTTTTATCAGAAAATGAGACGTGGGAAAATAGAGAAAGCTCTGATAATTTTGAAGACAGTTATTGGATGGACTCTGAAACAGCACGAAAAATGCGACCTGATGCACCGGCTAATCTTATGGCTTCTACGGGAATGTACAAAGATAAAATTGTAGTAAAATGGGAAACTCCTGAAGAAATAGAAATAAAAGAGAATGATGTTTTTGTAAAAAAATCTCTTTTCTTTAAAATTTATCGTTCAATTGCGGGAACTGAAAACTATGAAGTAATCGAATCTCGTTTTGATGGCCTTGATCAAATGGGTGGTTTTTATAAACAAGGAATGTTTCTTACCTACGAAGATACTTCTGACTTGCGAAGCGATGTTTTGTATGAATATAAAGTGCAATCCTATGGCGATAGTGAAGGGGAGCCAACGGCAAGTGATTCTTTTGCAACCGTAAATGCGTGGAAACTTATGCCGCTGCATTTTCTTGATGTAAAAAATAGTTCTGCGTTTTCGCCTGCGACTTTGACGTTTGAAAGTTCTGCGTGGAGTAATATTTCATCTGAAAATGAGAAGGATATTATTTTTTCTTTGCAAGTTAAAAAAACAGCGATTTTTGATGGCACTTATGAAAATGAGGGCGAAGCTTATACAAATCTTTTTTTACGCGGTGGAAAACTTCACACAGAAGATGATCAAGAGTTTATTATTACCATTCCCTATGATCAAGAAGTTAATTATTATCAATTTCTTTTAACTGGCGAGTATGCACAAACGCATGATTATTTTACTTCGTTTGATGTAATAAGCCAAGTAAGTAATACTTTGACGCTTACGACAACAATCAAGCCCGATCCAAACTTTCTTTTGAAAATGGCTGGCTACACTGATAAAGTTGTTTTTAGTTTTAATGACGAGCGGGCAAATAATGTTAATTATCAATTTTTATACAAAGAAGTAAACGAATCTGATTTTACTATTGTTTCTGATGTTTCAAGCTTTATTCAAACAGATCCCTTGTATGGCACTCATCTTGTATACACGGGGCTTGCAAGAGGAAAAGAATATGTTTGTAAATTGCGTGCAAATAATAATGGTTTAATTGTTGAATCTGAAGCAATTAGTTTTGCAACACTCGGCATGCCAAAGCTAGAATCTTTTTACGATGCAACGTCGTATGAAAATATTAATTTTAACTGGGAAAAAGTTGTTGGTGCTTCGTCGTACGTAATTCGATATAAATATGCGGATGCACAACCTATTGATTACACTATAACGAGTGAAAACTCTAGCAACGTTTCAGGTGTGTATACGGCAAGTATTTTTCTTGAAAACGATTCAAAAAATGCCCGCATGAGTGGATTGCCGCTTGAAGTAGTATTGATTGCGACGGGAAATACTGAAACGAATGAAATTTCAGAATCCGTGATAACGAATCTTTTAGGACCTGCAGCAACTGATCCAAAGGCTTCAAAGGCAGAATCAGGCACGGTAATTGAAGTATCGTGGAATAAGGTTAGCGGGGCAAATGGCTACAAAATTCATCGCTACAAAAATAATAGTGCAACCGCTGAAACCTATTTTTATGATGATATCGAGAAAAAAACGTATTTGTTGGGAAGTTCTGTGTTGCCCGAGGATACTGTCAGTGTTACACCGCTTCTTGCTGATGGGCGCGGGCGATCTGCCGTATCGACCGGCTTTCTTTTAAAAGATTCTCATCAGCCAAAAGCTAAGATAGTAGCTGCATTAAAAGATCCTGCTCATCAAGGACAAGAGGGCAGCTATCCTTTTAACCAATCTCAATTGCGCTGGGGAAATACGTATACGTATAAAATTATTCCCGTGCTAAAAAATGCTGATCAAATAAAATATGATATTTCTGATGTTCCGAGTGATGAAGGCTATGTTTTAGGCTATGGACAAAACGTTATGGCTTCAAAAGGAAATACGGACGTAATTATTCATACTCTTGATAAATCCCTTATTGGAGAGCCTTTAAACTCTGCCGATACTCCGACGATAAAACTAACGTGGGATCCGCCAAAGGGTGGCGAAAAGGATGCGAGTTATTTTGTATGGCGACGCCAAAAAAATGATAGCGGTAATTGGGGCGAATGGGGAAATGTAACTCCCTCCGCTATTTTAGTAAATTATTACGATGATGTTGTTGATACACAGGGTCGTATTTATGAATATCTTATAGAGACCGTAGCCCTCCGCGATAGTGCTAAACCTTCGTATGACAGTGATTTTATTGAAGAAGAAGCAAAGAGCGGTAATAACAGCGGGTTTTTGTATAGCCCGCCAACAGTGAAAATTTCTCGAACCGAGCGCCCCATGATTGAAGATCAGTATCCAGAACTTGTAACGTGGACAAGCTCAAGCATTCAAGGTCTCCAAGCTGAAGGTATTAATTACATGGTTTCAGGCTATGTGATTGAATCAAAAAACCTTAACAATAGTGCCGATTGGCTTGTTGTTGCGGATATTCCGCTTGCTGACAATGAAAAAACTGCAAGTTCTTTTAACCATGACATGATAACCTATGGTTATGACGGTACAAGAGAAAACCCTTATGGCGACAAAACTCATAAATTTTTAAGAGTTTTGCGTGATTACAAACATTACTACCGTGTGAGAGCCTACCGAGAGTTTAGCGAGCACAATGAAGAGGGAGCTGAAATTACGAAGCGAGTATATTCACAAGCGAGTGCAGAAAACTGGGGTGCAAGGCAAATAAATAATCTTGAATTTACAAAAGCTGCACTTATAGGAATGAGTACTGGAATGTTTAAAGAGCGAGGTACGAGAGGATCGGATAAAGATGGAGATGGAATTTCTGGATTAAAATCTATTACAAAGTATCAATGGTCGGCACTAGATTATAAAATGACTGTAACGTATACAAATTATAGAGCTTCTCATGTTGCAAAAGGTGGTGGTGAAGTAAGTGCTGTTACAGTTAATGGAGCTTTGTTTGCACGAGGAGGATTAGCGGGAGCTTATCAGACTCATTATTGGACAGGTGCCTCTCAGTATATACCTAGTGGTTCCTCTATTTCTGTTACCTATCTTGATAAAACAGGAACATTGGTTTTTCATGGAAAGGATGAAAAATCGGCGGATGAAGTTTCTCGAACAAAAGGGACTATTGATGTTTCATGGCTTGGATTGTCTATAACATATGATATGGGAAATAAAGCCCCTCTTTTCACGTTACCTTTTGCTGTTACTGGCGGATATCTCAATGACACTGAGGAGTGGCAATAATGAAACGATTAACATATTCTTTTTTTATTGTGCTGGTGAGCATTTTTTTACTCGCCTCGTGTGCCGAAATGTTTCAAGGCAAACTCGACGTAAGCGATTTACCCAAAGGCACACTTGAAGAAATAACCAAAAATCCGAACGCTCCCATAGAATTAAGTGCGCCAAGTCAAGTATTTGTTTCAAAGGCAGAAAGCATTGATAAAATTATTGTTATGTGGTCACAAGTTAAGCATGCTGATTTTTATTATGTGTATCGTGCCGAAGCGCTCGTAAATGCTGAAAATTCAGTGCCACCTTCAGAAGACGAGTATGAATTGTTGCGCCAAGTATACGGCACAACCTTTCAAGATGACACGATTGTAAAAAATATTAGCTCGCTTAATTATCAAAGCGAAGAATACAAAAAGCAATATTATTACAAAGTTTCTGCATACAACGAATCACTTTCAGCAGAAGGGCCATATTCTGAGGCTCATTTTGGCTATCTTTTTGCACCCGTCATTAGTGTAACGGCAAGTACGGGATCAAGCTATGACCGAATCGAAGTGCGCTGGACAGAAGTAAAAGGTGCTTCTCGCTATGAAATTTATCGAACAAGAGACCCGAGTGAAATTGGTAATAATCCGATAGCTTCAACAGTGTCGACGCGTTTTAGCGACTCCATTGCAGAAGAAAATCAAGGCGTCGAATTTTATTATTATGTAAAGGCGATTAATGCATCAAGTGCGGTAACAAAATTAAGCCCAAATGCAATGGGTTTTGCACTCAAAAATGGTTCTCCGCCTGCGGTAAATGGTATTAAAGCGACAAAAGCTACCTCAAATGAAAAAATTTCGCTTTCGTGGATGCCATTAAGCAACATAAAAAATTATATTTTGTATCGAAATAGTTCTGCTTCTTCGCAGTTGGATAAAATTGCAGATCCGTTATCAACTTCAAGCTTTGAAGACTTTGTGCACTCGAATCCAGCTCTTAATCCACAAGCGAACGTAAAATATAAATATTACGTGCAAGCTGTTGCCGAGCTAGAAGATGGCGAAGAAGTCAAAGGGCCTTTTTCCTCTGATATTTTAACTTCTTCAGAGATTCAACAAGGTGATGATCCTGCCATTGGATATTTGTTAAGTGCTCCTCAAAACTTGTTAGCGGTTGCTGTTTCACAAAATGGCGAAATCTTTACAAAAATAACGTTTGCCGCTCCTGTTGGAGAAAAACCGTCTTATCGTTATGTGATTTTATATGCAACTTCTATCGATGGTCCTTATACGGATACGGGGCTTATAACTCAAAAACTTGCCGACCAAACATACGAGGCAATTCATACAAGTGTTTCACAAGGATTTTACAAGGTTATTACGTCTGATGGAGGAAATGAAAGCCGTCCAACCGATACGCAACAAACCGCTCCTTTGCCAGTTATGAGTTTTTCAATTTCGAAAATGATTGAAAATGCTAATAATAAAGGAGTTTTTCCTTTGCACATTACTTGGCAGGCTGTCGAAGGTGCGGCTTCTTATGATGTTTATCGCTCGACTTCTGTAGCAACGGGTTTTAAAAAACTTAATAGTAGTTCTTTATCGGCGACTTCTTTTGTAGATACTTCTGACACAATGAGCGGTATATATTACTATTACAAGGTGCTTTCGCTTAATAGTATGGGGGCTGGAGTATTCTCTCCTGCGTCGTTAGTGCAAGCTGATTATGGTTATTTAACGCCGAAAGCTTTGTATAAAGAGATGGAAAAATCGATTAATTCTTCACAAAAAAAATTAAAATTAATGTGGAAGCCTGCAAGTCTTGATAAGCTTGGAAGCGAATCTGCTACAGGTGCTGTAAGTGGAACGTTAAGCTATAATGCTGCCGTTGCGGGATTAGGGGCAAGAATCATTATGGCTTATACAAATTATGCGGATTATAGAAATAATTATAATAATGATCCTATTTTGATTTTGAATGGAAATACCAATACGAGTGCAAACATGAGCTCGAATGGCACAATGGATGGAACAGTTACGATAAGCGGAATGTACAACGGGACTGTTTCCTATGATAAAATTGAAATTAAAGGTGGCGATGCTGGTGGTGGTTATTACGATGTTGTTGTAAATGCTGGTGGATCAATCTTAAATGGAACTGTTTCATATAAAGGAGAATAATTAAAATGTTAAAAAAAATAGTGTTAGTACTGAGTGTTGGAATGTATTTTTCGTTTTTTTCTTGTGTTGCACCAAGCCCTTTAGTTGGCAAATGGTCTGATAATTACAATGATGTATCGCTCACCGCTGATATGACGTGTGTTTTTTCGCTTACGGATATCGTTACGGGTAAAGTAACGCGTTTGGAAGGAACGTACGCAATTTCAAGCAATGTTCTTATTTTTACTCTTGATCAGGGAAATACGATTCTAAGCGAGTGGGATATACGCGGCTCAATGCTTTACCTTTACTGGCCAACTCCAGATGATAATACAAACCCGATAAAAATATTAACTTTGTATAGAATAGGATCGTAAATGAAAAAATTATTTATTAGTCTTATATTTGCAGTTTCTGTTTCTACAAGCTTTGCGATAAAACTTCCAAATGATTTTTTTATTGATTTGTCAATTGGTGCTACGGGAATGGTCGAAACTCGTATTGTTGATCAATCAAAAAACAATCGATCTAATTTTGTATACGAAGATTTTTTAGCGGGATTAAATTTGACGGCATTTTTTTCCAAGCGTGAGAGCCTTTTGAGTTCTTATTTATCAATGTCGATATTATATCCGTTAATGCATAGTTTTAACAAAGTTCCGCTCAAATATATTAATGTAATAAATCTTTCTGGCGATTTTTCTTTTGGTGCTGCGTTTACATTTCCGCTCAGTAAAATGGGTGTTGCTCTTTTTAGTTGGTTCGATTTATCGATTCTTGCAGGGATGCATTATAACTTGTTGTGGGAGGATAGATTTTTTTATCATACTGTTGGGCCAGAAATTGGAGCTCGCCTTGAAATAAAAACATATCAATTTCAAAAAGTTGACCTATATTATACTTTTGCCTATGACGTTTTTGATTTTGGTAATAACAAGGACATTGAACCTTTGCAAAATCGTTTTATGCATAAATTTGGTGTCGGGTATCGTTTTTAGTAGCACTTTGCTGATATTTTATACCCATCGCAAAGATTTATTCCCCGATAATTTTTACAAGTACTCGTTTTTTTCGCCCCCCATCAAATTCGCCATAAAAAATTTGCTCCCATGGGCCAAAATGTAATTTTCCTTGCGTAATGGCAACCATTACATCTCTACCCATAATTTGGCGTTTCATGTGGGCGTCGGCATTTTCTTCCCCATAATTATGCTTATACTGACTAATCGGTTCGTGCGGGGCAAGCTTTTCAAGCCACACATCAAAATCTTTGTGCAATCCTGACTCATCATCATTAATAAAAACACTTGCGGTAATATGCATGGCGTTTATTAAAATAAAGCCTTCCATAATACCAGATTCATGGAGTAAATCCTCTATGGTCGGCGTAATATTAATGAACTCACGCATTTTTGTGGTATTAAACCATAATTCTTTTGTAAAACTTTTCATTTCGTTATGCTCCTTTACAATATTTTTTATTAAAACTGAAAATAAATCTAGCATAGTTTTTAGTTGGTAGCAATAATGCTTAAACGATTTACAAATATTTGCACGATTTCAGGCTGAAAATTATTTACTTGCTTTTTATTCAAAACTGTGTTAGTTTTTGCTAGCTTTAGTTTTACGAGGAATATTATGTTTTCAATTTTACTTGCTATTATTTATGTTGCTTTTATTAGTTTGGGGCTACCCGATGCAATTTTGGGTTCAGCATGGCCTTCCATGTATGAGAATTTTAATGTTCCTGTAGCAAGTGCTGGAATTATTGGCATGATTATTGCAGGCGGAACTATTTTTTCAAGTTTTTTTTCAAGCAAGGTAATTTTTCGGCTTGGCGTAGGATTGACAACATTGTTCAGTGTTGCGTTGACCGCTGTTGCTTTATATGGTTTTTCGCGTGCGTCAGTATTTTGGATGCTTTGCGCATGGGCAATTCCTTATGGCTTGGGGGCTGGTAGTGTTGATGCTGCATTAAATAATTTTGTTGCTCTCCATTATAAATCACGTCACATGAGTTGGTTGCACTGTTTTTGGGGTATCGGAGCTATGCTTGGGCCTTTTATTATGGGCTTGTGTTTAACAAATAATTTTTCATGGAATCGCGGGTATCAAGTGATAGCTGGTATTCAAGTGTTGCTTGTGGCAATTTTATTTTTTAGCCTTCCCTTGTGGAAAATAAAAAAAACAACGACAGAAAATAATACACAAAAAGCAAAAGAAATTACGCTTAAAGAAGCGATGCATCTTCCCGGTGCAAGACCGATTTTGCTCGCTTTTTTTTCGTATTGTGCCCTCGAGAGTAGTACCGGTTTTTGGGCAAGCACTTACATGGTTTTGTA
>JBOFTD010000218.1:0-2341 GCA_051651885.1 Treponemataceae bacterium
TAGAAATAGTGAGCGTAACTTCTGCAACATTCAGAGCTTTTCGTGTTTCAGTGCCGTTAAAAATGATGTCTTCCATTTTTTCTGCACGCATAGTCTTTGCCGCTTGCTCGCCTAAAACCCATTTTACCGCATCAACAACATTACTTTTTCCGCAACCATTTGGCCCTAAAAGAGCGGTAATTCCATCGGAAAATTCAATTCGAGTACGGTCTGCAAAGGATTTAAATCCAAAAATATCAAGACTTTTTAGAAACACATAAACTCCAACAGTGATACCTTTCTATGGCGAGCATTTTATGTGTTTTTACAACAAGAATAGAAAGGTTTAAGGTGCGGAATAATTCAACAAAGAATAAAAGGGATGCAAGAAAATAAATTCTCAAAACATCCCTCGCACGTATTAATTGTATAAAAAATAATTCATGCTTTTAATGCGAAAACAAAAATTTAAAGGCAAAAAATTAGCTATAAAAATTAATTTTTTATATTGAATCGTTTGTTAAATCGTTCAATTCGTCCTGCAGTATCAACTAATTTTTGCTTTCCTGTAAAGAATGGATGGCAAGATGAACAAATTTCAACATTGATTTCTTTTACCGTTGAGCGAGTTTCGATAACATTGCCACACGCACAAGTAATTTTAGCTGCTCCATAATTTGGATGGATTCCTTCTCTCATTTTTAACTCCTAAATATTGATAACATCTTGCCCAAAAAGATTTTTGATTGCTAAAACAAACAAAAAGAGCTTTTCACAAGACGACTTCGTTTTCTTAATTTATTCTTGCCCAACATTCATCGAACGCAAGAACGCCTCATTATCCTTTGTTTTCTTCATTTTGTCAAGGAGTAACTCCATTATTTCTGCATCGTCCATAGGACTAATCACTTTTCGAAGCACCCAAACTTTAGCCAAATCTCCCTCGCTTAAAAGCATTTCCTCTTTTCGCGTGCCAGATTTTTTAACATTAAACGCAGGAAAAATTCTTCTATCGGCAAGTTTTCGATCAAGATTAACTTCCATATTGCCCGTTCCCTTGAATTCTTCAAAAATAACCTCATCCATACGACTGCCTGTTTCGATTAGAGCTGTTGAAATAATGGTAAGACTTCCGCCTTCTTCCACATTCCGAGCGGCACCAAAAAATCGCTTTGGCTTATGAAGGGCATTTGAATCAACACCACCAGAAAGGATTTTTCCCGACGTTGGCATCGTCTGATTATAAGCACGAGCAAGCCGCGTAATTGAATCTAAAAAAATCACGACATCGCGCTTATGCTCTACAAGACGTTTTGCCTTTTCAAGCACCATTTCGGCAACCTGCACATGGCGAGTTGCTTGCTCATCAAAGGTTGACGCAATAACCTCAGCCTTGATAGTCCTCTCCATATCAGTAACTTCTTCAGGGCGCTCATCAATTAAAAGCACAATTAAATATATTTCAGGATGATTCTCAATAATTGCATTGGCAATCCGCTGCATTAAAATTGTCTTTCCTGCCTTTGGTGGAGCGACGATTAAAGAACGCTGCCCCTTGCCTATCGGAGAAAAAAGATTCATAATTCGCGTTGAAATTTCTTCGGTTTTTGTTTCAAGATTAATTCGCTCATCAGGATACAGTGGCGTAAGATTTTCAAACGGAATGCGACTTTGTGCAACACGAGTGTCTTCAAAATTGACGGTCTCAATTCGCAAAATAGCAAAAAACTTTTCACCCTCTTTTGGTGAGCGGATTTGTCCATACACTGTGTCGCCAGTTTTTAAGTTAAAAAGCCGAATTTGGCTTGGCGAAATGTAAATATCATCGGAACCAGGAAGATAATTATTTTGAGGAGAGCGTAAAAAACCGTATCCATCAGGCAAAATCTCCAAAGCACCCGAGGCAAAAATAATCCCACCGTGATTTGTGTGCGTTTTTAGAATGACAAAAATCAATTCCTGCTTTTTCATGGGAGCAAGATCATCACGCGAAATACCATATTGCTCAGCAAGCGAGCGCAAATCGGGCATTCCCATGCGGGTCAAATCGTTTATAACAAGTTTTGGTTTACTGTCGCGCTCTTGAGTATTTTCCATTTGAGCTTCACGAACTTCATTTAACTCAGCCTCACTCACCTCACGATTATTTCGTCTAAAATTTTGTGGACGAGCATTTTGATTGCGTGTATCTCGATTATTTTGAGGGCGTCTTTGGTCTCGCTGCTCACGTGGCTCTCTTGATTCGCGTTGTTCTCGTGGCTCACGCACCGTATTTTCTCTGGGAACAGATGCTCCCGCTTGATTATTATTGGTTACCCTCTTAACCTTTGGACGCACAATCTTTTTTACAGGATCAGCTGCT
>JBOFTD010000219.1:0-2093 GCA_051651885.1 Treponemataceae bacterium
AATAATTGGAAAAAGCATATCAATCGGTTTTGCCTTGTCATTTACGGCGTCTTCAACCTTGCCAGAAACAGCACCATAAACATTTTCGCTGTAAAAAGTGCCTGATTTTGCAAGCTCTTCTGATTTTACCATTGGGCCAAAATCTCGTTTTGAAACAATAATTACAACAACAAAAATCAAAGCCAGCAAAGCATATATATTGTACGGAATTGATCGAATAAAAAACTCAAGCTCAGTCATGCCCAGAGAATCAAAACCTTCTGAGCTTCTAAACTGCGACATAACAGTAACAACCCAGCTTGAAATTGGAGCAATGATACAAACAGGGGCTGCTGTTGAGTCAAGAATATAGGCAAGTTTTGCACGTGAAGTTTTTGTTTGATCAGAAATGGGACGCATAACAGTTCCAACGGTAAGCGAATTAAAATAATCATCAATAAAAACAATCAGCCCAAAAATAAAGGTCATAAACTGAGAGCCCGTTTGTGTTTTTAATTTTTTAGAGGCCCATCGACCAAAAGATCCTGCGGCTCCTGTTTTTGACAAAAGCCCTACAAGCCCGCCAAGCAAGGCACAAAATAAAAAGATTCTAATATTCCAGCCGTCGCCAACATACTCAGCAAGCGTATCAGACAAACTAATAACAGCCATAGCAGGATTTCCCCCTGCAACAATCAATGCTCCTGAAAAAATTCCAATGAATAATGAGAAAATAACGTCTTTTGTTACAAAAGCTAAAATAATTGTCAAAAGCGGAGGGATAATACCAAGCATTCCAAAATGTTCCATAAAATACGTCCTTATAAATTTGAAATAATTGAAAAGTTATTTTCTAATTTAGCATCAACGATGACCAAATTAACTAATTTTACAAAAAAATATAAAATTAGAAACTCATCAAAGCACAAAATAATGCAGTTTTAACTATGTAACATTGTATCAAATTTATTTTAATGCGTATAGTTATTTCAAAAGAAAACTTTCAGAATAAATAAATTATCTGTTAATAATTTGTTTTAAAACCCGATAAAAAAGAATATTATTGGGAGATTTTTATAATGAAAGAAAATAATCACGTAAATTTTACTATCGGTTTTGCGTTAATCCTTTTTGCAGCTTTTATTATGGTAATTTTAATGCCACCTATTTTAGCTAATAAAGCGGTCGGAATTGAATTGTCTTCTCCAGTGTTTCATATAGGAAAAGTTTTGTTCACTATTTATGGATTCTCGTCCCTTTTAGTTCCATTTTTTTTATTAGCTGCGGGAATCACAATGTTTTTGCCAAACTGGAGCATGATAAAAGGAATTTATTTATCTTCCTCAATTTTTCCTTTTTTTACTTTTGTGCTTGGCGAAAAAGTATACTACATGATTACCCAAACAGGCGATTCTTCTTTAAAATGGATAAAAGCCTTAACCGTTTTAACCGTAATTATAATTATTTGTATTATTGAATATATTGTTGTTAGCATGATTATGGATATTTATAATTCAAACCCTGAAAAACCAAAATCTGATAACGAACAAAAAGAAAGTAAGGTTGCAAATATTGAATTGCTCAAAGAAATCAGTCTTAAAATTCCTCGTGCAAAGGAAACAACGGATGACAATTTATACAAAGAGCCGTCTTTTATTGAAAAAATGTTTATCATTCAGCCTGATGCAGCAGAAGTAGAACAAGCAAAAAAAAATCATAAAAAAAATGATTTAAAAACAATCATAAAAACATCAACAGAGCAAAGTCCAATAACAGAAAACTTTGAAGAATCAATTCCGCAAGTTGATGATATGGTCGTTGTGCAAATGGGTAACGATATGATGGGCAAAGAAATAGAAAGCGAAGAAATTATTTCATCACTACTCCCATTACGAACAAAAAAAATTCTTGACGAAGCAAACGATGCTCCAAAAGAGCCATTATATGTAAAAATTGCAAGGGAATTTAATTCTGATACGTTCGCCACCCTCAATACCGAAGAAAGCATTGAAGAGCCGATGATTAAGAATCCACCAATCGATGAGGACGACAGCGAATATGATTTGTTAGCCGACGATGATAATGAAGTATTAATAGAAGATAATTATGAATCG
>JBOFTD010000220.1:0-10954 GCA_051651885.1 Treponemataceae bacterium
TTTAATCTTTCTTGTCTCAGCTGTAGGATGAAAATTATCAGCTTCATTTTCTCCTGTATTAATTGCCATGAGAAGCTGATCTATTTCATCTTGCGATAGTACTTCGTTCATTCTGATTCCTAATTTATTGTTGAACTACATCAAAGTTTCTAAAACGAACATCTCGAATTTTAGAACTACTTAAAATATCGTCATTTATGGCATTACGAATTTCAATTCGTAGTTTGTCTTCATTTTGAGGGCGAAGCTCCGCTGTTGTTTTTTCGGTAAAATAGCGTCGCAAAAAATCCCCAATTTCAATTTGCCTTTGGGTAATTTCAGTTGATGCAATTTTATCTTGGCTTTTATACCCTAAAACAACTTCAATAACAACGCTTGAGGGGAGTGCATCACTTGTTCGCGTTCGCACGGGAGAAAGGGATGTATACCAGTCAAGGATTTCTCGCTTTCCAACATATTCTTGTGAAGTTGGCGTTGCCGCTTGCTGAGGTCGATTATTATTCATAATTCCCATTGTCACAACAACAACGGTTACGATAAGAATTATTGCTCCAATAATAATCACTATCCATTTGATAAGCATTGGTAAAAGTCCACCAAGTCCGCCGCCTTTCTTTTTTCCAGAATCACCAAGATCGCTAGCTTCACCGAGGTCTATGTTCTCTTCGTCAGCCATAACTTCTCCTTAATTAAAAAACTGTATCATATTATAAAAAAATCATCAACATATCATTAAAACTTTCATGCTCGATTATTAAAAATGACCGTCATCAATCATAATAATATCCACTCGCCGATTATAGGCACGTCCCTCTGGCGTATCATTTGGCACTTTTGGCCGCGTGTCGGCGTATCCTGCAACAGAAAACTGTTTTTCAGTAACACCAAAGTCGACCAAATATTTCAAAACGTTGATTGCCCTATCGGTTGAAAGCTCCCATCTCTGGTCGGCTAAATCATCAGTATGCCCTTCAATTCTAAACTTTCGCTCTTTCATTTCATTCGACGTAAAAAACTGAGAAAGCCGCATCAACGTATCGCGAACGTCTTCAATATTCAAAACAGCTGATCCTTCTTTAAAAAAAGCATCGCCTGTCAACGTGATTACAAGACCTCTCTCGTTATCGCTAATAGTAACTTTGGCGCTTTTTATATCTGGCACAAAAAGACTTACCGCACGCTTTACCGCCAAGCCAAGGGATCGCCCTTTTTCCAAAGACGGCATATTGTTAATCGTATTACCAAGAGAGGCAAGTCGTCCCACAGAAAGGGATTGTCCACCTGCGGTAGGGTCGCCTTGTAAAGAAGCGGTCAATGCGGCTAACTGTAAAGGATCTGACTCATCTGGATTATACAGAAGAACAAAGAAGCACAAAATCAGTGTAATCATGTCCCCATAGGTACCCATCCATTCTTTGGACGGGCCTGCAGGCTTTTTTTTCTCTTTCTTTGCCATTTTTAGTCCTTAAGAACATCAGCCTCAATGGCTTTTCTTGTTTTTGGATCAAGATACGTCAACAATTTCATTCCCAAAATACGAGGGTTATCACCCGCTTGTATTGAAAGAACGCCCTCAATAATCATTTCTTGAATAACAACTTCAAGTGCTGTATAGTAGGCAAGTTTTGCTGACATTGGAATCATAACCCAGTTTGAAATAAGAGAGCCATACAGCGTTGTGATAAGAGCAACCGCCATATTAGGACCCAACGAAGATTTATCTTCAAGGTTATTTAACATACCAATCAATCCCAAAACGGTACCAATCATACCAAAACCTGGTGCAACACCTGCCCATTGGTTCATAGCCCCAATCCATTTCATGTGCCGCTCTTCAAGCTGAGCCATTTCATTTTCCATAATTTGGCGAATAGCTGCCCCATCGGTGCCGTCAACAACAAGCTTTAAGCCTTGTTTCATAAACTTATTTTCAAGGTCGTCAAGGCCTTCTTCAAGAGCGAGAATTCCCTCTCGACGAGCTTTCTCAGAAAGTGAAACCATGCTTTGAACAATTGTTTTTTCTCCAAAGCTTGGAACTTGCATTGTTTTGCCCATAAGACCAAAGATTCCAAGCCCAATATTCAAAGGATATGAAATCAACATAGCAGCATACGATCCGCCCAAAACCATAACAATAGACGGAATGTCAATAATACCACCGAGCGTACCACCTGATGTTAAAACAGACATGACAACACATGCTGCCCCTCCAATTAGTCCAATTATTGTACCTAAATCCATTGAATCTCACTCCTATAAAAATCAATCTTCATTACTGAAGTTGCCAATTTGACGACGATATTGTATGATTTTTTCAATCACTTCATCTGTTTTTTCGCGGATAACAAGTTTTTCTCCGCTGAGCATAACAAGGGTAACGTCAGGATTTTTTTCAATCCGCTCTATTTGATGAGGATTTACCCAGTATTCTTTGCCATCAAGTCTTGTTATTGCAATCATTTATTACTACCTTAGTATAGATATTTTAATCACTTTTTATAAAACAATTCTACACGTCTTAATAATTTATCGGAAATGATAGAAAAAAGTTTATATTCTTTAAACGTTTATTTTTGAAAAGTTTTATTTCAATTATAAAAGAAAGGATTTTTCTTTTACTCAGCGATAAATTCAAATTCTTTATTATAGATTATATATTTTTATTAAGAAAAAAAATACTTTTCTGTTGACATAATTTTTGTAATATGATAGATTATATCCGTCGGGCGGTTAGCTCAGCTGGGAGAGCGTCTCGTTTACACCGAGAGGGTCGGGGGTTCGATCCCCTCACCGCCCATATATTTCTAATCGACAAACAAATCAAAGTGTACTATTATTCTTACTTGAATAAACTTTTTAAACATGTATTTTTTATTATTAAAGGTGGGAAGCATGAAAAAAAAATTACTTTTGTTTTGTTCTATTTTAATGCTTATTAATCTTTATTCTCAAACTGGTAGTAATGATCGTCAGTATAACTTTATTTGGTTGAATATAGTTACTCCTAGTAATCCTGCATATAATGGTATTTCAACACTATTGGATAGATATAATAATTATTTTCCAGTTGGTGATTTAGTAACTCAATTAAATTCTCCTGAAAATGAGGTATTTGATTTTTTAGGAAGTCTCGTTTTAAAAGGAATTAAAGTTGATATCGTAGAGACTGGTTTTTCTACGATTTTTTCAATACATAGGGTAGGACGGCTTCACGATATAACTTCTTACTTTAATAAAAATTATTTTAGTAATGATATTAAAGGTTTGAAAATTAACAACTCGCACTTTGCTGTTCCTTGGATTGTAAATCCGAGAACATTAATTGCAAATACAAAAATTTTGAAGGAAGCTGGTGTAAACTTTGAAATAGAAACTGTAGAAGATTTTGAAAAAGCACTTGAGCTTGTAAAAGTTAATCATCTTAATAATAAAGATTCAAAATCTGATAATGATATTTTACCTTATGCGCTGGTAGTTAATGATATACAGCGTGGATCTGAAGATTTTATGGCTTGGCTTTGGGCTTTTGGTGGTGAAATATTTGATAGTGCTGGGCGATCAAAAGTTGGATCTAAAGAAATGATAACCACACTTACTTGGTATAAAAGTCTTGTTGATAAAAAATATATAGATTATATATCGAAAAAAGACTCTTTGTATAAGCTTTTCAAAGAAGGTAAAGTTGCTTTTATTGAGGCTAGTTATAATGACGCTTTGTTATTAGGTATTAATTCCACTTCTATGAAAAATATCAAAGTAATGAAAAGGCCTGTTTTGAAAAAAAAAGGTACTTCTCCTGCATTTGTTGAAGGGAGTGCATTATCTGTTATACAGGGGACTTTAAAAACAAATGAGGTTATTAATTTTATGAGGTTTTTAACTCAAACTGAAACATCTGTTATAAATTTTAAAGAAAATAAATGGTTACCTGCTAACAAAGAAGCTTTTGAAGATCCCTATCTTAAACGTGATGAGTGGGCTTATGCATGGAAACCTATCTTAGAAAATACACGAATAACAGATATAACGGGCTTAAATGAAAGATTTAATGCTTCTGTTATTTTAAGCGAGCTCTTTTTGATTTTATCAGATAAAAAAACTCCTTCTGTCGCAGCAACAGCAATGCAAAATCGTCTTCGTAAATAAGATGTTACCATTTTTAATCAAACCATGATCCTGTTTGTATTTCTTTTTTAATGCGTTGCCAGTTTTCATAGCGTAGAGATGAAATTATTCCTTTTTCGATAGCATCTAAAATAGCACAATTTTTTTCATGCGTATGTGTGCAAGACATACCAAATTTACATTTACCGATAAATGGTTGCATTTCTGGAAAATTATAAATAAGATCATCAGCTGTAATATCATGCAAAACAAATCGTCTAATTCCCGGTGTATCAATTATATCACAGGATATTTCATCTTTCTTTTCTAAAAAATATTGGTTTATCTTTAAATGATGTAATGTTCCTTTCGTTGTTGTGTGACTACCTCGATCATATTTTTCGCATAACAGACCCGTTCTAATTTTTACTGAATTATCAAAATTATTAATGATAGTTGATTTGCCGACACCTGATTGCCCTGCAAATGCACAAAGATTATCAGTTAAATACGGAAGCATTTTTTTCATCCCCATGCCCGTTTGTGCAGAAATTTTTATAACGGGATATCCACAAGCCATCCAAATTTGGAGTTGCTTTTCGCAATCAGAGGAAATAGAATAGTCACATTTGTTAACTAAAATTATACTTTTTATTTTTTGTTGCTCTGCTTGAATGAGCATTCTATCGATAAATCGAGCACGAAAAGGTGGATTTTGCACTGTTGTGACGCAAAATAAATAGTCAAGATTTGCCGCTAAAAGCTGCGGAAGCCGACCTTTTACATTCCATCTTAGATAGGCATTTTTGCGCGGGAGGAGTTCTGTAATTTGCCCCATTTTATCATCATGATTATCAATAAGAATTGAAACCCGATCGCCTGGTGCAAGAGGATTGTAGTATCGCTCACTGGAGGGTAGTTTTTTGCCTTTAAGAGTACATAATCGAGTAATAGTGTCATCGCATTCGACAACAAATACATTATTTGAGCCTTCGCAGATTTGTCCTTGCATAACTTATAGTATCGATAAACAAGGTTTTGGACAATACTAATTATTATTGAAATGTTTTTTTGTAAATTTTTTCTATAATAATAGATATGAATGCAAAAAATTATTTTATAGATGAACAAATTGATTCGATAGATGAAATTGTACAAAAATTTTTTCGAATTCCTTATTTGTATCCGTGGCAACGTTTAGTCATTACAAATATTATCGAAAATGCTCAATTAGAACTCCAAGAACTTATGGAAAATCCTGAGATTGCAAACCAAATTGTACTTTTACCTACCGGTGCTGGAAAATCATTATGTTTTTTAGTCCCCGCATTGTTTTTAGAGGGACAAACACTCATTATTTATCCTCTTTTAGCACTGATGAATGATCAGCATCGCCGAATTCTTGAAGCAGGGCTTGATTGTATCGTATTTAAAGGACAGCAAAGTGAAATGGATAGAGAGGAAGCTTTTCAAAAAATAGAAAAAGGAGTAAAATTTATTTTAGCAAACCCTGAGATTCTGCAAGAAAAAACGGTGCTCAAAAATCTTTGTAAAGCAAATATTTCACATATTGTTATTGACGAGGCTCACTGTGTATCAGAATGGGGAAATTCTTTTAGACCTTCATACTTAGAATTAGGAAACTTGATAAAAAAGATAAAACCATCTGTTACTACAGCATTTACAGCAACTGCATCAGAGGAGGTTCTTAAAAATATTTCTCAAATCCTTTTTGATGGGATTGCTCATATTGTCGCAAGTAATTTTGATCGCTCAAATATTCATTATGAGGTAAAACATACGCTATGTAAAAAAAAATATGCTGCAATGCTTGCTTTGAGGGAGCAAAAACCCTTAATCATTTTTTGTGGCACACGCAGGAGCACAGAGTCTCTTGCTCTTTTTTTGTGGGATATTTTTGAGGCGCAAGGAGATGATAAGGTTAAATTTTATCATGCTGGTCTATTAAAAGAAGAAAAAGATATAGTTGAGCAATGGTTTTATAATAAAAATGATGCCATTTTGGTCAGTACTTGTGCTTTTGGAATGGGTGTTGATAAAAAGGACATAAAAACAGTTGTTCATTTAGATGCTCCAACAACAGCTGAGGCTTATATTCAAGAGGCAGGGAGGGGAGGGCGTGATGGCTCGATAGCAAAGGCAATTCTTTTGTGGTCGATAGAAGATACAAAGAAAGCCTTGCGTTTTTCAATGAATTCTCGGCAACGCGTTTTGTATAATTTTGCTACAAGTTCCACTTGCAGAAGGCAGGTTTTGCTCGATGCATTAGGAGGAGAAACAGTTGTGTGTGATGGTTGTGATATTTGTGAAAAAAAAGCAAAAAATTCTTTTGAAGAGGTATATTTAGTAAAGAATTTGAAGAAGAGATTGCGAAAAAATAGAAAATTTTTATCTGAAGAAGTAAAAATCTTAAAAAAAGAGCTAAATGAATATACTTTTTATCACTACAAAAAAATGCTATATGATAATCACGATATGCAACAAATAGTAACAAATCTTCAGCAAAAATGGTGAAGGTAAATCGAAATACAATAAGCTATTTCTGAAGGAGGCAAAGAATGTGGGGATTTTGAAGTTGATGAGAGTTATTTTGGTGCATGGCGAGACGTCTACCCTAGTAAAGGGAGCACGTCCAAGCTAGTAAAGGGGGGACCCTTCACCCAGTAATGGTGAGACCCTCCACCCAGTAAAGGTGAGACCCTTCATCCAGTAAAGGTGAGACCCTTCACCTAGTAAAGGCGAGACATCTACCTTAGTAATGGAAGGACATCCAAGATAGTAAAGGAAGCAATTAAATAGGTGAGTAGGCGTATATTTATTTTTATAAAACTGAAAAAAGCTGAATCAAAATTGCAAAATTATATTTGTAGTAAGAAAATCAAATCTTATTTTAACTGAAACAAACTGCCTGCTATATTAAACAGGCTGTCACCTATTTTTTCGAGGATACGAACGATATCAATATAAAGGAGCTCCGCTTTAACGTTTGCACCATGCTCTAGTCGCTTTAAAGCAATTTTTTTGAGATCCTTTCTGAAGGCATCAATTTGATCTTCGTATGATTGTGCAACTTTTATATCTTTATCAGAAACACGGGTATTAATATGGTTTTCAATAAAAATAAGAAAATCATATACTAATTTGCTGTAAGGGATTAGCTGATCAGTATCTTCAGTTGAAAATTCCATTTTCTTTTCGATGCTTCGTTTAAGCAAGAAGGCAACTTTGTATGTATCATCAGTAATATTTTCTAGCTCATCAACGATATGAAGCATTAGTGGAATATTCGTTTTTTGTTTTTCATTAAGGGTCAACTGTTCACAATTGATTAAATATTTTGAAAGCTGCTCTTTCATTTGATCTGCAAAATCTTCAAGCTCCGTTAACTTTTTGATTGATGAAAGAAAATTTTCATCGCGTTGTTCAAATCCTGCTTGAATATATTGGTACATATTTGTTGTCATTTTTGTCATATCAAAAATTTCTTTTTCGGCGGTCATAATATAGGCTTCAGTATTCTCCCTCATTCCCGATGTAACAAAGTCAAGTTTATACATATCAGGCACTTCGTTTACTTTTGGGATAATAAGTTTCTTTGTGAGTTGGGCGAGCTGATTTATAAAGGGTAAAAATAAAAGTGTACAGGTTACGTTAAATACGGTATGCAGTGTGGCAAGCTGAGTGGCAATATTTCCCGTCCCGCTAGGCACAAAAAATTCTACCACTGATAAAAGCGGTTGTAAAAAAATAATGGCAAGAACACTTCCGGCTACGTTAAACAATACATGAATTAAGGCCGCCCTGCGTGCGTTTACTTTTGCGCCAATTGAAACAATGACGGCATCAATCGTCGTTCCAATATTGCTGCCTAAAACCATTGCTGCAGAAAATTCCCATGTTAAAAGTCCTTTATACGCCATAGTGATAATAACTGCGGTTGCGGCACTAGAGGAGTGCATGAGAATTGTAATGATAATACCAGTAATGACAGCAAAAATCATGCTAAATTTTGAATTTGAAAGTAGAGCAACACGTTCGATATTTTCAGCAGAGGGAACAGGAATTGCATCAGAGAGTAAACTTAAGCCCATAAAAAGTAACCCAAAACCCATAAGAGCTTCGCCAAGGCTTTGTTTTTTTAGCCGCCTTATATTTGCACAAAGATATCCTATTCCAAATAAAGGAATAGCGATAGCTCCAATTTTAAACTTAAATCCGACGAGTGCAATAATCCATGCGGTAACAGTGGTACCAATATTTGCCCCAAAAATAACACCAATAGACTGTGTAAGTGTTAAAAGTCCCGCATTAACAAAAGAAACAACCATAACGGTTGTAGCACTTGATGATTGAATTACTACCGTTACAAAAATTCCTGTCAGCACAGCAAAAAAGCGATTGCTTGTCATAAAGCCGAGCACTTTATGCAAACTCTCTCCAGCACTCTTTTGAATACCATCGCTCATGAGCTTCATGCCAAACAATAAAATTCCAATACTGCCCAAAATCTTAAAAAATATAGCAATCATAACAGGAATAGTATATTATGCAAAAACTCTTTTCAAGGTGTAAAAGAAGTTATATAATGAATTATTATGAAAATTTACAAAAATACTATTTTTTTCTGCATAATTGTTTTTTTTATTTTAGGATGTTCAAAAAAAGATAATTCTTCAACTCCCGTTGAGGCTGATGAATTGCTTCATCGTGAGATATGGAATGTTGACTTTACCTATCATATTTTTTTTGGCTATAATTTTAATGATGAAGATTTCGTGCAGTCAACGCTTGCTCTATTGTATAATACGTTTGGTTCAAAAGAAGACGGTGGATTAATTTCGTATTCGGTTTATCCTGATGATTATGCGACGGGAAAACGTATTCGTATTGCGAATCTTTTAAACATGCTTGAAAAAGAAAATGTGCAAGGCCTTATTACTCTTGGGGCACCAGAAGGAATTCACAGCCCTATTGAACAGTTACAAGATGAGGGCTGGAATTACCCTGTGTATAGTCTTTTTTCACAAGAAGAGCCGCTTGCCTCACAAAGCATTTCAACCCTCGTCATAGACAGCGCCACAAAAATTGAGGATGGAGATGAACAAGTGGCCATTGAAAAAGATGACATCGTTTTATTGCTTACAAAATTTATTATTTTTATGAAATCAAATAGTGATCTTGATAAGACTGAAATAAAAACACAGCTTGAAAAAAAACTTTCAGGTTGGAATACTACGATGTATGTTGATGCTGAAACAGGACTTGCGGCTTTTAATCATTTTATCATTGAAAGACAATAAGTCGTGCTGTAAAAATATAAAATGTATTTTGCCGTCGAAGTAATGGTATTTTTCAAGATGCTATTACTTTAATAATTTTTTTGATTCTCTTTTTTTTTATTATTTTAATAATTATCTCCCTTTTTTGGCTTCGCTCATTGGTGTATCAAAAATGACATAAACTAATATTTATGACTCTCTTATCTATTAATAAAAAAGGTAAAACTGCCGATAAATTACCGAGTAGAATGGAGATAAATATGGATTTTATTAAAAAAGCTAAACCTCTTTCAAATAACCGTATGACTGAACACGCCTTAGATGAATACGGTGAATGGGTTTTTCATACGAGCAAAATAAATTTACCTATCGAAGAAGCGAGAGAAGAATTTGTTTATATTCGTCAACCACTCTTTGAAACTGAGCAAAAAATTGCAGAAATTTTACCCGTTGGCAATCAAATAGAAATTGAGGATCCAAAGCCTTTAGTTGTCAAAGAAGAAATTCCTGAGGTAGAGGAGCAAGAATCACAAATCATATTTGAACCAGAAGAAGAGATCTTGTACGAGCTAAAAAGTGAAGACATTAAGCCACAAGAGGAAACGCAATCGACTGTTCAGCCGATACTTGATTGCCTTGATGAAATTACTCCGCTTGAGGATTTTGATAATGGCGAACAGAAAGATGATTATACAAAAATTATACAAGAAGAATATGTTTTTGATTTTCCTTGTGATATTGTTGATGAGCCTATCATTTTGTATCGTGGCGTTGTTGATGAGCTACCTAAAAACAAAAAAAATATTTCGCTCGAGTCGCCACGTAAGCCGCTGCATGATATCGATCTCACCGATTTATTAGATAATGATCCGCTCAAGTATGAAAAAAATAATCTGTGTGATGATTCGCCTATTACTGCTCATTTATTTGATGATGTGGCTCCCTCTGATTTTAAAAAATCTTTTACTGATAATTGTATTGAAGATTTGACTGAGGATCATATTCCCTATTTTGATAATGAGAAAAATAATCTTGACTGCAGTGATGATTGCAATGAAAAAAATAATCTTGATTGTAGTGATGATTGTGATGAGAAAAATAATCTTGATTGTAGTGATGATTGCAATGAGAAAAATAATCTTGATTGTAGTGATGATTGTGATGAGAAAAACAATCTTGATTGTAGTGATGATTGCAATGAGAAAAACAATCTTATTATCAAAGATTTATTAGATGACTGTACTGCTCATGCTGATCTTGAATATATGATTAGTGATGATGATTTTGTTTTGATAAAAGATTTACTCGATGATGATGTTGCAAATGCTGACTTTGAGAAATTAAAAGCGGTAAGCGAAGTGTTATCCATTGATCAAATAAAAATGCTTAATTTTGAGCATACTGATAACTTATCCGATGGGGATCAGGCTGTAATTGCCCAAAGCACCAAAGATGATCATATTATTAGTACGAATACCGAAAAAACAATACAAAATCTTTTTGCACAAGAAGTTGAACTTGCAGGGCAGGTTATGGAAGATAATATGTTG
>JBOFTD010000221.1:0-6203 GCA_051651885.1 Treponemataceae bacterium
TTGAATCGGTACAAATTGGTATGAGAGTTCATGCAAATATTCGTCCACTCCTTGAAAAACTTGCAATCGTTTTGGAAAAAAATCCTACTTTTCTCAAAGGAATTTCTGAAATTCAAATTTTACCCAAAGATTATGGTAATTACGATCTTGCTTTTTATCCCATCCATTATCGAGTTAAAGTTTTGTTAGACAGAACTTTTGATGTAGAAAAAGTAGACAATATAATGGTTGTTCTTGATGCAATGAATTCTGTTGATAAAAATATTATCGAAGTTGATTTTCGACACGGTGCAATTTCTTGCCGAACGCGATAAAAAATACTACCGAGATAAAACTAAAGTCACCTTTTTTTTTAACCGATTAATAATTAAATCTTTTTTTAAAGGTGCTCTATGAAAAATAAATTATTCCTATATTTTTTTTGTTTTTTTACTCTTTTTTCAATTTTTTCAGAGGAGTTTAGTTTTTTATATAATGTAGGGGAAGAGTATATTTTTTCTATCGATGTTGAGGAAAAAGTTTATGTGGATGGCGAGTATCAATATAGCGTTGAAATGAATACGAAGGCTCCGACAAAAGTAATTGCAGTTAATAAGGGCGTTGCAGATCACAGTGCTGTTTTTAAGACGAAATATAAAAAAACTCTTAGTAATGATAACAAAGCTTCTACGCATGAAACAGAGGAAGCGGTAACATATAAAAAAGATGCAAAGGGGCATTATAGCGTTGATAATCAGTTTTTTAAACCTGTAACAAGAAATCAGCCTATTTTTCCAAGTAAAAAAATAAAAGTTGGTGAAACGTGGATGGCAACGGGGTTTGATACGTACGACTTTAGAAACTTTGGTGTTACAGATCCTTATATTATTTCGACCAAAATAAAATACACCTACGTGGGAAGCACCATAATAAATGGAAAAAAATTACATGAAATTTCTGCTCGCAGTGCAATTAATGCGAATATTAGAATTCGTGCGAGTAAGTCATTGCTTGATTACCCTAAAAAATTGGTTGGAGTGATTGATAGTCGTATTTTTTGGAATCAGGAAACAGGTCTTTTTGATTCCTATGATGAAATTTTTGCGGTTCAAATAATTACGGCAAAGGGTTTTGCGTATGATTTTTTGGGTACGACAAAGGGAAACATCACAAATAAACAAAATTATGTTCCGCCAACTCCAGCTCCCACACCAAAGCCGACTCCCTCTCCTACGCCAAAGCCAACTCCAGTGCCAACGCCAAAACCGACTCCTGCTCCTACACCAAAACCAACTCCAGCACCTACGCCAAAGCCGACTCCTGCTCCTACACCAAAGCCGACTCCCGAGCCAAAAAAGGTGATGAACAATTCAAATGAAAAAGATTTAAAAGACAAAATTAAAGAGCTTGAGTTACAAGATATTTCAGTTATATCAAACGATGACGGAATAATGATAACGCTTGAAAACATTCAATTTCAATCTAATTCGTCTAATTTAGTTGATCGTGAAAAAGAAAAGATCAAAAAGATTGCAGATTTATTAAAAAGCTATTCAAATAATTTGCTTGTTTCTGGACATACTGCTTTAGCCGGAACTGCAGCCGCTCGAATGCAATTATCAACGCTACGGGCTCAAAGTGTCGCTAATTATCTTGTTGAGGTTGGCGTTCGTAAAAAAGATGAAATTGTCGTTAAGGGGTTTGGTGGTGAAAAACCAATTGCAGATAATAAAACGGTTGAAGGAATGGGAAAAAATCGACGGGTTGAAATTACTATTTTGAAATAAACAAAAAAAAGCCCGCCTCACAATGAAACGGGCTTTTTTTTAGCCATATAAATGATCCAGCTCGTGGATTTTTTCCAACGCCTTTTTCTTACAAGCACCGCACCCTGTGCCAATCTTCGTCTTTTCTTGAAAATCGCCCCACGTTCTTGCCCCCGCTTTGTACGCTTCTTCCAAATCCTTATCCGTAATATCAAGACAGCGACAAATAACTTCAACATTTTCCGTTCCAGCCAAAGTCTTTCGCCCCTTACTTTCCAAATAATTATCGATAGCCGCCCGAAGAGCCTTGTCACCCAAAACTGAACAATGAATCTTATTATCAGGTAATCCACCCAACTTTGATGCAATATCCTGTGGCTTCAATTGATACGCCTGCTCAATATGCATATCCTTTATAACCTCCGAGAGCATCGAAGTCGAAGCCAAAGCACTCGCACAGCCGTATGTTTTCCATCGCACATCTTGAATTATATCATTTTTTATGCGAAGCAAAATCATCATCTGATCCCCGCACTTAATATTCCCAACCATCCCCTTGCCATCATGTTGCCACGTCGACTCATCCTCCATCAAAACATTACGCGGATTCATAAAATGGTCTTTTACCACATCGCTATATAACCAATCCTGCATATTTTACACTCCTTTTTTCTTGGGCGTTACGGCTTCACATCGTTTCGCCGTCGGGCTTTCCGCTTGTATCTTTTGCTCATTCCTCGCAAAAAGTATACCGCTGCAATCCCTAACGCACTATCATTACAACAATTATTTAACCTTAAAAAACAAAAACTATTGACTATAAATTTTCTTTAATCAGCAACTTACAGTCTTTTTCTAGTTTGAAACATTATATAACAATGCTTGTTCTAGGTCAATATTGCATTAATAATTGTTTATAGATTCTCTTACAAATCTATAAATAAAATTGATAAAAAGCAAGCAGACAAATACTAATATGAAAAAAAATGTATAAAAATATACATATCGTAGATACAAAACATTGAAATAGCCCAACAATAACTATTACTAACCAGAGTAGATATTCTAACTATTTTCTACCGCCACCGAGAGAATATCTACTCTTTAATTCATACGGAGGTTCCCCCATTACTATCTTGGATGTACCACCCTTTACTGGGTGGCATGTCTCACCATTACTAGGTGGCATGTCTCACCATTACTGGGTGAAGGGTCTCTCCATTACTAGGGTAGACGTCTCGCCATTACTAGGGTAGACGTCTCGCCATTACTAGGGTAGACCTACCTCTCTAATTCGTAAGGAGGTTCCGCCATTACTAGGGTAGACCTACCTCTTTAATTCGTAGAGAGGTTCCGCTATTACTAGGGTAGACCCTTCGCCATTACTAGGGTAGACCCTTCGCCATTACTAGGGTAGACCTACCTCTCTAATTCGTAAGGAGGTTCCGCCATTACTAGGGTAGAGGTCTCGCCTTTACTAGTATAGACATGCTTCCTATACTAGTATGGAGGTTCTTCCTTTACTAGTATGGACGTGCTTCCTTTACTAGTATGGACGTGCTTCCTTTACTAGTATGGACATGCTTACTATACTAGTATGGACGTGCTTACATTACTAGTATAGACATGCTTACTTTACTAGTATAGACGTGCTTACATTACTAGTATGGAAGTGCTTACTTTACTAGTATGGACATGCTTCCTTTACTAGTATAGACCTACCTCTTTAATTCATAAGGAGGTTCTTCCTTTACTAGGGAGGACACCGCTCCACTACTGTAGAGAGAATTGCGAGTAGTGGCGCTAACACATCGCAAGAAGTAGTAGCACTCTGCTAGAGGTATACCTAGTGACACCAATGGTAGTGCTATGATTAAAAAAGGGAAGGAAGAAATCAGTTAAAAATTGCTCGACAAAGAGTGAGTGCAAGGAAGGACATTGTTATACAGAATTTTATGAAGGTAAAAGACTTGCTCGCTTTGCTAAAATATCAAGAGAGTCAACTAATTCAATAATTTCTTGAAGCTCTTTTTCTTTAATTCCATCCCATAATTTTGCCTGTCTATCATATAGTATCCACTTTAATGAAAAAAAAGAATTATATGCAAATCCAATCCATGAAGTATAATTTGCATTTAGTATATCTTTAGTTATATAAATTTTTCCAGCATTGACAGCAGAACTTGTTCCATAAGCAGTGGCTAACATAATTCTAAATCGTGGAATAATTTTTCTTGGCATAGTATCGATTATTGTATTTCCGAATTCGGCATTATTTATAGAGACTTGCTTTATTGTATAGAAAATACGAAGAAGAACTTCCATAATAGACATCGGAATACTTGTAGTTATAAATTGTCTAAAATCATAACCTTTTAAATACATATATTCAATTTGAGTTGCAAAGGTAGAGTTATCAAAGGATATATTTTTAAGCATTGTTAGCAATCCCATAAAAGGTGCTGGAAGTCCCATTCCTCTATTACCTTTTGCGGATGGAGCATTTATATCTGAAAGCAAATGACCAAACATTTGTCCTAGCAATTGAAAAATGCTTTCATCTCCTGTTATGGCACTTTTTTTACTAGTAGCAAAGGTAGTAAGCTTTCCATTTGAAACCACTGTACACGTATTATTAATCAAATCATAGACTCCAAAGAAAAATCCTAACAGCGGATCATGAGAAAGAGATTTTAAGCGATGGTTAAAGGGGCTTAAAGTTTTTGCTTCAGCATTTATTAAATCATCTGTTGTAGAGCTATCAGCTCCCCCAATTCCAAATCTTTTACTTAGAGCATTACTCAAATCGGGGGGAATTAATGTATTAAATGCAGATTGAGTCCACTCATTAAAAATACCGTCAACTTTCTTTGTGAAAGCAACTGTTGGCTTTAATGGTTTTTTGATACATAAAATATCTAGCATTGCAGCAAAAAGTCCACAGGAAACAGCAATCGCATAATCCCATGTATCTAAGTCATATTTCTTATTAAAATTTTCAATTTGTTCATTAATATTGCTTTTGACCTTTAGATGATCATCATTTGTTAGTATATCTTGTATAGACACATCATTACTATAACGCTTGTCAGCTTCTGCTAAAATGCTCTGTATTGATGTTGAAGAAGGCACTTTCTTTGTTGCTTTTTTATCGTATTCTTGAATATATGAGTTCTTAACTTTTTTATAGGTATTAGATTGTTGGATATCTTCGGTATCAAAACCACCCAACAATCTTTTTATTTCATCGATATCAGAAGATATATCATCATGAGCATCTTGAATTTGCGATGATCGATCTTGCAGATATTTTATGCCTTTAATTTGTTTTTTCATTAATTATTATGAAGGTTGCTTCTTTTTTAAGAATTGTATAGTAGCTTTTATACCAGCAAGTTCTTCTTTGAAGTATTCTGCATTAGCTATTAATTGATCTTGAATATCATACAGTTTTTTTATTGCCCTATTTAAAGCTGTTGCAAGTTTTGCCGCTTTTTGCTTTTTTGCAATTGCATAACCTGCTATACCTAATACTGCAATAGGAGCTGCCAAAACACCAATTCCTGCAACCATTCCTGCACCCATACCTGCAGCTGCTAACCCCGATGTAATGCCAGCAGCAGATAAGCCAGTCGTTCCAAGTGCACTTAAAGTTGCAAGAGCTCCTGCTCCACCAAGAGCACTCCCCAAAAGAGCTGAAGCTCCCTCTGTAACACCGGGAAAACCTCTTTCTAGTTCATCAAGAATATCTGCTACTTCTCTTGTTGCCTTATCACTTAAACAAGCAATTTCTTTTTTATTCATCGTTATCTCCTCAATAAATTGAATTACTTATTATAAATCTAATACAGAAATCTGTCAAGTAAAAAAGCTTTTTATAATTACGAAGATAGAAACTTAAGCTTTAGAACAATAAAAAAGAATGCTCGAGCCTTTCATATCTTTGTCCCCTTATTCAAAACTAAAAAAGATGAGGGGGGATGCGACAGAGGAAAAAGTATTAAAAGGATTTAGGCTTTGTCCTGTGTTTCGTGTAGAAGATACGCAAGGAGAAAACTTAGTGTATCAAACACGCATGAAGGAATTAAATATTGAAGAGCTACCGTTAATAGATGTTGCAAAAAAGCTTGGAGTAAAGGTTGTTGCAAGTCTTTGTCGGCAAGCAGAAGGCAGTTTTTCACCATCAGAAAATACGATCAGGTTAAATTGTGCTGACAAACAAGTCTTTCTTCATGAGCTAAGCCATTCAATCGACTTTAAAATAAATGGACATGATAAAGATCACTATGACTATGCATTAGGAGAAGTTGTAGCAGAATTATCATCCGCATTTTTGGGTTCTCTTTATGGAGTAACAATAGATTTAGAAAACACAAAGGCATACATTCAAGCATGGGCAGGCAAAGAACATATTGCCTTCAAAGTTGTTGAAGCGGTAGGCCGTGTTGAAAAAATCTA
>JBOFTD010000222.1:0-2800 GCA_051651885.1 Treponemataceae bacterium
TCTTTGTATCCTCCAACTTCTGTTTCATTTGCACTGAGGAGTTCGTATTTCCAACCTTTGGAGTCAGCATAGCGTGTGTACATGCGATAAAGATCAGCTACAAAAAGCGTCGCTTCATCTCCTCCCGTGCCACCACGAATTTCCATAATAATATTTTTTTCTTCCAAGGGATCTGGTGGAATTAAAAGCATTTTAAGTTTTTCTTCAAGATTAGGAAGCTTTTCTTCAAGTTCATTCAATTCCTCGCGTGCCATTTCCTTCAAATCAGCATCATCTTCTTGAGAAATCATAATTTTTGAGTCATCAATTCCTTTTAATAGAATTTTATATTCCTCGTAAGCCTCCATCACAGATGATAAATAAGAATGCTCGCGCATCGTTTCTTTGTACTTTTTTGCATCTTTGACTAAATCAGGTTGCTGAATCAGTTCATTTACCTGCGTATATTTTACGGCTATTTGTTCTAATCGTTTTAACATGGTGTTTACTATAACATAAAAAAAAAAAAAAGTAAGGCTCAAGAGAAATTATTTTTTATGAAAAAGTTAATTGTAAAAATATTTCACATTAATTAGGAGGTTTTTAAATAATAATGTATATAAAATCTTTATTTTGCAGGAAATTTTGATTTAAACTCTTTTAAAATAACGTCTGTTGCAGGTTTTGCGTCAATATTTACCAGAAGATTTTTATTTTGATAAAACTCAATTAAGGGTTGCGTTTGTTCGCGGTAAACATCGAGGCGGTGCATAATAGCTTGTGCTTTGTCATCATCTCGGGTAAAGAGTTCTCCTTCACAGGCATCGCAAAAACCCTCTTTTTTCGGTGGTAAAAATGTTACATGAAAATTTTGTCCGCATGATTTACAAACTCGGCGGCCAGAAAGCCTTTCGACAACGGCTTCATTTGAGATTTCAAAGTTTACCGCACAGTCAATTTTGGCAAATTCTTCTAATGCTTGGGCTTGCGGTTTTGTTCGCGGAAAGCCATCAAGAATATATCCTTTTTGAGCGTCGCTTTGCTCAAGTCTATCTTTTACTAAAGCCGTTGTAATATCGTCACTTACCAAAGACCCTGAGTCAATAATCGCCTTAACTTGGATTCCAAGCGGGGTTTGATCTTTAATTGCTTTTCTAAAAATATCGCCTGTTGAAATGTGCGGAATTGCATACTCAACTGCGATTTTTGCAGCAAGAGTTCCTTTTCCTGCACCGGGGGGGCCTAAAAAAATAAAATTCATCATTTTTCCTTATAAATGGTATGTTATTTAAAAATTAATTATCTGTTTCGCTTTCAGTATTGTTAAGATTTGCAATTTCTTCTTCAATTTTTTTTGCTTGAAAATGCTGCATAAGTCCTGTTGCAACAAAGGCAAGCAAAATAATACTCATGCAAAGATAAAACCACCATGGCGGATTTGCTTTTTGAGTTTCATCCCACGCACTGTAGCCAATAAAAACAAAGGCAATGGCACAAACATTTCTATGCATCATCACTTGTCTGTAGTTTTCTTGCAAAAGCTCTTTTTGTGACATTTCAGAATTATTGCATTTTTTGAAAAAATTAAACATGTAATTATGAGTTTACGCGCTCAACGTATTCATTTGACTCGGTGTTTACTAAAATTTTCTCATCTTGTTTTATAAAAAGTGGCACACGCACCGTTAGGCCTGTTTCGGTAACAACAGGTTTTGTCGCACCAGAGACGGTATCGCCTTTTATGTAGTTTTCGCTTTCTGCGACGGTAAAAACCATTTTAAGTGGCACTTTTACGTCAATTGCATTCTCTTCCCAAATCAAAATGGGATATGTTTCGCCTTCTTTCAGGTAATATTTTAGATTTTCGTTCAAATCCTCTGGAACCGTGATTGTTTCAAAAGAGGCAATGTCCATAAAAACATGATTTTCTCCATCAGAATATTGATATTGCCCATCATGCGTATCAACCGTTGCATCCTCAACCGTGTCAGGCGTTTTAATCGTTTGCGTTAAAACCGTTCCGTCTTTTAGATTTTTCATTTTTACGCGAGCAAAGGCTGAGCCCTTACCGGGATTTACAAATTCTCTTTCTGTAACAAGATAGGGAGAGTTTTTTATTAAAAGAACTGTGCCTTTTGCAATATCGCCACCTCTAATCATAGGTTCCTCACTTAATGTTTATTTATGAAAAAGATTTTAGCATATTTTATTTTTTTTTGCTAGAGGAGATTTTAAATTTTATCATTATCTGCTTTGAATCCAATAAAATCAGCAAATTTTTTAGTGGTGTTATACTGTAATTAAATGATTTTTTTGTATTATTCCTCTTGACTTTATTTTTTATTTTATGATATTATAAAAAAATAGCGGGCCCATAGCTCAGTTGGTTAGAGCAGTGGACTCATAATCCATTGGTCCTAGGTTCAAGTCCTAGTAGGCCCAAAAGATAGCAGCTATAAAGCGATTTTTTAGTATACTCTAAAAAATATACTTTTACGAAGAAACGTATTTTTAATTCTTGCTTTGTATATAATATGCAAAAGCCGATTACGGAAATAAAGAATTAAGAGTGCGTTTTTTTTATTGACTTAAAGTGTTTTAAAATTACTACCTTGACAATCATGACGAGGTGTTCTATCATAATGCTTATGAATTTATTTAAGACAATTTATACCCTAGACGAACAGACATCTATACAATTACAACGCTCTGCGCAAACAGTTATTCAGAGTGTGTGTGCGGTAAAAAAAGGGGAGCGAGTACTTATTATTACAAACCCGCATGAGCATACGGCAAAAATTGGTATGGCTATATACGACGC
>JBOFTD010000223.1:0-5944 GCA_051651885.1 Treponemataceae bacterium
TTATTTGCGATGCTCGTTGCAAGCTTTCCGTCTTTTACTGAGCAAATTGTAAACCTTGCTTCACTGTTTGGAGCGGTAACGATTTGTATCAACTGCATTTCTCTTATCTTTGCAAGAAAACTATATCCTGCGGTTGAAAAACAATTTACGGTTCCCCTTGGAAAGATTATTCCCTTTATAACGATTTGTATTATTGTTTTTGCCTATATTCCTAATATATTGAGAGGCGGGCAGGTATTAATTTTTTATACGATTGCATGGTATGCTTTGGGAATTATCTTTTATAAATTGTATAAAAAAAATCATACATGAGCTGAATGAAAAAACAAACTTATGTATGATTTCTATCTTTTTTATACCCGTTTAAGTGCTATTTTAATACTTGGTACGGATTAATTGTTTTACCGTTTTTGTATACCGTAAAATGTAAATGTGCTCCCGTTGAGTAGCCGGTGCTTCCCACAAGTCCGACTTGTACACCCTGAGCAATATTTTGACCTTTTCGAACACTAATTCGCGACATGTGGGCGTATAATGTTTGATAGCCACCTTGATGATTTAATATAACATAATTTCCATATACATTTGACCAGCCTGCAAAGGCAACTCGACCATCAGAGGATGCATTAATAGATGTTCCTGTTGGTGCTACTAAGTCAACGCCCGTATGAAAAGATCTTACGCCGGTAAAAGGATCTGGTCTCCAGCCATAAGGAGAAGAAACTCTTGAAAATCGTACAAGAGGCATTTTGAATAACTCTCCAAGTGCCTTTTTTAAATCACTTTGATCTAATCGAGCACCGGGAATAAAAAGTGCATCGCCGGGAGTTAGATTTTCTGATCGTAGATCGTTTACATCAACGAGAACCTCAATAGGAATATTATATTTTGCTGCAATTGCTGTCAAAGTTTCATTACGTACGATATGATGAAAAAGGCCATCGATGGAAGGGATTGTTAATTTGTATCCTTTTTGTAAGTTGCGGGCTTTTTCGATTTGATTTATGCCAATGATTGTTGAAATATTCGAAAGCTTAAATTTTTTGGCAATTGAGGTAATATTATCGCCTTGTTGCACATAATATGTTTGATACGTTACTGGCTCATGAAAAAAATTCTTTATATCAATATTTTTCGGTTCATTTTCTGTTAAATCTATTTCATCATACTTTCCATTGTTTGTAATAAAACGATTTAATGCATCTTTAAGAAGATTTTTATCAGCATCCTCAATTATAGACGGTAGATATATTCTTGTTGCCTGCATATCAACTTTGTTGGCATAAAAAAAAGCACAAATAATCGTTACACATAAAGCCAATGCACTGATAAACAAATTTATCAATGTTTGAGAATTATCAAATGTAATAAGAGGAACCGTTAAAACTCTTTTTTCTACAGAATTTAAGAAATAAAAATTTTGTTGATTATCAGAATGATACATTTCTTTTAATTTTACATTATTTAAGAATTTTTTGGAATCATTTTTTTTATAAAATTTGATTTTTTTTGGGGGAAATCCTTTTTTTTGCTTTTGCGATATATTTGATGTAACAAAATTGATTATATGCATGGCAATGATATCGGCATAAATGCTTTGTATTTATAGGATAAAATTAATTTTGAAAAGTATTTAAGTTAACTTTTTTTGCATCTTCGGGTCCTGTTACAATAAACCACTGTCTATCCGAGCTAAGCCAGTATTTATCGAAGACTCTTTTGATATCATCGACCGTAACCTCTCTGATTTTTGGAACAGCGGTAATGTAGTGATCAGGCATATTGAGCAAAAAAAGACCGTTTGCTATTTGTGTTGCTACACCAGAATTTGTTTTGATGGATACAAAAAGAGAATTTATTAGACTATTTTTAAACCCATCTAGGCGAGTATTAATTTTAGCTAACTCAAAATTTCCAGAAGGCATTCTGTTTACTATTACTTCCCCTTTCGCCATAATACTTTCTGCCTCAGAGATATACTTTGGCAAATCATTAATATTGCTTGCACGATAAACATATACTAATCCATAGCTTGCCTTCGAAGGGACAATATTAGTGCCGATGGAATAGCAGGCACCATATTTTTCTCTAACTGTATTAAAAAGAATTTCTTGAAAAATACTTGCCGCTAATAATGAAGGAAAATAATCTTTATCGTCGATGGATGGTGCTGGAAAAACACGTGCAAGAAAACCAGTATTTTTGGAAGACTGACTCGTTGTAAGTATCGGATTTCCTTTTGTTATGGGGCTGTGTAATATAATATCCTCGATGTGCTGTGTATCAATAAATGAAAAAGATTTATTGAGCTGATCTAAAAGCCTTTTTTCATCAAAATTACCTGTTGCAATAATTGTTAAGCGACTTGCATTCATTATTTTAGCATGTAAGTACTTTAGTTTTAAACGTTGTATATTGGGGAGAGATTTTGGTGTTGATTGAGGCGACACTGCAAAAGGATGATTTTTGTAAATATTTTGACGAATGGTGTATTGCAAAAGAGAGAATGGCGTATTTTGTTGATCAAATAGTCTCTGTTTTTCTGTATTTATTACTACCTCAAAATCTTCTGCACTAATACGAGGAAATAGAAATCCATCTTCAAAAACAGGATAAAAATCATTAAAATAATTACTTATTACTGAAAGTGTCAAAGATGATCCATTTTGATTAGATTCTGCAGTAAACGAAGCTTGTTTTTGATAGAGCAAGGCTTGAACATAATCATTAGTATATTTTTTTGATCCTTTTGTCATCATTGTAAATAAAAGTGATTCTGATCCAGAATCCTCAGGTTTTAAAAAAGGAGAGAGACTTTTAGAGATAATTTTTAGCGTTATTGTTTTACTTTCTGGATTTTTTTTAAAAATAACAGGGATTTTATTATTGAGTGTGTATGTAGAAAAATCTTTTTCATTTTTTTTAAGAAAACTAGCCTCTGTGTTTGAAATTAAAACTTGTGAAAATGATGTTAATAGTATAATAAAAAATAAAATAAATTTTTTTTTCATGCAATCTCCTTTTTTTGTTTATTTTCTATTTAAACCAAAAAGCATTCTCAGATGTAACAACTTCATAGCCTGACTGGGCAAAATCTTGTGAGATTTGCTTATATATATCAGAATTTACTAAAATAGTCACAAGTGCTGGCTTATCTATAATATAGTTGGTTAATAATCGTGAAATATCTCGTGAGGTAACTTTTTTCATGTTTTCAATGTATGAAAAAAAATAGTCAGTGGATGTCGATGCCCACCAAAATCGTAACGTTTTTAAAAAATCATCAGCCGATTCTTGTCCATAAATTTGAGTATCTTGAATTCTTTGTTTTACAAAGTTATATTCTTCACGCGAAAAAAAATTAACATCTTCTACAATAGAAGGAAAAAAAGACTTTGTTACTTCTTCAAAAAACTGATATCCTCGAAAAGGTAGGTCATTTTTGGGATCGAGCATTGTTGTTGAAAATACAAAAATTCCAGATTCTTTGTATGTTCCGTAATATGAAGAAATACTTTCAATATCAGGAATTCCTAAGTCTTCGTTTAGCAAAAGGTTGATTTTGTATGAACCAAATGGATTTTCAAGAAGTGTGCTTAAAACATCAGCTGCATAAGTTGAAGTAACATCAACGGCAGTATCTGGTCCTCGTAAATATATGGAAACTTTTGCATTATCAGGAGAAATTTTAGGATTTGGCATAACTAAGTAAGTAGTATCGTTAAAAGGATTTCGTGTCGCAACTTCACGTTTATCCTTCCAAGGATCTCCTCCTCTTTCCCATTTACCAAAAATTTTATGAACCAAGTTAAATACATCTTTGTGTTTAACATTTCCCCCAACAAATAATGCTGCATTATTGGGGAGGTAATATTTTTCTTGAATATCACGTAATTCTGAAGTGGTCGCATTTTTTATCGAATCAAGACTTCCACCCGGATCGAGTCGCCAAGGATAATCAGGAAAAAGTTTTTTTAAATACGCTGCTCGATATATTTGATCAGGATCAGACATGCCTCCGGTAATTTCCGCAAGAACTACTTTTTTTTCATTTTCAAGCTCATCACGGTTAAGCAACGGATTTCTTATTGCATACGACCAAAACTCCAAACCCTGTTCTAAATAATCTGATGGTATGGTAAAAAAATAATTTACAAAATCAATGCCGGTTGATCCATTCCACGATGCAACCCCTAAATCATTGATAGCTCGTTGAACTTCTGCAGCCGTACGGAATTTTCTATTTCCTTTAAACATCATATGTTCATATAGGTGAAAAAGACCTGCAGTTTCTTTTGTTTGAGCGATTGCCCCTGCTTTTATTGCAATTTCGATATAAGCGACAGGGGCAGTCTCATTTTCTACAACAAATAAGTCAAGTCCATTTGGTAATTTATATTGAAACAAATTATTTATAAGCGTTTTTTGAGCGAAAAGCGGTAATTGTATTAAAATAAAAAAAATAAAACACAGAGCGAAGAAAGATTTTTTTTTACTCAACGTAAACTCCTAACAAAGTGATTTCTTCTATTGTAATTTATGTAGAGAGAAAAATCAAGCTTTTTTATCATTGCTTATCAGAATATTTTGCTGTTAGATTCCTATAAATTGCAAAAGGCTTTGTTTATCTAATGATCCGGCTTGTTGTTTTTCGATTTTTCCATCTTTAAATAAAATAAGAGTTGGAATACTCATAACTCCGTATTGAGAAGCAAGATCTGGTTGTTCATCAACATTGACCTTTCCAATTTTTACTTTTCCTTCCAATTCTTTTGAAAGTTCATCCAATATTGGACCTACTGCTCGACAAGGCCCACACCATGGAGCCCAAAAATCTGCTAAAACAGGAATGTTTGATTTGAGTGCTTCGGTATCAAAATTTTCTTTTGTAAATGTCATTGCCATAACGACCTCCTAAATATAATAATATTAATATACTATCGAGAGCTCAAAAAGGAAAATTTATTTTTTTAGTTTTCTATTAAAATTAGGAATGCAAAAATCTCTTGTTGTGCTTCTTATATGGCTTGATTTTTATTAATAAATATTGTAGTATACAAGACAATCTTACTTTACAAAGGAATTATTATGAGAAAACCTTATTTTATAGCAGGGAACTGGAAAATGAATAAGACTAAAGGCGAGGCTGTTGAGCTTGCAAAATCTTTAGTTGAGGTATTAAAAGATGGCAAGAACAAATATCTTGTTGCTCCATCATTTACAAATCTTGATGCAGTTGCACAAGTTGTTAAAGGCACAAATATTATGTTGGGAGCTCAAAACATGTCTACTGAAGAAAGTGGAGCTCACACTGGTGAAGTTTCTGTTCTTATGCTTAAAGATCTTGGTGTGCAAGTTGTTATTCTTGGTCACTCCGAGCGTCGTCATATTTATAAGGAAGATGACGCAATGATTAACAAAAAAGTCAAGCTTGCTTTACAACATGGGCTTGAAGTAATTCTTTGCGTTGGGGAACTTTTAGAAGAGCGTGAGGCTGGAAAGGCTGAAAAGGTGTGTGAAGATCAAACTCGAAAAGGTTTAGAGGGCGTTTCTGCTGATCAAATGAAAAAAGTCACTATTGCGTATGAGCCAGTTTGGGCTATCGGTACGGGAAAAACGGCAACTCCAGAAGATGCTGAGGCTATTCATGTGTTTACCCGTAAGATTTTAGCTGATATGTATGGTAAAGATGTTGCTGATAAGGTTTTTATTCAGTACGGTGGGTCTATGAATGATAAGAATGCTGCAGACCTTCTTGCAAAAGAAAATATTGATGGTGGGCTTATCGGTGGGGCAGCCCTTGTTGCGCAAACCTTTAATGTTATTGCAAAAGTAAACTAAGTTTTTCTTCCTTCTATTACAGCAAGAGTATTAAAAATCCTTCATCATTTTGGAGACGGTTATTTTAATACTCTTTTTTATTTTAAATATAGTGTTTTACTCA
>JBOFTD010000224.1:0-4093 GCA_051651885.1 Treponemataceae bacterium
TTGACATTTTGGTGTTTTTTGAGTACTCTGCATGTGCTTGCCGAAAGTATCTTGATACTGTGTATCTGGATACTATGTATCTGGATACTATGAAACATATTTTATATCTATGCGTTTTATTTTTATTTTTCTCGTGTGATACATCCTTTCAAGGGGGAAGCCTTGCTATAGCGGGTGGCGATATCATATCACTTGATGATTCAATGTCATCCTATCAAATAACCTTTGCTCAGCGTCCTGCTGGCACTTTACAATACGAATCAAATAATCCTAGTGTTGCAACAGTTGACTCTAAAGGGCTTGTAAGCATTTTACAACAAGGAACAGTTGAGATAACCATACGCCGCCGTCAAAACTGTCAACAAAAACTTGTTGAGTCAAAGGTAACAATTATTATAAGTAAAGCTTTAAAGTCTCTTAACGTAATACCTTCTGAGGTGTTAATAACAATAGGGAGTTCTGTCTTTTTAGAAGCAACGGTTGAACCCAGCGACACGGCAAATAAAACAGTTTCTTGGCACTCTGAAAATGAAGCGATAGCAAAGGTAAGCCAAGAAGGTGAAGTTACTGCTATTGCAGAAGGTAGTGTTATTATTACGGCAACTGCACATGAGGGAAAGATTTCTAGAACAAGCCTTGTTACGGCAACAACACAGGTTTTTCCGATGACGGGGATTAAACTTCCTGACAGTATAGATATAGCCTTAGGTACAACAAGAGAAATAAGTGCAACAATAGTCCCTCTAAATGCAATAAATAAAACGGTTATGTGGGATATAGAAGATACAACTATTGCAACACTGAGTAGTGAAAATAATAGCGTTCAAGGAAAACCAACAAAAACGATAACGGGCGTTACAGAAGGCAGCACCAAGATAACAGTTACTTCCGAGAACGGAGAGTTTAGCACCGAATGCATAGTAAATGTTATCATAATTGCGGTAACTGATATTATAATTCCAGCAAACATTGATGTATTTATTGGCGAAACGAAAGAAATAAGTGCAACAGCAATGCCTGAAAATGCAACGTACAAAAAGCTTGATTGGGGAAGCCCTGATGAAAGCATTGCCCTGTTTGATAAAGAAACAGGGTTCGTCACGGGTGTTAAAGACGGCAGCACCAAGATTCCGGTTACCTCCGAGAAAGGAGAGTTTAGTAGCGAATGTACTATAAATGTTCTCTTTCTTCCGGTAACTGATATTATAATTCCTGCAAGCATTGATCTACGTGTTGGCGAAACGAAGGAAATTACGGCAGATGTAGTCCCTGAAAATGCAACATACAAAAAGCTTAATTGGGGAAATCCTGATAAAAGCATTGCCCTGTTTGATAAAGAAACAGGGATCATCACGGGTGTTACAGAAGGCAGTACCAAGATAACAGTTACTTCCGAGAAAGAAGAGTTTAGCACCGAATGTACTATAAATGTTGTGCCCGCTAAAATAATGGTAGAATCTGTTGCTTTGAACTCAGGAGAAAAGGGATTTGCAGTAGTAACTACTGAACCACAAGGAGTAGTATTAAGTTGGGAGAGCTTAGATCAAAACATTGCAACGGTTGACACAAACACCGGAGAGATAAAAGCCTTTAGTGGAGGAACTGCACGATTAAAGGTGTCTACAAAAGGTGTGACAGAAGAGTTTGAAGTAAAGGTCACCGGTCTTGAGTATACCCTTAATTCTGGAACGTATGCGGCTAGTGATATTGGAACTTACACGGATCCCCACCTTATAATTTTAGACGAATTGCATGGAGTTCCTGTAACAACAATTGCAAGTAGAGCATTTCAAGAGAATCAAACAATCACTAAGGTTACCATTAACAAAAATATTAAAACTATTGGCAGTAGTGCTTTTTACGATGATACAAACCTTAAAGATGTTTATATTGACAGTCAAGCTATCGTAGAGCTTATGGACAATGAGACACACTTATTCTCTGCAGCAGAAACGGTCTATGTAAAAGAGGGCATAACACCAAGTAGCACAAGTTATATTATAGAAAAATTTTCTGATAAAGGCGAGCTTGCTAACGGGTATGTACCGTATAAACAAAAAATTATTATAACTTTATCTAAAGCATCTACTACTATCGTTGTAGGGGGGACAGAACAAATAAAACCTCATGTAGTTCCAGAAAGTGAGTCGAGTAAAGTAAGATGGGAAACAGATGACAAGAGTATAGTTACAGTAGATCCTATCTCTGGTTTAATGACAGGTATATCTGATGGAGTTGCAACTGTTACTGCAAAAATACTGGGTACTAACGTGATGGCTTCTTGTGATGTAACTGTTTTTGATTGGTCAAATAGAGAGGGAGCTTTTGTAATAACTGAAATAGCGTATCAGATTGTAATTGATAAAGATGGCAGAGCAAAAGATAAAAATGGTGTCCTTGTTAATGTTGAAACTCTTCATTATAAATTTCCTAGCGGAGTTACAGAAAAAACTTTTTATATTGAAAATGATTCTGAAGTTGAGAGAAATGTTTTTATCTCTTTTGAGAATACAAGCGTTGATGAAAACAATGCGTGGGCAAGTGGATTAAGAATATATGGAAAGGGAACAAAAAAGCTTACCGCTCATATAAGATTGACGGGAACAAATGCTATTGTTGCAGGAAAAGAAGCTGGTCCATGGCATGGAATTCACTTAGAGGGAGGTAATAAAGATGTTGATATTATTTTTTACGCAAATGGCAAATCTTCTCTCAGTATGAAGGGAAATGATGGCAAAAGTGCTATAGGAGTTGGGGATTCTACTAGTTCAATTACACTTAAAGGTTCCACCCAGACAAAAATAACAAGTTTCGAGATTCCGACTTTCCCTCGCAAGGTTACAACGACAAAGCCTATCTTTCAAAGAGAAATAGTCATTAATGTAGAAGAGTAATTCTTCTTTTATTAGAATACATCGTCAGTAGTGAAATGTGTTTAGATAACTAAAAAGACAGTCTTCGGGCTGTCTTTTTTATTCCTAGTAAGGGCGAGAGGTCTACCCCAGTAATGGTGAGACCCTTCACCTAGTAATGGCGCACCTCCTTACGAATTAAAGAGGTAACCCTTCACCCAGTAATGGTGAGACCCTTCACCTAGTAATGGTGAGACCCTTCACCCAGTAAAGGCGAGACCCTTCACCTAGTAAAGGAGAGACCCTTCACCCAGTAAAGGTGAGACATGCCACCTAGTAATGGGTGGTACGTCCAAGATAGTAATGGGGGCACGTCTACCCTAGTAACGGGAGGTATGACATGGTAAGCTTTTGATACAGAATATTACGTATCCTGATATTACGTATCTTGACATTTTGGTGTTTTTTGAGTAGTCTGCGTGCTTGCCGTATGAAACATATTTTATACCTAGGTATCCAGATACCTAGTATCCAGATACCTAGTATCCAGATACCTAGTATCCAGATACCTAGTATCCAGATACTTTGTGTTTTACTTTTGTTTTTCTCGTGTGATACATCCTTTCAAGGGGGAAGCCTTGTTATAGCGGGTGGCGATATCATATCACTTGATGATTCAGTGTCTTCCTATCAAATAACCTTTGCTCAGCGTCCTTCGGGCACTTTGCAATATGAATCGAATAATCCGAGTGTTGCAACGGTTGACTCTAAAGGCCTTGTAAGTATTTTACAACTCGGAACCGTTGAGATAACTATACGGCGCCGTCAAAACTGTCAACAAAAACTCCTTGAATCAAAGGTAACGATTATTATAAGTAAGGCTCCGGTGCGGGTAAATACGCTTAACGTAACGCCTTCAGATGTCTCAATAACAATAGGACACTCAGTTTTTTTAGAAGCAACGGTCGAGCCCAGTGATGCAACGAATAAAACTGTTATCTGGAAATCTGAAAATGAAGGGATAGCAACGGTAAGCCAAGAAGGTGAAGTTACTGCTATATCAGAAGGCGAAGTTGTTATTACGGCGACTGCACAGGATGGCGGGCTTTCTAAAACAAGTCTTGTTACGGCAACGGCACAAGTTTTTCCAATAACAGAAATTAAACTTCCTGATAGTATAGATATAGCGTTAAATACTACTGAAGAGATTACAGCAACAATAGTCCCTCTAAATGCAACGA
>JBOFTD010000225.1:0-7247 GCA_051651885.1 Treponemataceae bacterium
CACCATACATCAGGTGAGCATAACGCCTTACATCAGGTGAGCATAACGTCATACATCAGCTGTGCATAATGCCTTACACCAAGTGAGTAAAAATTGCTTACGCATAAAGGTTATTTTTGCGTATAGAGAAATAAAACTATGCAACAAGAGTAAAAACTATGGTAGAATGTACTCATGAGTTATTTGAATGAATTGATTGCAAGACTTTGCCCTAATGGGGTGGAGTATGAAAAATTAAATAATATCGTCACATTTAGGAGAGGTTCTTTTCCTCAGCCATATGGAAATTCAGAGTGGTATGGTGGTGAAAATTCAATGCCTTTTGTTCAAGTTGCAGATGTCTCAGATGAGAATTTTTTATTAAATATTGAAACAAAACAGCAGATTTCGGAATTGGCACAGCCTAAAAGTAT
Source organism: Treponemataceae bacterium (assembly GCA_051651885.1). Lineage (GTDB taxonomy): Bacteria > Spirochaetota > Spirochaetia > Treponematales > Treponemataceae > JBOFSR01. The sequence goes on from JBOFTD010000225.1 coordinate 414, forward strand.
ATTTGTACCTATTGGAACTGTCGTTGTTACGTTACAAGGAACAATTGGAAGAGTTGCAATTACGCAATATGATTGTTATATAGATAGAACATTAGCGATTTTTAATAACTATAAAATAGAAATAGATAAAAAGTTCTTTGCTTATCAATTAAAAGCAAAATTTGATGTAGAAAAAATTAAAGCAAGAGGTAGCACGCTAAAAACAATTACAAAAGAAGATTTTTCACAATTTACAATCCCCCTCCCACCCCTAGAAATACAGCAAGAAATTGTACGTATTTTAGACACTTTCTCTGATCTTACTGCGGAGCTTATCACAGAACTTAAGGCAGAGCTTACCGCTCGTAAAAAGCAGTATGAGTATTATAGGGAAACGTTGTTGAGTTTTAATGAAAGAGAAGTACAATATTTACCTATGGGCAATGAAAACATTGGTAAGTTTATTCGAGGCAGTGGGTTACAGAAAAAAGATTTTACAGAAACAGGAGTAGGATGTATTCACTATGGTCAAATCTATACCTACTACGGAACATACACAGATAAAACCAAAACATTTGTCTCAGTGGAATTTGCAAAGAAGGCAAGAATGGCAAAGCATGGAGATTTGGTTATTGCAACAACAAGTGAGACTGATGATGATGTATGCAAAGCAGTAGCATGGTTAGGAGATGAGGAAATAGCGGTTAGTAGTGATGCTTGTTTTTATACGCATAGTTTGAACCCAAAATACGTTGCATATTTTTTTCAAACCGAACAATTTCAAAAGCAAAAGAGAGCTTTTATCACAGGCACAAAAGTCAGGCGTGTAAATGCTGATAGTTTAGCAAAAATTAAAATCCCCCTACCACCTCTATCAGAGCAACAACGCATTGTTGATATTCTTGACCGCTTTGATACCCTTTGCAACGACCTATCCACAGGCTTACCCGCCGAAATTGAGGCACGCCAACAACAATACGAATACTATCGTGATAAACTTTTAACCTTCCAAGAAAAAGTCAACGCCTAAGCATACCGCAATAATAAGACAAAGATTAAAGTGTTCCCCCCTAGTAATGGCGAACCTCCCTACGAATTAAAGAGGTAGGTCTACCCTAGTAATGGCGAGACGTCTACCCTAGTAATGGCGAGACGTCTACCCTAGTAATGGCGAGGGGTCTACCCTAGTAATGGCGAGACGTCTACCCTAGTAATGGCGAGATGTCTACCCTAGTAATGGCGAGACATGCCACCCTAGTAATGGTGAGGCATGCCACCCTAGTAATGGTGAGACATGCCACCCTAGTAAGGGGATAGTGTTACCCCCTAGTAAGGGGGTAAGGCTTGAAGTAGTAAGGGGGCAACGCTTCAGCAAGTAAGGGGGCAACGTTCCAGCAAGTAAGGGGGTAGCGTTCCAGCAAGTAAGGGGGTAGCGTTCCAGCAAGTAAGGGGGGAACGCTTCAGCTAGTAAGCTGTGCTTACATCAGGTGAGCTTTATAAGCTATGCATAAAAAAAAGGAGGCTAGATGTCTTTCTAGTCTCCAACCAAAAATAAATTGCTAAAATTATCCTGTAATAATTGTTCCTGTTTTGCCTTGAACGCCTTCGCGTGCTTTTTCGAGCAACGTGATGAGCGTATACCGATTTTCTTTTGACTTTGCAAACTGGATTCCCGCTTCAACCTTTGGTTTCATCGAGCCTGCAGCAAAATGCCCCTCGTCCACATATTTTTGCATTTCTGCAATGCTCACCTTGCCAAGCCATTGTTGATCGGGCTTTCCCCAATGTATGGCAGCTTTTTCAACCGCAGTTAAAATAATCAACATATCAGCATGCAATTCTTCAGCAAGAACGGCACTGGCAAAATCTTTATCAATAACGGCAGCTGCTCCCATAAGGTGATTGCCCTCTCGAATAACAGGAATTCCGCCACCTCCACAGCTAACAACAACTTGGCCTGCACTTACAAGCGTTTTAATCGTTTCAATTTCAACAATCTTTTTTGGTTTTGGGGATGCAACCACTCGCCGATAGCCACGTCCTGCGTCTTCAATCACCGCAACGCCTTGTGCTTGCAGTTTTTCTGCCTCATCCTTGCTCATAAATCCGCCAATCGGCTTACTCGGATTTGCAAAGGCAGCATCTTTTGCATCAACTTCAACTTGTGTAACAACGGTTGCGACATCCTTTTTTATTCCTCTATCGAGCAACTCTTCACGCAAAAAATTTTGCAAATCATAGCCCACATAGCCTTGACTCATCGCAACACAAACCGACATTGGACATATCGAATATTTTTGGGGATTATTTTTGTGCATTTCGCTCATTGCAAGATCAATCATTCCCACTTGAGGCCCATTTCCATGTGAGACAACGACATCATGGCCTTCTTCTATCAAATCCGCAATAGCCTTAACCGTAATTTTTACCGCATGCCGCTGTTCTTCTAAGTTATTTCCTAAAGCATTTCCGCCCAATGCTATAACGATTCTTTTTTTTTGCATACTTCTCCCCTTTTGATACTCGCTTTAAAAACAAAACCGACTGTGAAAAACTCCTACAAAAAGGAATTTTAGCAGTCGATTTTTATACAGCGTTAAAATTCTCTGCGTGAACCTTTTGCTTCAAGTCCTGCAAGAACGCCTTGAGGGTTACGAACCTTGCTCAAGAAAATCATTGCCGCAATGATATAGGGTTTCCAGCTTGCTTCCTTATACAATGGCACACGGTAGCGATCAAAAACGCTTGCGTCAACTTCGCCAATCTTGCAACTCACTCCCGTAATGTCGGCAGGAAGACAGTGCATATACAAAGCCTTGCCGTCTTTTGTTGACTGCATTAATTTTTCGGTGCATTGCCAATCATTTTGATTTTGAGCATTTTGTGCAAGCAGTTCTTTTTCCAAAGCCTTAATTCCGTCAAAATCATTTTTTTCGTAAAGATCGGTTCGTTTTTCCATCGCGACAAAGGGCGCCCAGCTTTTTGGATAAACGATATCCGCATCTTTGAATGCTTCTGCCATCGAATTTGTCTTAGTAAAACTGCCTCCGTGAGCCTGTACATTTCTCATGGCAACTTCTTCAACCTCGCTCATAACCTCGTATCCTTTTGGATGAGCAAGAGTTACGTTCATTCCAAATCGGGTCATAAGCCCAATAATTCCTTGCGGAACAGAAAGCGGCTTTCCATACGAAGGGGAGTACGCCCACGTCATTGCAATTTTTTTGCCACGAAGATTTTCAATTCCGCCAAACTCATTAATCAAGTGCATCGCATCCGCCATTGATTGCGTTGGATGATCAATATCGCACTGCAGATTTACCAGCGTTGGACGTTGCTCAAGGACGCCATCAGAATGACCGTCTTGCACCGCCTGAGAAACTTCTTTCATGTAGGTGTGCCCTTTTCCAATATACATATCATCCCGAATACCAATGACATCAGCCATAAAAGAAACCATGTTTGCTGTTTCGCGAACCGTCTCTCCGTGGGCAATTTGAGATTTTCCCTCATCTAAGTCTTGCACATTCAGTCCCAAAAGATTACATGCTGAGGCATAGCTAAACCGAGTGCGTGTTGAATTATCGCGAAAAATTGAAATTCCCAAACCCGTTTTGAAAATCTTTGATGAAATATTATTCACCCGCAAATCTTTCAAAGCCTCGGCAACCGTAAAAACGGCATCCAGCTCATCACGCGTTTTTTGCCATGTGAGAAAAAAATCATTGTTGTACATTTTGTTAAAGCGTAGCCCATTGAGCGCTGAAACATACTTATCCATTATCATAAAAACTCCTATAAAATAGCAAGCTTTGCTTGCATACAATTGGATTATCACAAAGTGATAAAAAACTCCTATATTTTTGCAAGCTCTGCTTGCCGTAAAATTGTAATAATTTATTTTTTGTTGCAATATATTGTTGGCAGGGCAGCATAAACTGCGGCACATCGCACCAAATCAACCTTCCATGTTTTTTCATTCGGAGCATGCGCTTGTGCTTCAGCTCCTGGCCCAAAACCAATGCACGGAATCTTATTTCGTCCCATAATTGCAACGCCATTTGTTGAGAATGTCCACTTATCAGTGAGCGGCCGCTCCGTTCTTTGCTTTTCTGTTTCAGGGCTGCCCAGTCGTGTTTCGCCGTACAATTCTTTGTACGCTTGCTCAAGTGACTGCGTAACCGCATGATCCTTTGGAATAACCCACGTTGGAAAATAACACTCAATAGGATACACAAGCCCTTGCCATGAAGGACGCTCATAATTATACATAGAGACAACCACATCCGTGCCATATTTTTTCACCATCGGCAAATTGCGAATTTCTTCAAGGCAGCTTTCCCACGTTTCGCCTGCAGTCATTCGGCGGTCAAGAGAAACCGCACACGAATCAGCGACCGCACAACGAGACGGCGAGGTAAAAAAGATTTCAGAAACCGTGATAGTCCCCCGTCCCAAAAAATTTGCCTCTTCAAACTGAGGATTATTTTTTTTGTCGAGCATTTTAACCAAGCCCTTAATTTCATTTGAATCACTGGCATCATTTTCGTTAAGGCTTCTCACATTTTGCAAGATATCCGCCATTTTATAAATGGCATTGTCCCCACGCTCAGGAGCAGAACCATGGCACGAAATCCCCTTAACATCAATGCGAATCTCCATACGACCACGCTGCCCACGATAAATGCCACCATCCGTTGGCTCGGTCGACACAACAAATTCAGGCTTGATTTTTCCCTCATTGATAATGTACTGCCAACAAAGCCCGTCGCAGTCTTCTTCTTGCACCGTCCCTGTCACCAAAACAGTGTACTTATCAGACAAAAGACCGTTGTCTTTCATGATTTTTGCCCCATAAACGGCAGAAACAATTCCACCTAGCTGATCAGAAGTCCCCCTCCCGCCAATTTCGCTTTGCGTTTCAAAGCCCTTATACGGATCAAAATCCCAGTTTTCAATCTTCCCAACCCCAACCGTATCTATATGCGCATCAAAAGCAATCAGCGTTTTACCCGTTCCCATGTAGCCCAAAACATTCCCCATCGGATCAATTTCAACGCGGTCAAAACTCAAATCCCTCATTTCTTTAGCAATTCTCTCGATAACGCCCTTTTCTTCGGCACTTTCACCTGGAATTGCGATTAAATCACGCAAAAACGCTGTCATGTTTTTTTCATAGCCCTCAGCCTTCGCTTTTATTGCAGAAAAATCCACTCTTCGCCTCCTTTTTTACCACTAAGAATAAAAATATTTTACAACCAAATTTTCACCCTGTCAATCTTTTTTTTATTCTTTGCAAATAAATACGCATTGCATTAAAAAATACTGTAATTTTATATTAATTATTTTGATATAATATATTTTTATTTGATGTTATAAAATAAATTTCTGTATGGGTGCATTTTTCACTTCGTGAAAAACCGTGCTTTACGCTTAAATCTTTTGTAAAACCTTTTTTTTGTTTTCCAAAAGGATAGCGCTCCAATCACTTGCACGACATTACTCGTAATGCATTGTTGCCAAAATTATCAAAACCGAGTTTTATTTTTGAGTTAGATTTTATTGTATTTTTTGAACGCGACTATTGTTTCGTAAACACCATACGGAACAAAAATTTTTCCAAAGATATAACACAGCGTGCCAAAAATTTTTATAACGACTGGAACGTCTAAATCTTGTAGATAATCTGATAAAATTTCATAATTAGTGGGATTAATAAATTCAAACATCTTGCTAAATAGTTCACCGCTTTGTACCGCATAGCAAACCTTAACTAGCCATGACCTCTGTATTGTGAACGGAGAAGGTAAATAAAATAGCACAAAAGGCAAAATCCATACACAAAGCGTAAAGCAAACACCCCGAATCCAATTTTGCCCATGATTATTAACAACCTTGCTGAGCCATAAAGCAGTTTTATCAAAAAAAGTATTTACAGACCATTTTAAATGCTTGTTATACAGATCTTTTTCTTCCGCTTTATATTCCAATGCTTTAATAAGATTATTTATTTTTAATTCTTCATTTTTGAGGATTGTTGCAGTTTGGTAATTTGCACACTTCGCATTAAAGCCAACACGAGACAAGCTTCCTGCAATAACCGTCCCTTGTAAGTCAAGGACTTCAATATTATCATTATTAAAGTCTAATCGTCCATTTATAATGGTGTTTTTTATCATAATAATTTCAATCGCTTTCAAGTTTTTGTTTTTTCGTTCTGTTTCCTTATCAGAACTATTAACATACCCAAAATATAGATGAGACTCTGGTTTTAAAATAATATTTTCAAAAGTAGGATTATCGCTAAATTGTGCCTTAAAAAAAGACGCCGTATTAAATTCTGTATAAGAAAATGATGTGTGTTTTTTAAATTTTACGTTGTTAAAGTAAGCCTTTGAATTGAATATGCTCTTGTAAAAGCGACAGTTTGTAAATATTTCTCCAGAAAAATTTGCTTCATCCATAAATTCTGTATTATCAAATTTTATATTAGCTAATTTTGATGGAGTAGTTTTGGGTTTCCTTTGTTGAGTCCACGCTTTAATTTTACAATTTTTAAATATTGTATGCTGTAACGTTACCTCGCCAAGCTCAAATTTCTTTTCAATACTGATATTTTCAAAAAGACCGTTTTCTATTGTTGTCTCTTGTGTAATTTCAAAAGATCCTATTGTAATATTTATCAGTTTGATATCTTTAATTGTGCAGGTTCTTATCAAAAAATTTTCTAAAAAGCTTGGTTCAAAAGTTTTTATTATTATATTTTCAAATTTTGATAGTCCAAGAAAAAGTTCTGCCATTTTTTTGGCTTTATATTGCTCAATCACCAATGTTTTTTTTACAATACACTCTACA
>JBOFTD010000226.1:0-3801 GCA_051651885.1 Treponemataceae bacterium
AATCCTATTCAGATTGAAACAGATCCCAAGCTTGTTTCAGTCATTTTGGAAGAAAAACTTTTCTCTTCATTATCAATTGGCGTTGAATTTTCAGGAAATCTTCCCGAAGGCTACGAAGTAAAATCCTATAGCATTGATCCTGTTACGGTGCGCGTTTCAGGGCCAAAATCAGTGCTTGAAAAAACGACGCCTATTTTTCCCATCACTATAAATCTTAACGGCAGGCAAAAAAGTTTTACCGAAACAATTGCGATTAATCGCAATCAAAATAATTTTCTTGTTGAATTTCCTCGCTCAGTTTTGACAAATATTACAATCGGCCCAAAACAGGGAACAAAAACAATCGAGGCAAATAATCTTTACTTTTTTGGACTTCCAGAAAACCTTGAAGTCACAGAGCTCATAACGCCCTTATACTTGGAACTTTCTGGAAATGAAACTTTTTTAGAATTTTTTGAATTATCAAATTATGCGGCACAAGCTGATTGTTCAGAAATCACTCGACCCGGAATTGCAAATGTACCTATTTTTGTCAATCTGCCGAGCCAAATTTCGCTTTTAAATCAAGAAGACTTAACCGTCACCCTTCTTATCGAAACAAAAAAGGATTATGTAAAAAATGATATAAAAAATCCTTTGTCCGAGGACAAAACGGATGATGTGCAATAAAAGGTAGAAGGAAATTCAAAATGATTTTAGGGATAGGCTGTGACATTGTAAAAGTTTCTCGCTTTGAAAAATGGATAAAAAATAAATCCTTGATCAATCGCTATTTTCACCAAGAAGAAATAGCTACGATCAAAACACTGGAAACCCTTGCATCGCGATTTGCAGCGAAAGAAGCCTTTGTTAAAGCATTGGGAACAGGATTTCGAGGAATAAGTCTAAAAAATATTTGTGTTAGTTCCGATGATTTAGGAAAGCCTTCTCTCAAAGTATATGACAATGCTCTTTCAGCCATGAAGAAAAAAAATGTTACTGCGATACATCTGTCAATTTCACATGAGAAAGAATATGCCCTTGCATTTGTTATTTTAGAAAATTAAATGGATATTACCAATGGAAAAAAAAGAAAAACCGATTAGCTATTACTCAAAACAAAAAGTTAGTTGCCCCATCTGCCAAGAAAAAATTAGCCGTGAAGAATTACTAACAGGAAGTGGCCGTTTAATTGCAGGTAATCTAACCCCCGAACTACGCAGACTTTATGAGCCATCAAAAAAAAGTGGTGTCGTCTATCCCTTAATTTATGGAATCGGTATATGCCCGTCCTGCTATTTAAGTTTGATTTGGCATGATTACGAATGCATTGCACCAAAAGATTTAGAAAAAGTGCGGGCAAAGTCACAAGAACGATTTAAATCCGTACAGCGAATTTTCCCTCACTTTGATCTCTCGCGCAATCGCACGCTTTTTGATGGTGCGGCTATCTATTTTTTTGCCCTGCTGACCTACGAAGAAATTCCGTTATCGTATTCGCCAACTATAAAACGAGCACTCATTTCTCTTCGTCTTGCATGGCTTTGCGGCGAAATTCATCGCTTGCTTCCTAATTATAACTATGATTTTATTCAAAAAACTTTTTACCAAAAAGCAAATTTTTTTTACACCGAAGCAGTCATACGAGAAGGAAATGGAGCAGAATCAATTACGAACATTTTATCCTTTGGACCAGATATTGACAAAAATTTTGGCTACGATGGGGCACAATATCTTTCATGTCTTTTGGAGTTTCTCCATGGCCAAAAAGAAGACAAAACATTGCGACTTCGAACACTTGGAGGATTAAAAATTGCTCTATCACGATTATTTGGCTTAGGAAAATCTTCACGCCAAAAACCCGGACCTTTGCTTGATCACGCACGCGATTTATTCGAAGATATTCGAGCAGAGCTAAAAGATGCAAAAGAATTAGGAGACGAATTTAACGATATTGAATTAGAATGAAAAATTTTTTGCTTACTGTCTCCTACGATGGCACCCATTTTTGTGGTTGGCAACGTCAACAAGAACATCGGTCTGTACAACAAGAACTTGAAAAAGCCTTAACAAAAATTCATAAAATCGAAACACTTGCTCACGGATCGGGTCGCACAGATTCTGGCGTTCATGCAATTGGTCAAGCCGTCACTTTTGAATCTCCCATTGACTCAATTCCCGAAAAAAAATATATTCCCGCGTTGAACAGTATTTTACCAACAGATATTCGTATAGCCGATTGTGTTCAAATGAACAGCGGTTTTCATGCACGATTTAATGCCATAACAAGAACATATCGCTATTTTATCCACACAGGAATTTCTGCATTTGCACATCAAATGCCATATATTTGGGCTATCTACCGAAAACCAAATCTTGAAAAATTAAATGCAATGGCATCGTGCTTGCAAGGAGAAATTGATTTTTCTACTTTTTGTGCGGCAGGCGATCAAAGTGTTTCTAAGACACGCTACATCGAAAAAGCTCATTTTTTTGAAGAAAAAGATTTGCTTATATTTGAAATTACAGCAAATGCATTTTTATGGAAAATGGTCCGCTCCTTAGTCGGCACACTTATTCATTTTGAAAAAACATACCAAAAAGAAGCATTTTACCAAGCACTTCATGATAGAAACAGAAAATCTGCAGGTCCAACAGCTCCTCCACAGGGACTTTTTTTATGGCACGTCAACTTTGATGGGCAACGATATCATATAAAAACATAAAAAATCAAACTTATCATTCTTAAAAATCGTTGTGTTGAATAATTACTTTTCCTGACGCTACTGACTGAAAACTGTATATTGTTCCATTCGCAAAAATTGGTGTTATTTCATGAGGCTGCGCAAAAATTTCAATTTCAGATTCAATTTTTGAAAAAGGCATAAACGCATAAAATATGGGTTGAGCAATAATTGCAGGAATATCAATTTTTTTCGTTGATTTTTCTTTAAAAGAATAAATGCTCACTTTTCGTTGGGCGATAGCATCAATAATTTTTTTATCATCAAGCAACCATGGATTTTCAAACTCTTGCACTTTTTCTTGCAAACGCAGCCAATTGAACTGCATAAGAAAATACCCTGCTTGTTCATAATTATCACTATTTCGCAAAAAAGTATCCGCAATTTGTGTTGCAAAACCATTATGCCATGTTGCATTCATTTTTTTATTCACGCTGTCATACGGATAAAGACAGCCCGCAGGCATAAAATGCGTACGAGAATTTAACAATTCGACGGTAACTAAAATAGGATTGATTTGATTTTTTGGCAAATGAAGAGTAATATCTTTTTGCCAAGGTGGCAAAGATTTTTTTACGCGTTTATGATTTTGATCAAAGTAAGAAACACTCCATTGAGAGAACGAAAAAATCTCCCTTTTTTCAGACGGAATTTCGGGTAATGCAATAACCACCGTTTCAAAACCAGAGAAAAAATCAAATCCCTCAACAGAGCAAGAAGTTAGAAAAAATAAAAATACAAAAAATTTATACACACTCTTTTTATAGAGAATAAAAGTAAAAATTCTTGTCATTTTTATTTTTTTATCACGAAATTATTCATTAAATTTTAAATCAGAAAAATTGTGTTTAAAATACTCAAAAGAGATTTTTATAATACATGATTTAGTGCTAGCTTTTTTTATAAAAATTCTTTACTATACAGTTTCTTGTTTTTAAAGAATCGAATGTATTGCAAAAATGCGTTCATTCATAATGCTGAAGCTGAAAAGGCTTGATAGTGCCTTGCAAACAACCGATATTGTTGTAGCCGATTTATTGAGACAGAAAAGTTGTTATGAAGTTTTCTCGTAACAAAA
>JBOFTD010000227.1:0-1254 GCA_051651885.1 Treponemataceae bacterium
GAATCTTTTTGCCCAAGAAGTTGAACTTGCAGGGCAGGTTATGAAAGATAATATCTTGCTTAAAACAAATTCAAAAAATCCTCTTTACAATTCAGAGGTAACACAGTACAATAATTGGAATATTTTACCACAGGAAAAACAAATGGAGAATAACGACGAGTTTTTGCGTGACTCAATGAAGTTTGATCTTGATGCATTAGGCAATGATGTTACAAGAATGCAGCTGGAGACTCAGCCTTTCGGAGAACAGACGTATTCGTTTAGTCCCAAATCTGTTAGCGATTTTAAAGAAGATTTTTCTTCTATTGATAATGCATTAGATGCTCCTTCTCATGTCGTTCCCGATTTTGATGATAGCATGTCCGTCCTTGATGGTCTTGATAGTATTGGTTGCGATATTCCGACTCAAATTGATAATACTTTTGATAAGGATCCTATTCCTGTTGGAATTGAGACAGAAATTCTTGTCGTTGAGACTGAAAAAATTACCGATACCGTTTTTGAAGTGAATATTCCCTCGAGCAATAAAGATGATAATGATTCTGTTATTGATAATTATACTACCTATGAAAATGTTTTACGTGACGATTTGACCGATGCTCGCTTAGAACAAAAAAATGATACTACTATTTGTGATAGTAGCGATGAGCAAAATAATACGAGCAACGATTTTTTAGATAATACTATTTCTGCGATTAAAGAATCCCCCGTTTATCAAGATTTTGAAGCTGGTAAGCAATCAGATGTTTTGGTTTCGAATACTGGATCTCCTATCATTATCGATGAGGCAATGGAAAAAACTGCTGAAATTCTTTTACATAGCCCTGTTGTTGATGTTGGTAATTATCTATCAAATCAAGACAGTGATCAGCGGCTGCAAAATCAACATTTGCAAGAAAAGACAACCGCACAAGAAAAAATTGAGGTTGAAATTCCTTCTGGAATGAGTAATGCCACGAATACAATACCAGTAGAAAAAATAACGATCGAAATTCCCTTGCAAGATATGAGGAAAGTTACTGATACTCAGCATTTAAGCGAGACAGAAGAAAAGATAACCGCACAAGAAAAAATTGAGGTTGAAATTCCTTCTGGAATGAGCAATGCCACGACTACAATACCAGTAGAAAAAATAACGACTGAAATTCCCTTGCAAGATAGGGGAAAAGTTACTGATACTCAGCATTTAAGCGGGGCAGAAGAAAAGATAACCGCACAAGAAAAAATTGAGGTTGAAATTCCTTCTGGAATGAG
>JBOFTD010000228.1:0-7352 GCA_051651885.1 Treponemataceae bacterium
CATCAAATGAAACAGCAGAGGGCAGAGCAAAAAATCGTCGTGTTGAAATTATTATTCAAACCGAAATGAGCGAAACTGTGCAACAGTGATGTTCGGTTGCTTTTATTGCTTCCAATGCCAAATTGTTTTTGCTAAGTCACTAGAAAAAGGCGTGCGATGTTTAAAATCTGGTAGCCATGAAGAATCTTGAACCAATTCTTGAAAAAAACCTTTTTCAATTGCATAAGTGTTTAATAATTTTTTCATTTTATTAAATTCTTTTTGTTCAATATACCGATTTTGAAAAGCACTTAAAGCGAGACTTCTTTTTTTCATTTCCTCTTTATTAAAGGGTACGGGTGTATATTGTGTCATTAAAGAAATATAGGTATTGTCTTTGACATTTTCAACAAACCATTTTATCACATCGTGAGAGTCTTCAAAACGACCAGGTAAAATTAAATGGCGGATAATTACTCCTTTGAGCATTTTTTGCTTGTCATTATTAGATTCAATAATCTGAAGGGGAGTGTGGTCGATTATCCATTTTATTGCTCGAGTTGCCACCTGAGGATAATCTCGTGCTTTAAAAAGTTCTTGTGTTATAAGGGGATTAAGACTTTTAAGGTCGGGTAGCCAAATATCAACTACTTCTGAAAGCATCTCAAGGGTTTTAATAGTTTCATATGCTGAGCAATTCCAACATACGGCAAGTGTCAAACCTTGTTTTTTTGCTAAAAGCAAACCTTCAAGTAAAAAAGGAGCTGCATGGCTTCCAGTAATGATATTAATATTTTCTGCACCTGCGTCCTGTAATTTTAAACAAAGATCAGCAAATTCATGAAGTGAAAGAGCTTTACCCATTCCTTGTTGTGAAATTTGGTAATTTTGACAAAAAGTACATTGTAAATTACATCCACTTACAAAAATAGTTCCAGATCCACCATTTACAGTAATAAGAGGCTCTTCTCCAAAATGTAAACCTATCCATGCAACCGTTAGCTGAGCATCTTGTTGGCAAAATCCTTGTATTGCCTTGTTACGCAAAGACATGCAATTTCGAGGACAACAACTACATGATTCATAAAGAATATGTGAATACATATTTTGAACTATATCATAAAAGATATAATAAGAAAAGAAGTTTTCTTTCGCATTTAAAATAAAAAAACCTAAGCTTTGCTTAGGTTTTTTTATTAACGCTATTTTTGTTGTTCTCGTCGTTTTTCTTCATACTCTTTTATGAGTGCATCAGAAATACTATTCGGAACTTTTCCGTATTTTAAGAATTCCATTGAGTACTCAGCTTTTCCCTGTGTAAGAGATCGAAGCACGGTTGAAAATCCAAACATTTCACTTAAAGGCACTTCTGAGTCAACTTGTGAAAAGTTTCCATCTTCAGAAGAAGATACAATTATTCCCCGCCTTTGATTAATGACAGCAAAAATATTTCCTTGAAATTCTGTTGGCCCTTCAATCGTTACTTTCATGATAGGCTCTAAAATTACAGGCTTTGCCTTATGATAGGCTTCTCTAAAAGCACCAAGAGCTGCTAATTGGAAAGCAATATCAGAGGAATCAACCGCATGAGATAAACCATCATTTATAGTACACTTAACGCCCACAATTGGAAATCCAATTAAAGCACCTTTGTGCATTGCAGACTTAAATCCCTTATCACAAGAGGAAATAAATTCATTAGGAATTGATCCCCCTTTGATTGCATCAACAAATTCATAGTCTTTATCAGTGATTGGCTCCATAAATCCTGCAACACGGCCAAATTGTCCTGAACCACCCGATTGCTTTTTATGTGTATAGTTAAAATCAGCTTGTTGTGTAATTGACTCACGGTAGGCAACTTGAGGCATTCCTGCTTCAACTTCACATTTATATTCACGTTTCATTCGCTCAATATAAACATCTAAATGCAGCTCTCCCATTCCTTGAATAATTGTTTGGTTTGATTCAGGGTCAACATAAGATCGGAATGTTGGATCTTCTTTTGTAAATCGATTTAAAGCCTTTCCCATTTGATCGCCTGATTTTTTGTCTTTTGGCGTAATAGCAAGGGAGATAACAGGATCGGGGACAAACATTGATGTCATTGCGTAGTTTAAGCTGCTGCTACAAAAGGTATCACCAGAGGCACACTCAACGCCAAAAAGAGCAACAATATCACCGGGAACACCTTCGTTAATATCTTCCATAGTAGCGGAGTTCATACGGACAAGTCGTCCCACTTTAAACTTTTTGCGAGCTCTTGTGTTATATAATTCCTCACCTTTTTTTAGGCAGCCTTGATACACACGAACATACGTAAGCTGTCCATATTGTCCATCTTCCAATTTAAAACCGAGTGCAACACAAGGCTTTTTCTCATCGCAAGAAAGCTCAACAGGCTCTTCATTTTTATCCAAGTCAAGTGCAATATTTTTAACTTCCGTTGGATCAGGAAGAAATTTTGTAACAGCTTCTAAAAGTGTTTGAATTCCCTTATTTTTGTAAGCAGAACCTAAGAAAACAGGAACAAACTCTTCTGCAAGTGTACCTTTTCGAACAGCTTCATTAATCAAATCTTCAGAAATATCTCCGCCCTCAAGCAAAGCTTCCATTAATTCATCACTAAAGTTTGCAGCGGCTTCAAGCATTTCCTCGCGATATTTTTCTGCATCTGCAACTAGGTGTTGAGGAATTTCTGCAATTCGCATTTCAGTTCCGCTCTCGCCCTCAAAATAAACAGCTTTCATGGTAACTAAATCAACAACACCTTCAAGCTTATCTTCTAGTCCAATAGGCAGTTGCATCATATACGCATTAAGTCCAAGTTTTTCTCTTAATTGCATTCTAACTTTTAAAGGATTTGCCCCTGTTCTATCACATTTATTAATAAATGCAATGCGAGGAACGTGGTAGCGTTTAAGCTGACGATCAACCGTTATTGATTGTGATTGAACACCACCAACTGAACAAAGAACAAGGATTGCTCCATCTAAAACACGCAAGGATCGCTCAACTTCAATAGTAAAATCTACGTGACCTGGTGTGTCAATAACATTAATCGTATAATCTTTCCACTGTACCTGAGTAGAAGCTGATTGAATAGTAATACCGCGCTCACGCTCCAAATCCATATTATCCATCACCGCCCCTACACCATCTTTTCCTCGAACTTCATGAATTGCATGAATTTTGTTACAATAAAAAAGAATACGTTCTGATAACGTTGTTTTACCGGAGTCAATATGTGCACTAATACCGATATTTCTCATTTTGGAAAGATCCATCTTTCGCCTACCTCTCTATAATAAATTTGCAAAAAAGAATTTGCACAAAAAGTCCCTCAATTCTAATAAAGATTTTAATTTTATACAAGAGTTTTATGCATTAATTGTGTGTTTTCTATCTATAAAATGAGGAGGAAAATGACAAGGCTAAAAAGTATTAAACAATAAAGGAAAAAAATATCTGAAAAAACGTTGTTACAAGTTAATAAAATAAAAAAATTATGGATAATATTTTATTTACATTTGCATTTATATATTAAATATGCACAAAAAAAGACTTTACGCCGATAATACAGTATTATCTTTGTACAAGGGTGTAAGATATGACTCAAAATAAATATTTAGCTGTATTAATACTCGTTTTCATGATTACTTTTGGTGGCTATGCACAAAGTATACAGGAAAAAGCGTTACTCGATGCTATCGCAAAAAAAGATGTTCAAACAATTTTTTTACTTATTAAGGCTGGAGTGAGCGTTGATGCAAAAGACGATACAGGAGTGCCGGCGTTGATATGGGCTGCGGGAACAGGGCAGACAGAGATAGTTAAACTTTTGGTTGATAATGGTGCTGCTATTGATATTACTCATAAAGATGGAGAAACAGCTTTAATGAGTGCTTCTTGGAATGGCTATACAGCAATAGTCAATTATTTACTAAAAGCTGGTGCACATGTAAATATTCAAACAACACAAGGATATACTTCATTAATATGGGCAACATGGAAAGGGCACGTGCCGATTGTAAATCTTTTGTTGCGCTACGGTGCAAGTGCAAATTCAAAAACGAATAAAAATTTAACTGTTTTAATGCTTGCTGCTAATAGTGGGAATATTGATCTTGTTAATCTTTTAATTGAAAAAGGTGCTAATGTTAATGCTCAAGATAATGACGGTATGACCGCTTTAATGTGGGCAGCGTGGAAGGGGCATACCGAGGTTGTTAAAGTTTTGCTTGCAAACGGTGCTGGAGCACATTTTAAAACGAAAGGTAGCCTTACAGCCTTAGATATTGCTAGTAATTATGATGTTTATCAAATTATTTTGCAGGAAATGGAGACAAAGCAAAAAGTTTCTCAATATAAGCCTTTAATGGAAGCGGCATTAAAAAGTCATCTTGAGGTTGTAAAGTTGTTACTTCAAAAAGGAATCGATATTAATGAAAAAAATAGTGAGGGACAGCCACCAATCATACAGGCTTCGCAAAATGGTCATACTGAAATTGTAAATTGGCTTATCGCAAGTGGTGCGAATGTAAATGCCACAACGGATGATGGTTACACAGCCTTAATTTTTGCAGCACAAAAAGGATACACGGATATTGTACTTTCTTTATTAAAAGCGGGTGCTGATAATAACGCAAAAACGCACCAAGGTTATACTGCGTTGATGAGAGCTTCATGGAATGGACACTTACAAATTATTCGTGAATTAGTTAAACAAAAGGCAGACGTTAATGCACAAACAGAACAAGGTTATACCGCGTTGATGTTTGCGGCAAATAATGGATATCCTGAAATTGTTGAGTTTTTACTTACGTATAATGCTGATGTTTACGCAGAAACAGAAGATGGGCATAAAGCCTTAAGCTTTGCAAATTCTTATGAAATACGTCAGATTTTACAAAAAAAAGAGGCGAGTCAACGAATATCTCTGTATACTCCACTGATGGAAGCGGCCATGAATGGGCATATTGATATTGTTAGAATGCTTTTACGACAAGGTGCTGCGATCAATCAGAAAAATAGCAGAAATGAAACGGCCTTAAGTCTTGCCTCACGCAAAGGATACAAAGATATAGTCGAGTTGCTTATCAGAGCTGGTGCAAAATAAACATAGCAAGATTAGAAAAAAATCTATGCGTTTTGAAAGTGATATTTTTTTAATTTAAAAGTTCATTTTTCAGAATTTCATAGATTTTTTTTGCAGGATTTTTTTTTGGTACAAGGCTATTTAAAGCGTCAGTTAATTTTTCACGTTCTGTTTTTTTTGTAAGATTCATTAAAAGTTTTTGCAGGTTTTGCGAATTCACTTCTTTATCTTGTAGCATATAAGCGGCATTTTTTTCTACGAAAAAAGCCGCATTTTCAACTTGATCGCCACGCGTTCCGCTCCCGCTTAGAGGAATCAGAATCATTGCTTTAAGGCAAGTAGCTGCCTCCCACAAGGCATTTGCTCCCGAGCGAGATATTACAATATCAGCACAGGCTAGCACATTACACATGGAATCAAAAATAAATTCGTGTGGAATGTAGTTTTTATTTTCAACTAAATGAATAAGGTTTTGATTTTTTAAAATGGTAGGATCAAAGTGTTTGCCCGTTTGATGTACGATTATAAAATGCTTACAAAGCCACAAAATGTTTTCTATAATAAGATCATTTATTTGTTTTGCTCCACTAGAACCACCAAGGACAAGTACAATTGGTTTTGGTGGTTGTCCTTGAATCCCTAAAAAATGAAAGCCCTTATTTTTATCAGCAGTATAAAATTCTTGTCGAATCGGATTGCCTACAACAACGAGATTTAAATCGCTTTGGGAAAAAAAATCTTTTGTTTGTGTATACGATAAAAAAATAGTTTTTGCAATCTTTGCATTAAGTTTTGTCGCAAGGCCGGGAGAAAAATCACATTCATGTGTGTACACAGGGATTTTGAGCAAATAAGCGGCAAAACAGGGCGGTACACTGACAAAACCGCCTTTTGAGAACAAAAAAGAAGGGCGATGACGAAGTAAAATAAAAAATGAGGCAGAAAATCCAAAAAAAATTTTAAAAATGTCAAAAAAGTTTTGTAAAGAAAAATAACGACGA
This sequence comes from Treponemataceae bacterium, assembly GCA_051651885.1. Classification (GTDB taxonomy): domain Bacteria; phylum Spirochaetota; class Spirochaetia; order Treponematales; family Treponemataceae; genus JBOFSR01. The sequence continues at coordinate 6,079 of JBOFTD010000228.1, forward strand.
AGCTTTCCACACGGAATCCCATAAAATTTATCAATACTCGTATTTTTGGAAATAATTTTTTTGTCGATTCCGGTGTTATTTCCAATCCAAATAATCGACACATTACATGATTCATCTGATTTAAAAAAATCAGCTATTGCAAGACCTGGATAAATATGTCCACCAGTTCCGCCTCCCGTAAATGCAATACAGTTTTTCATTTGCAAAATTCGTCTATAATAGAAATAATTTTATCTTTTTTGAACAATTTTGCATAATCGTAGGCACTCATTCCCATATGATCTTTTGCAAAGGGATCTGCTCCATGGCTTGCAAGAAGTTCACAAATATCTTCATTTCCGCAGCCAACAGCAAGCACAAAAACGGATTGTCCATCATCTGCAATATGATTAAGATTTGCTCCATTTTCAATGAGTAAAGCACTAATATTAATATTATTTTTCCAAACCGCGTCCATTAGGGGTGAGTAACCTCTATCTTTTGAAACCGCATTAACATCCGCACCTCGATCAATAAAAAGACGAACGATATTTTCTTTTCCGTTTCGCACTGCAATGCTAATCAGTGGAGTGCCGTCGTCATCACGCTCATCAATGGCAATTCCTGCATTCAAAAATAGTGCACACATTGATTCATCGCCTTTAATAATATTGACCGTAAAAATATCTGAACTGAAAGTAATTCCTGAGTCAAGCAATTTTTTGCGTGCGAGATTTTTTCCATCCTCAGACAGATAAAAATTAAGATTTTTTTCGAGGGCATCGAGCACCGTGCTTGTTGAAGAAAAATGCAAAGAAAAGTCGAGTATTGGAGGGATATTTTCCTCAAGCGAATAAAGAAGAGCTGGCATATTTTTTCCTTCAATATAGCCAACACAGTAATTAAAGAATGGTGTATTAATTTCTTTGGTGTAAAAGATAATTGCATGACTTGAACCTTGCAAAATAGTTTTTGTTTTTTCAATATCATGTTGATCACCATCAAAAAAGGTTAAAATTTCAATTTTTGTAGTATTTTTTGCAATAAAAGCTGTGATTTGCTCAATTCCAGCAATTGACTTATTCGGTACTAATAAAATCCATCTCATTATTTTACTATAGTACATAATTTAAAAATATACAAGAGATAAATTTTTATTCATTAGTGCTAAAAAAAAATTTGTTTGAAAATTATTCTAAGAAAATTAATCCTTGCAAATTACGTGAACTTAGTGTATAATTTCTTTCAATGTGAGTAAAATTTATAGCACAAGGAATTTTTTTATTCATTTATTG
>JBOFTD010000229.1:0-6088 GCA_051651885.1 Treponemataceae bacterium
AAAAGAGTACGTTTTTTTTGCGGTGAAATCAAGTACATGCAATGTAAATATGAAAAAAACTGAGTTTGTATGAATGATTAATTTTAGGAAGCAATGAAATTGAGCTATTTTTAGATAACATTTTTGAAGGGAAGATATCGAATGTATTTGTAATTTTATCTTTATCTAGAATAGAACTACAAATACATTCATTACAAAGATTTATTTTTGCATTTCTGCTATAAATTCTTCTGCACTTAATTGACCACCAATAAGGCGGGTAAAATTTGAAACAATAATGGGTTGTAAGTTAGAATTTCCCTGAATTCCACCAGCCCATGGATAAAACTCGCTTAAGCCTTCAAAAATATTTTTTGCATCACGCAATTGTACTGGCCAATCCGTTGTATCAGCAACAGGAGCACCAAAAGATTCTTCGGCAAGACGAGCATCCCACTGTCCTGTCGTTAAATGAACAAGTAATTTAAAAGCAATTTCTGGATATTCGCAATCCTTACTAATTTGGAATGCTTGTCCACCAAAATTTGCTCCTTCTAAGCCACTAACGCCATTTGGAACAAGAGGAAAAGAAAATGTTCCCCACGGAAAATCAGGCCCTGTGGACGCCATAACTTCGTTTACCAACCACGTACCATTCAAGTACATAGAAATTTGCCCATCCGCCATATGTTGCTGACCTGCAGGCCATTTATTGGAAGCAACGGTTTTTGAAAAATAACCATTTTTAGCCATAGTCTCAAAAGCCTGTGCCATCTGTAAAACAGCTTCATCACCCCATAATGCTTTATTATTCACCAGCTCAGATACCCAAGTAGGCCCTTTTAGGCGTGCAAGATAATAACCTATAAGAGTATCAACGTAAGCATCATCAGTGGTGATCGGCTCATAGCCAGCATTTTTTAACTTTTCGCATACGTCCATAAACTCATCCCACGTTGTAGGAACGCTAGCTCCTGCTTGTTGAAAGTGCTCCTTATTATACATCATTGCAAAAACAAAGGGTTGATAAGGAATTGCTAAAAGTCGGCTATCAGAAGAAAAACTGCGTGACAAATTAATTAATGATCCCATAACAGCATTCTCATAGTTCATACCATTTGTTTCAGGATACACCGCAGCAGCATACTCATCAAGAGCAAGTGCATAGCGAGACCATGTGTTGACCACTCGTTCAACATCCTCATCCCAAATATCAATTTTTTGCCCATTATCCAAAGCAGGTTGCAATGTTTTACGAATCTCACGCCCTGCCCAATTAATTTGCACACGTACATCAGGATTCTTCTTTTCAAAATCACGAATCGCCTGCTCTAAAACCTGCCCTTGTGCCTCTGTATTATTCCACATCGACCAATAGGTAAGTTGTATTTTTGAGTCATCTTCTTGCTTTGCACAAGAAACCAATAAAACCAAACCAACCACGTACATAAATTTTTTCATTCTTTCTCCTTCTTGAAGATCATCAAAACGATGACATTCTGTGTTTTAAAAGACACCAATTAAACACTGTGAGTCTCAATGCTATTATAATTTTTTTTTTTACTTTTGCATAGCGTCAATAAATTCTTGTGCCGTAATTTGCCCTCCAATAAGGCGCGTAAATCCTGCAGCAATAATCGGTTGCATATTCGGATTAAGCTGGATTCCTCCTGCGTACGGATAAGAAGCCGTTAAATTTTCAAATATTTGCTTTGCATCACTTAATTGTTTTGGCCATGAGGTAGTTCCTGCAACAGGAACGCCAAAAGACTCTTCGGCAAGAAGAGTATCCCACTGTCCTATCGTTAAATGCACCAATAATTTAAAAGCGATTTCTGGGTTTTTACAATCCTTGTTAATTTGAAACCCTTGTGCCCCAAAATAAGCAGCTTCTAAGCCACTTACCCCATTTGGAACACGAGGAAAAGAAAATGTTCCCCACGGAAAATCAGGCCCTGTAGACGCCATAACTTCATTTACTAACCACGTACCATTCAAATACATAGATGATTTACCTTCAGCCATATGTTGTTGACCTGCAGGCCATTTATTGGAAGCAACGGTCTTTGAAAAATATCCTTTTTGGGCAAGCTCTTCAAAAGCTTGTGCCATTTGCAAAACACCTTCATCATTCCACAGTGACTTATCATACACAAGTTTGCCAACCCACTCAGGCCCTTTCAAACGTGCAAGATAATAGCCAATAAGCGTATCAATATAAGCGTCATCAGTCGTAATAGGATCAAAACCTGCGTCTTTTAATTTTTGGCACGTTACCAAAAACTCATCCCACGTCGTTGGAACGGTAGCTCCCGCCTGTGCAAAATGATCCTTGTTATACATAAAAGCAAAAACAAAGGGTTGATAAGGCAATGCCAAAAGATTGTTATCTGCATTAAAACTACGCGTTTCATTCAAAAGCGATTGTAAAACAACATTCTCATAAGGTATGCCATCTGTTTCAGGATATCCAACCGCCACATAGCTATCGAGTTGCAAAGCATACTCACCCCACGATTTTACTACAGACTCAATTCCCTGATCCCACATATCAATTGTTTGCCCCTTGTCCAATGCGGGTTTCAAAGTTTTTCCCACATCACGCCCAATCCAATTAATTTCAATCTGAACATCAGGATTTTTCTTTTCGAAATCCTGAATAGCACGCTCAAGCACAACACCTTGTGCCTCAACATTATTCCACATTGACCAATACACCAATTTTATTTTTGAATCATCCTCTTTTTTAGCACATGAAATAAAAACACTCAAAATTAAACTCGCGATAATAATAATTTTTTTCATTTTTTCTCCTTTTTATATACGGGAAGACGCCCGTTTCCATTCTGCTCTTAATCTTCCTCACCTCATTCTACTCCAACTTTACAAAAAAAGCAAATTTTATTTTTCTTTCACAGTTTTTTAATTGACAACTTTTATTTTATCAGTTAATTGATTGCTCATTTCATCTTTTAAAACGACTCAAGACGTTCCTTTTAGTGTATAGAAAAAATATTTTTTAGTATCGCGTATTTAAAAACTCACTAACCAAACTCTACTAAAAAGCGAGACAGGTAAACTACTGGTCGGTTGAGTATACAAAACTGATGCTGTATACTTATGAGCATATCACAGATCATGGAGCGTATATGCAAAAACAAACACTGGGAATGATGATTTCATCATTAAGAAAAGCAAAGGAAATGACACAGCTTGAATTAGCAGAAAAAATGAATGTTACGGATAAAGCGGTCTCAAAGTGGGAGCGTGATCTTTCTTGCCCTGATATCAATTCGTTGTCAAAACTTGCACAAGAGCTTGATGTATCAGTAAATGATCTTATACAATGCAACAAAATAACTGTGCCACAAGAAAACAAAATTGAGTATCTTACCACACTTATTTTGAAGGCAGTTTCGCTAGCAATGGGAGTTGCGGTTACCGTTTTGTCTATTTTAGATAAATTAGACAGTGAAGAAGGTATTGCTCTTTTAGGTATTGGACTTACCTGTGCGGGACTTAGTTTGTTAAAAACCGAAAAAAAGAAGCCTCTCGAATGAGAGTACAAAAATGAAGCTTGATCATTACATATAATTGACAACTTTTATTTTATCAGTACAATAAAAATACTATTTTCAAGTAAGGAGAAAATTACAATAATGTCAATATCAGTTTTACAAAAGGCTCGTTATGAATACAAGCCAAAAATGCCTGCTATCTTAAATGAAAGTTTAGCAACTATCGCCCTTGAAGAAGGTAAGCCAACTGAAAGCATTGCAGATCAAGCTGACTTAAAATCTTTATTCAAGCAAACTTACGGAAAGCCTTTGGTTCAGTTCAAAAAAGGCACCAATGATACAGTGAATGCCCAAATTAAAGTTGGCGTTATTCTCTCTGGCGGGCAAGCTCCTGGTGGACATAACGTTATTTCAGGCTTGTATGATGGCATTAAAAAAGGGAATTCAAAATCCATATTATATGGATTTTTAAGCGGGCCTGCAGGTTTAATTGACGGCAAATATATTGAATTTACCGATTCTCTTATCGATGAATATAGAAATACTGGCGGCTTTGATATTATTGGTTCAGGCAGAACAAAAATTGAAAGCCCAGAGCAAGTTTCTCGCTCTATTGAAACGGCAAAAAAAATGGATTTAGACGCTATCGTTGTTATTGGTGGTGATGATTCAAATACAAATGCTGCTCTTTTAGCTGAACAAATGATAGCTGCGGGTTCAAAAACGCGAGTGATTGGCTGCCCTAAAACGATTGATGGCGACTTAAAAAATGAAATGATTGAAACAAGTTTTGGTTTTGACACCGCATGCAAAACCTATTCTGAGTTGATTGGAAATATTGGCCGTGACGCAAATAGTGCTAAAAAATATTGGCATTTTATTAAATTGATGGGTCGCTCTGCTTCTCACATTGCACTTGAATGTGCCTTACAAACGCAGCCAAATATTTGCTTGATTTCTGAAGAAGTGGAAGCAAAAAAAATGACGCTTCGTCAAATCTCTGATGATATTTGTAATGTGATTGCAAAGCGTGCAGAAAATGACGAAAATTTTGGCTTAATTTTAATTCCAGAAGGCTTAGTTGAGTTTATTCCAGAAATGAAAACTCTCATTGCTGAGTTGAACGATACGATGGCTCACCATGAAAAAGATTTTAACGCATTAGATACTTTTGAAGCAAAGAAAGAATGGCTTTCAAAGCATTTAACAAAGGCTTCTTTTGAAACTTTTGCTTCATTGCCAAGTGCAATTGCAGCTCAGTTTTTAGCTGATCGCGATCCACATGGAAACGTGCAGGTTTCTCGTATTGATACAGAAAAATTGCTTTCTGTTATGGTTGAAGAAAAACTCAAAGAAATGAAAAAAGCTGGCACTTATAAAGGAATCTTTAGTTCATACTGTCACTTTTTTGGCTATGAAGGTCGCTGTGCTTTCCCATCAAATTTTGACTTAGATTACTGCTATTCACTCGGCTTTACTGCGTTCTTGTTGATTGCTTCTGGGTTAACAGGCTATCTTTCTTCTGTTCGGAATCTTACATCTCCTTCAAAAGATTGGATTGCTGGTGGCGTACCTTTAACGATGATGATGAATATGGAGCAACGACATGGCTCTAAAAAGCCTGTAATCCGTAAAGCCTTAGTTGAGCTTGACGGCAATCCTTTTAAGGAGTTTGCTAAAAATCGTGATACATGGGCGATTAAAACAAGCTTTTTATTCCCTGGAGCTATCCAATATTATGGTCCAGATGAGGTTTGCAATACCGTCACGAAAACCATTGCTTTAGAGTCAAAATAATTTACAAACGAGCAAAAAAAAGACTTCCTTTCGGAAGTCTTTTTTTTAAGTAATTTTTACTTTGTTTCTAAAACGGCAATACCAGGGAGTGTCTTGCCCTCAAGGTATTCAAGGGAGGCTCCTCCACCTGTTGAAACATGGCTCATTTTGCTTGAAAGTTTAAATTTATTGACAGCTGCAACAGAGTCGCCACCCCCAACAACAGAAATTGCACCCTTATCGGTTGCTTGCGCAACAAGGTATGCAAGCTTCTCTGTTCCTTTTAAGAACGCATCAAATTCAAAAACGCCAACAGGACCATTCCAAACAATTGACTTTGCCGCAAGGATTTCTTTTGTATAAACCTCGATCGTTTTTTCGCCAACATCCATTCCCATTAAATCAGCAGGAATATCTAGCGCATCAATGGCAACCGCCTTTGCCTCAGGGGAAAAATCTGCAGAGCACAAGTGATCTAAGGGTAAAATAATTTTTACATTTTTTTCACTTGCAGATTTTAATAAATCCTTTGCAGTTTGAATAAAGTCGTCTTCAACCAAAGATTTACCAATAGTATGACCTTGTGCTTTTAAAAACGTGTACGCCATTCCACCGCCAATAATAAGCGCAGAGGCATTTTTCAAAAGGCTTTCAAGCACAGCAATTTTTGATGAAACTTTTGCCCCACCAATAATCGCAATCATCGGTTTTGCAGGATTTGACACCATCGGATCAAGGTATTGTACCTCTTTTTCCATTAAAAATCCCCCAACCTTAACGGGAACAAACTGTGCAATTGTTGCCGTAGAGGCGTG
>JBOFTD010000230.1:0-5475 GCA_051651885.1 Treponemataceae bacterium
ATGCTCGTAAACACTGCCCTGTCCACCGTCAGCATAACCGAGTTTTTGTTCAATAAAATCATCATCACCCGTCTCTTTAATATACTCAGCAATTGCAGGAATAAGCCACAGCGCGTCATCAGAGCAGGTGTGCTCAAGCCCATGCACTAAATCAGTTACACTTGGCTCAGGTTTTACCGTTGGAGATTTAAAGGGCAAAGGAGCGGGACGATCTGGGTCAAAAACAGCAGGATCAAAAAGATGTAAACCATATCCTGTTGAGGTCAGCCCTCGCAAAAGCTCAATAATTCGTTGTTTTGATTTTTTTGGCTCAAAGGCAACCGCACACATTGCGTCTTGTGCCGTATCACGATAGCCAAGTCCTGTTCGCCCACCAACTTCTATAAAGGAAGCAAATCGAGAAAAAATAATATTCACTTCAGCTTGATACAAATTCCACGTATTTATCATGGTGTTCATATTTTGATTCGGTGTTTTAATTTGCAAACTTGCTAAACGCTCATTCCAAAATACGCGTAAGTCAGAAAACGCCTTATCAACAGCCGTAAAATCGCTATATTTTTGGCGGATTTTTTTTGCAATGGCTTTATCACCAACGCCAAGCATAATAACCACACGAATTTCTTCGCCTGCTTTGAGCGTAAATCCTTTTTGCAAGGCACCGCAGTGATTATTTCCAAGTTCGCTACTACCAGAGAGTTTTCCATTTTCAACACCGATCGGATTCGACTCTGTGCGATAATCGCCAATAAAACTATCTCGCAAGCAATCATAGCTATCAGGCATAAAGTTTGATGTCATATAATGATACATCGATGGATTATAAAAATTATCAACTTCAATAATACCGTCTTCATAAGAAGAACCTGAACAATACAAACTCATTTGAAAGTTTTGATTGTCAATTTCAATCATATTAAAAGAAAACTCACAATAAGAAAAAAGGCTTAAAGTTCGCTCTTTGTCAGAATTATTTTTTAAAGTAATATCCCACAACTCGCATTCATCGCCTCGAGGGATAAAAAGAGTTTGCGTTGCTTTTATGCCTTCATAGTCGCACTCAAAAGTTGAATACGAAAGCCCATGACGACAAATATATTTTGCACGATTTAAAGGCTTTGCAACGGGTTGCCACGAAACAGACCAATAATCCTTTGACTGCTCATCACGCACGTATAAATAATGGCCAGGCCGATCAAGAGGAATTGCATTTGCCCGAAAACGCGTAATACGATGCGTCTCTGGAGACTCATGAAACATATAGCCACCAGCATTTTGCGAAATTACCGCACCAGTAGATTCTGTTCCCAAATAATTCGTCCATGAAACAGGAATTGCCACATTGTCAATCACATATTCCCGCTTCTCATCATCAAAATAGCCATATTTCATTCTTATTTCTCCTCTATTTTTAGAAACATTCATTCTAAAAATGACAATTTTCTTACATTATATACAAAAATAATCGGCTTACTTTATCATGTTTTTAAAAGAGATTAAAGTATTTTTGACAAAAAAAAAGAAACTTAGAGAAAATACACGCTTAATATATATAGAAAGAATTATAGATTTTCTACGTATATTATCGACTCATAAAAAAAATAAAAAAATCGATAAAAAAAACTTGACTTTAAATCTAAGTCAAATTACACTAGAAGCTATGAATTTAAAAACTGTTTTAACTCCGGATACGGTAAATTTGCATCTTAAAGGAACAACAAAAGAAGAAATCATTGATGAAATGCTTGATATTCTTGTGAATGTTGGAAAAGTAAAAGATAAGACACAGGCTCGAGAATGCGTTCTTGACCGCGAGCGTAAAATGTCTACAGGAATGAAGCACGGAATTGCAATTCCTCATGGAAAAACAGACTATGTTGATGATTTAGTTGCCTGTATTGGTATTTCTGATAACCCTGTTGATTTTGATTCTTTAGATCAAGAGCCTTGTCGTATTTTTATAATGACCTTGTCTCCAATCAATAAAACAGGACCTCATTTACAATTTTTGGCAGAAGTGAGCTTGCTATTTAAAAGTGCAGAAAAACGCCTAGAAATCTTGGAAACAACTGACAAAGCAGAAGTAATTCGTATTTTAACAGAATAGCTTTTTCATTTTAATGCTATTTTATGCTATCAAAAAAAAATACTTCCCGTGTTTTAATTTTTTTCTTTTTCTCCTTGTTGTTTTCACAAACAAATATTCCTCATCTGTTTGATTACTATGTTTTTGAAAATGAAGTGCATCGAGAAATTTTGCCTGAAGCAGAAATGCAAATTTTATTTGAGAATGCAATACACTCAATTATTTTAATCAACGCTGAAGATATAAAAAATACCTATTTAGCCCGTGCCTATTTTTATCGTGGTTTGAATTTTGCCTTAAAATATATGGAAACTGTTGATAATGAAATATGGGTTACCAAAGATTTTAAGGTCTTATATACCGTTGTTATCGGTGTTAAAGAGATTATGCATAGCTATGCGATAACGGCGCAGGATTTTGCCCAAAAATCGGTGGATGCGAATCCAACAGCTGATGGACTAGTTACGCTTGCACTTCTTCGTTTTATGACGACGATGAATAAAAATCCTTTTTCTATGCTTTTTTCATGGATAAGTTTTACATCAATGGTAAAAAAAGCGGCTAAGCTTGAGCCCTCAAATGTGAATGCACAAATGCTCCTTAGTGCGATCGATGTTATGCCCCCGCCCCGCTTTGGAAATATAAAAAAAGGGATTAGGGATTTAGAAATTCTTATTCGACAAGATAAACCACTTTCACCAAAATCTGATAATTATTTGATTTGCCTTCTTTTTGTCCAAGCTTTTTTGCAAATTGATGACCCTATACAAACTAAAAAATGGCTTGATGAAGCACAAAAAATTTATAATGGCACTATTGTCAAAATTTATCAGATCCGATTAGCAGAACTTGAAAATAAAAAAAATGAGATTTGATACTATAAAACTATCATTTTCTTGATCTCAAAATGAGATAATTTTTGCCTTTTTTAGGGATATTACGCTCTAATATTACAGAGATCTTTAACCAATTATCTTTGATATAATTATCTTTGCTATTGACTGTTTTGTTTTTTTTTGTAACAATAATAACAATGCCTTTTAATATATTATTTACTAAAAAATTATTCGTCTGCATCTGTTTTCTCTTAACGCTTTTTATTTCCAAAGGTGCATCGCAAGAAATTTTAACGGCAAGTATTTTTTTTCAATCTGTCTCAGAAAAATACGGAACAATAAAAGATTTTGAAGCCTCCCTCAAAATTGTGGCAAATCGATCGGAAATGATTTCAAAGCTTTCGTTTAAGCGTCCTAATTTATTGCGAATTGATTTTTCAAAGCCGAGTAATCAAGCAATCGTTTTTGATGGTTCTGTTTTGAAAATCTATCTTCCAGATCAAAGAGTTATCTTAAATCAGTCAGTTTCAGGATCAAGTGCAACAGGTGGCATGGGCCTTGCAACGCCGCAAGGCTTAGTTTTAATGAGTCGCTACTACACGATCGCCTATGACATAGGGCAAACACCCGTTCCACTACAAGAAGGAAGTAGCGAAAATGTTATTCGACTAACGCTTGCACGAAAAAATACATCTGAGGTATTTAGAACAATGAAACTTTCAATTTCACCAGAAACAAAACTAATTCGACGTATTGACGCAGTTACCACGGCTGGAGAAAATATTATGTTTGATTTTACCAATTACAAGCTTAACACAGGAATACCTGATATGCGCTTTGTCTATGATGCACCAACGTCAGCAAATAACTATAACAACTTTTTATACACAGAATAAGGAATAATATGCAAGGTTTTGGAGAATTACTACGAAATGCCCGAGAATCACGCGGGATTGATTTAGAGCGTGCAGCACGAGAAACAAATATCTCAAAAAAATATCTAAAAAGCTTAGAAGATGAATTATTGACGATGTTTCCGGGAGAAGCATATTTAACGGGCTTTTTGCGAAACTATGCCGATTATTTGGATTTAGATCCAGCAAATATTGTATCATTATATCATGCAGCAAAAATTCAAGAAGCTCCTGTGCCAGAAGCATTATTAAAAAAAACACGCAAGAAACTTACCCCTATTGCGATAGTTGTACTCACAACTTTTTTTTCAATCATATTAATTATCATAATATCAATAAGTTATACTAACTATGCGCAGTCAAAAAAACAAGTTTTTGTTCCAATCACAAGAACAGAAGTAGAAACATATCATTTAACAAATTCTCCTATTCAAAAACGACTCTACAGTGGAGATAAGATTGTTCTTCCTGTTGAAAATGGTGAAATTACCCTAACGGTGGGCGAGACTCTTGGAACATTAAGCCTCCTAGCTCCATCGGGGGTGCAAGTTATTGAACTCGGAGAAGAAGTTGATCTTGATATCGATGGAAATATTGGTGGTGATTTAACTATTTTTGTATCAGATATTTCAGCAGCTGATGCAACACGTGGTGCTGAAGTTCAAATGATGCTTTCACAATCCTATGCATTTACGACTGAATATCCTATAACAGAAACGAGCGAGGAAAAAACGCCTCCTGTAGCATCAACCCGAAGATCTGTAATTTTTGAAGGGGGAACAGCATACCCCATTACCGTTAATATAACATTTCGAAGTCAATGTTTATTTCGTTATGAGGCAGATAGAAAAGAGCGAATTGAGCGAATTTACTCAGCGAATGAGACACTAAGTGTTCAAGGAAATAATGGGATTCGATTTTGGTCATCAAACGCGAATGCAACAAAATTCCAAATTATTGGAGGGGGACGAACCGTTGAACTTGAAGCAGGTCGACAAGGGCAAGTTACTGTCCAAGATATAAAATGGATCAAAGATGAAGACGGTAAATTTCGTCTAGTGGTATTAACAGTTGGGTAATAAATCCTTTTTTCTTGATCAATATGGCTGTGCAAAAAATCAAGTTGATGGCGAACTTATTATCACAAAGTTGCTCGAAAGTGGAATGATCCGAACAGAAAAACCACAGGAAGCAGATCTTATTATTGTCAATTCCTGCGGTTTTATTGAGGACGCAAAAAAAGAAGCAATTAATGCCGTTATTGACTGGAAAAATGAGTTTCCACAGACAAAAATTCTTTTAGCAGGTTGTTTAGCAGAACGCTATCGTGGAGATTTAAAAGAAAGTTTACCCGAAGCTGATGGATTTTTTGGAAATGGAGACGTACTACAAATTCAAAAAGCTGTTGACTCCCTTTTTGATTCTGCCAATAAAGATTTTTTTTATCCACAAGATACGATTTCCTCTGGAGTGCGAAAAAACTTTCTCTCTTATCCATGTAGTAGCTTTGTAAAAATTACTGAAGGCTGTGATAACCATTGCACATACTGTGCTATTCCTCTGATTAGAGGAAACTTACGCAGCCGTTCAATTAAAAGCATAATAGAAGAAATAAAGCAACTGCTTACACAAAATATTT
>JBOFTD010000231.1:0-19601 GCA_051651885.1 Treponemataceae bacterium
GAGTGAAATTCCAAGTGAAATCCAAATTCTTTTATAAATTTCATCTTCGGTAAGCTCTCCCGTATCAGGGGAAGGATTCATAGGATTTGGGAATTTTGCAAAGTCAAAACCGCTTTGTGCCCAAGTAACCGCCGAAGTAATCATATTAACTCCAAGCATGGCAAAGGGCATAGAGCCAAGCGTAATAATTTCGGCTCGGCGTAAATCTTTTGCCCATGTGGGGACTTCGCCTTTTTTGTAAGGGTCGATTGTCATAGCAATGGGAGTTTCTTTTGTTTCCTGTATTTGTGCAAAAATTCCGTTTATCGCCCAGACGCATAAAGTGATTGCTAGCAATTTTTTCATATTTTCCTAATCCTAATTGTGATCGCCAAAAATTGCCGTTCCAATTCTCACTAAGGTTGAGCCTTCTTGAATTGCAATTTTATAGTCATTCGACATTCCCATTGAAAGCTCGCGTAAATCAAAATCCTTAAAATCATTTTGTAGCCTTTCTTTGTAGCTTGCAAGCAATCGAAAAGATTTACGAATCAGATTCTCGTCATTTGTAAAAGGCGCCATCGTCATAAATCCCTTTGGAACAACGAATTTGCACTCTTCTAAAAAATGGAGAGCCTTTTTTACACTTTCATAGTCGCCAAAGCCTGATTTTGAATCTTCGCCTGTATGCATTTCAAGTAAAATCGAAAGAGGCTTTTGTATTTTATCGGCACATTTTTCCAACTCCATAATAAGTTCGAGTCGGTCAACTGATTGAACGCACGTCAAAAAGGGAATAATAGACTTAACCTTATTTCGCTGCAAAAGTCCGATTTGATGCAAGTCAATGTGGGGAAACTGTTGAATCAGAGGCGGGAATTTTTGAATGGCTTCATGTACTCGATTTTCTCCAAAAAGAGTGATTCCTTCAGCAATAGCATTTTTTATTTTTTCGCTGCTTTGAAATTTGCTCACGGCCATTAACCGTACCGAATTTTCAGATCTTCCACATTTTTGCTCGGTTTCGCGAATTGTCTCTAAAATCTGATTTATGGAATTTTTTATGCTCATAGTTTTATTTTAGCAAGCGTCAATAATATTTGACAAGTGGATAATTTATTAATATTAGCATATAAAATTTTTCTTGTCTATGATTTTCTGCTAGAGGTATTTATGTGTTCTCTTAATAGAAATTTTTATAAAAAATTTTATTGCGGTAATCTTTCCCATTTTTCTGAAAAATTCTTTGTTGTAAAAATATCAGTGTCCTCGGTAATACAAAGTCCTAATATATTCTCGTTTTCTAAAAATGCAAGACCTGCATCTTTTCCCAAAATAAATGCCGTTGTTGACAGAACATCAGAGAAAAAGGAGGATTCGTTTACGATTGTAAAAGAGGCGGCATCACTTTGTGCAGGATAGCCCGTTTTTGTATCTAAAATATGATGATATCGAATGTTATCTTCTTCGAAAAAACGCTCGTACGCACCAGAGGTTACGACAGAACGATCTGAAACAAAAAGCAAAACAAGTGGCTCGCTTCTTGGATCTACAGGGGATTTTATACCAATTCGCCATGGAAGATTTTTGCCACGCGATCCGAATGCATAAACATTTCCGCCTAAATCAATAATTGCCCGCGAAATCTTATGTTTTTTGAATAATCGCACAAGCTCATCGGCGGCAAATCCTTTTGCGATTCCTCCAACATCAAGCATCATGCCTTCTTTTTCTAAATAAACAGAATATTCTGAATCATTTAAAGTAACCTGCCTAAAATCCACTAAAGGCAACAAATTTTCTATTTCCGATTTTTCAGGGACGCGAGGATTTTCGCCCGCAATATCCCATAATTGCACCAAAGGTCCAATCGTCGGGTCAAAAACTCCATTTGATTTTTCTGCATACTCAATGGCTGTTTTTATAACAAAATATGTTTTTTCTGAAACAATTACGGGAGATTTACCCGCATTCTCGTTGATTTTGCTGATATATGAATCGGGAAGATTAAAACTCATTTCATTTTCAATTTCTTGCAAAACTGAGTTAATTTCCGCATAAATTTTTTCAGTTCCTTTCTCAAAAACATTTACGACTGAAACGGTTCCGAGAGTAAGTCGCTTAAAAGGTTGTACGTTTTCATTTTTTTTGCACGATATAAAAAAACACATTAAAAATATAATAAAAATTTTCATAAGGCTGATTATAGTAAAAAAAAATCAAAAATACAACTAAAAGCCGTTATCAAATTACGGATTGTGAATTTTTTGAAAATATGTTATAGTTCAAAAAATATGCGTAAAAATTTGTTTTTTTATTTACTTTTTTTTATTATTCTTATACTTATAAGTGCGTGCTCTTGCATTGCTAAAAATAATGTTGTTGACTCGGATGATGAAAAAACTTTGCGACAACAAATTTTGCTTCAATATGAAAAAACAACATGGCTTCCAGAAATTCACGCAGGGGGAATTCCTGAAAAACAAACAACCACAACAACTTTTTTGATCCCTGATGTTTTGGCAGCTTTAGTCACTAAAACTGATGTTTATCCTTATTTAGAAGGTTTTGGCAGCTTAGATACTTCGGGCATTCCATCTGAGATTTTAGACTTGCTGGATTTATTTTTTTCCATGGCGGTGTTGCCTGAAAAACCTAATCGAAGCATTGATAATTCATTGTTGACACAAGATCTTGATTTTTTGCCCATTATTCTTACTTATCATTTTTCAAGATTGCACGCAGTTAAATATACGCTTTATGGCGAAGCAATCGAACTTGAAAACAGTTTTCAAATTCCTGTGCGATTTCAAGGCGAAGATCGTTATACCGATGCGAATCTCTTTGTTTCAAAAGCAGAGCTTTCATATTTAATCGACCAAATTCAATTTGCAACAACTATAATCGAGTAACCGCTCCGTAAAATTATCAAGGTACAAAAATTTGCGTTCATATCAACCATAAAATTTTAATGATTGAAGAAATTACAAAAAACCGTTACAATATTTTTATGGCAATTTTTTCTAAAAAAGCAGAGCAAAAATATATTTTTGATGTTCACATGCATTTAATCACGCTTAAAGATATTTGCTTGACCTCTTATTTTTCATTTATCGAAAAAAATAAACTTGCCGAATCCCTTGTGGCATTTTCTGCCTCTGATTATATTTATAAAGATTTATTCTCGAATTTTTCAAAGACCATTAGTCTGTTTAGCGTTATGGAACAATCAATAGTTGATAGTATTTCGTTGCTTGATAAAGATTTAAGCGGTTTTTTTGAGAAAAAAAATGTAACGCCTATTATAGATAAGAATGGAATTGAGCTTGCGGGGCATCATTTTGACAAACTTGTTCTTTCCCCGCTCATTATGGATTTTGATTATTCTATCGTGCATGGAAAAAGTCATTACAATATTGTGCCGTCTCATAAGGTGGTGGATCAAGCCGACGGTATTCTTAAAAGTTTTCACGATTTTGCCGTGAAGAATCCTAAAAGCAAATTTATTTTTCGTCCTTTTTTAGGGATAAATCCTTTTTTTTGGGAGATTGAAGCTATTGAGATTTTTTTACACACGTATTTTTCACAGTGGTCGCCTATTGCAACCGAACAAATTGCAACATGGGAAAAAACTAAAAAACATTTTTCCAAAAAAAAATATAACAACGCATTTGCAGGTATAAAGCTTTATCCACCAATGAATTGTGATCCTTATCCTTATGAAAAAAAAGAAAGAGAAAAAATGGATTTGATTTATTCGTTTTGCGAAAAAAAAACAATTCCAATCATCACGCATTGCGATAATCAGGGTTTTCGCATAATTGATTTTGACAAGGCACAGCTTTTTACATCTCCTGATCGGTGGAAAAAAGTTTTAGAAAAGTATCCTCATCTCTATGTCGATTTTGCGCATTTTGGCAAACAATATGTTTTCAATATTCCTTTTTTACAGCAAAATATGTGGCAAGATAAAATCATTGAGCTTATCGTTCGTTATCCAAATGTTTATACGGACACGTCTTTTAATGGCGTTGAAAAAACGTATTGGGACAGCCTTTCGCAAACTATCGAAAATCAGCCGTCTTATGCACAAGAAATTCTGAGATCGAAAATTATGTTTGGCACCGATTGGCCTCTTTCGCTTTCTAAAATTCAATCAGCGACTGCTTATTGGAATAATTTTAAGCATTCTACCCTTGATGATGATTTAAAAATCGCATTTGCCAGCATAAATCCGTCACTTTTTTACTTTAGAAAAACCTAAATTTTTAATGTCGGTTTGCCATTTCCTTGACAGAATTATAAAAAAAAAATACACTAAGAAAATGAATAAATCATTTGCTCTCGATTCGGTTATTAGAAAAGTCCCTGATTTTCCCAAGCCGGGAATTTTGTTTTATGATATTACCGGCATTTTGGTGCATCCTGAGGCCTTTCGTGAATGTATAAATCGCATGGTTGAAATATACAAAGATAAAAAAATTGACGCTGTAGCGGCTGTTGAGTCACGGGGCTTTGTTTTCGCCGCACCCTTTGCGGAAAAATTAGGCATTCCACTTATTTTAATTCGAAAAAAAGGTAAATTACCGGGCGAAACATATTCTTGCAAATATGCCCTTGAATACGGCTATGCCGAAATTGAAGTTCACAAAGCGGATATAAAAGAGGGGCAAAAAATTTTAGTTGTTGACGATTTAATCGCTACTGGAGGAACACTGCACGCCGCAAAAATGATTATTGAACAAGCAGGGGCGAGTGTAATGGAATTTTTTGGTATTGTAGGATTACCTTTTTTGCATTACTCAGAAATTTTAAACCCGATTCCTGTTCGAACAATTATTGATTATGATTCAGAATAATTTTTTTACTGTTGAACGAACGGACATTTTTTTGTAAAACATCATAAAAAATGCTCGAGCGGCAAAGATTTTTTTTACAAATTGTGATACATTTTTAATTATGAATAATGATTTTTCAAAATACGGCTTGCATATTGAACCTATTTTAATTCCCTCTGCAAAAATTGATAAAAAAAAATGGGCAACCGTTGCTTGTGATCAGTTTACACACGACAAAGATTATTGGCACAGCCTCGAAGATGAAATTGGATCCGCTCCTTCAACATTGCATATGATTTTTCCTGAAGCTTTTTTAGAAGATGGGGATGAACAGCAGCGTATCAAAAATATTCATGCTAAAATGAATGAATATTGCCAACATAATTATTTTTCTGCCGTAAATGGAATGATTTATATTGAGCGAACAACGGCATATAATCGTACAAGACAGGGACTTGTGACTCTTGTCGATTTGGAAGAATACGAATGGGACGACGAAAAAAAAGCACTTATTCGAGCGACAGAAGCAACGATTCTTGAGCGAATTCCACCGAGAGTGAAAATTCGAAATGGGGCAAGCCTAGAAATCCCGCATATTATGCTTTTGCTTAATGACGAAAAAAAAACATTGCTAGATTCAATTGCACAAAAAGTTGATCGCAATAATTCGCTATATGAAACCGATTTGATTAAAAATTCGGGGCATTTAAAGGGCTTTCTCGTTGATGAACAATGTTATAGCGAGATGCAATCTCATTTTGAAAATCTGTATCGTGAAAATACGAACGAAAAGGGAGACACTTTTTTATTTGCCGTTGGCGATGGAAACCATTCTCTTGCGACCGCAAAAACAATTTTGAATGATTACAAAAAAAAATATCCAGACGCTGTAAAAAATTCTCCGCTTCGCTATGCATTGGTTGAAATTGTAAATATTTTTGATGACGGGCTTACGTTTGAGCCAATTCATCGGGCTTTATTTGGCGTTGCGGGCAATGATTTATTAGATTTTTTTTCTCAAAATCTTTCGTGTAATATCGAAAAAATTTCTACTACAGATGAACTTGAAAAAAAAGTTATAAACGCAATAACGGGATTTTCAGTTTCATTTATGAGCGAAAATCATTATGAGCATTATTTTGTTAAAACAAATACCGAAAATCTTTTGGTAAGCACTTTGCAGCCCTTGCTTGATACTTTTTTGCACAAAAATCAATCAGTAAAAATTGATTATATTCATGGAAGTACTGAAGTTTTTAAGCTTGCACAAAAAAAAGATACGGTTGGAATTCTTTTGCCTGAAATCACAAAAAAATCATTTTTTGCAACTATCGAACAAACAGGGAGTTTGCCACGTAAAAGTTTTTCAATGGGCGAGGCAAGCGAAAAACGCTTTTATTTTGAAAGCCGCAAAATCGTGACAGAAAATAGGTAATTGGCAAAATCTATATTAATTAAAAATACTTTTGTTAAACACGATTTTAAATTTAATTTCTTTGCAAATTTTATTCGGAATCAACTCTAATGGGAATTATTTTTTTCGTGTACTCATATTTTTGCATCCAAGATGAAATAGATGTATTAAAAATGAAATCACTTTCCGTCATTAAACCTTGATCTTTTACGGTATTATTTTCTTCTTTTGAAATAATTATTTCTTCAAGATTATTTTTCTCTGCTTCTATGAACATATTTACTAAATATCTATCCGAATCATTTTTTAAAAACTGACTGTCGGAAAATCGGTTTAAATTTATATTGATAAAAAAGACTAACAGAGTGGGAGCTAAGATAATTGCCATAAAAGACTTTTTTTCGGCATGATTTAAAATTGAGAGTAAAATTCCTACCGAAATAAAAATCAAACAAGAGGTATAGCTTGCCATTATAAAGGAAAAAGCACAAACTCCTAAAAGTCCTGTAAAAATAAATGAAAAGGAAATATAATCCTCTTTTGTTATTTTTTTTGTTTTTAAAAATTTGCTTATATAAAAGATTACAAAAATAATACCAACTACAAAAATACAAGAAATAAGAAGTGGCTGATCAAGAAATACATGAGATAAACGTTTTGCCGTAGAAATATTTGACTCTGAGATAATTTCTTTTTGCCAGCGTCCGCGTGCAGAAAAAAGTGCATTAATTGAAAATGCTATTGTAGTCAAAATAATATGCACAAACAATAAGATAAGCAAATATGAAGGGATTTTTTCTTTTGTTTTTATGAGCGACGTTTTTGCTGATAATATGTAATAAAAAATCATAAAAAAGGATAATCCTGTAATCGCAAGAGATGATTGCTCTATTGTGAAGCTTGCACAATATAAAATAAAAATCCAAACTGCAGAAGCAAAAATAGGATTATTTTTGAAAAAAGCGAATTCCCTTTGTAAGCTCCAATAATATGCGAAAGGGATCCATGCCAATAGAGAAAATCCTAGGGAGGCAATATATGCGGCCGTTATTGTGAAATGAAAAATTCTGTAGTACGAAAACAAGTATAAACTTATCATTGTGATTATACTAAAAATCATTTTGAAGTTTTTTTTGTTATTCAAAAAGTAGACAAGATATGAAAGACTTGTAACTTGAACAAAAATAAAAAAAGTTCCAACAAGTGACTTTGCAATTTTTTGTGCAAGTAATGCATCAACGCCAAGATTATATAAAATTCGACCAAAAGGTAACATGGCAATACTCATAAGAATGTCTGCGAAATGACGCCCGCGTTGCCAGCCATAAATATTGGTAAAGTTGAATAAGTTGTAAAAAACGTCTCCATGTGTTGCGTATCCCCAGTCATCACCCATAACAGGAAAAGCAAAGTGTAATGAAAAAAGTTGCATAAAAACTACTGCAAAAAATCCATAAAAAAGGTAGGAAATAATGGTGTGGTTGACAGAAGATACCTCTTTTTCACTGGAAATTATTGTTATTGTGCTAAAAAAGCAAAAATCTTTTTTTGACTTAAAAGGAGAATACTAGCACTTATGCAAAGAAAACAACCTATAAATGCAATTTTAGCAATTTCATTCATCCAAAATTCTCTTTTTATTTCTTTGGATCGAATGCCCTCAAGAATATCCAAAACAATAAAACTTCTCACCTGAGGTAGAAGAAGAATTAGGGAGACCGTAAAACATAACCCTAATGCAATAAATACAATCCAACGATTTTTCATTTTTTTTCCTTTATAATTTGTGCACTATAGCAAAAAAATGAGTTTGAATCAATTATTTTTTTAGCAAATTATATAGAAGGCTTATTCTTGCAAATTTATTACAATCTGTTTATAGTATTAAAATGAAAACAAGAGCTCCTTTTTATAGTATTTTTTTGATGCTTTTTTTCCTTTTTTCGTGTGCTTCTTCGCCTGATGCTCCGCCAAAGTCTGGCGAAAAAAAAGAATCCAAAGAAAAGCCTCCCGTAACATCGGCAAAAAAATATCTTTCTCTCACTTTTGCTGGTGATATCATGAGCCATTCAGTCAATTCTCGCATGAAAAATTATGACATAATTTATGATGATGTGCGTGATATTCTTCGCTCTGATGATTTATCGTTTGCCAATTTTGAAACTCCCGTTGATAAGACGAAATCATACGAAACCTATCCAAACTTTAATGTGCAACCGCCGTACGCACAGGCAGCTTTTCGTGCCGGCTTTGATGTTTTTACCCTCGCAAATAATCATAGCAATGATCAGGGAGTTAGCTCGATTAAGGAAACAATAAAATTTTTTGAGAGTTCTGTACAAGATGAAATTTATTTTTCAGGGCTCAATGAAAAGCCACTTTCGCCACTTTCGTATACTATAATTGAAAAAAATAATTTCAAAATTCTTTTTTTAGGGGTGAGCGAATTTTTTAACGGATATGGAGAGAGTGTTGACTATATAAATTATGTTCCGCGAAGGCCAAATGCGAGAGCAAGGTTCAAGGAAGAATTAAAGCAGATTCGCCAAGAAAATAAGGTTGATTTTTTTGTCTTGGGAATTCATGTGGAAGAGCCTGAATATGTTTTGGATGTACCAGATGATCGCAAAAATTTTTTTTATGAGTTGCTTGATTGCGGGGTAGACATTGTGTGGGCGAGCCATCCGCATGTAATGCAAGAATGGGAACTTATAAAAAGTCCTACTAAAGGCGATAAATTTATTATGTATTCTATGGGTAATTTTATTTCGGGGCAACGGTACACGCTTAACAGTGGAAATCCCTCTGCGATGCGCGAATATACTGGAGATGCAATTTTACTTCAAGTGAATGCAAAAAAAGAGGGAAATAAAATTATTTTTGATGACTTAAACGAAATTTTAATTACTAACTATGTTGACTCTGAAAAAAATATTTTGGTCAAACGATTTACCGAATCTTTTGTAAAAACGCTTACGCCTGCTTTGCAAGAATACTATTATCAGCGCATGGAGTTGATGGCAAAAATAAAAGGAACGATAAAATACGTCGATTGATTATTTGTCAGGCTTCATTTTATTTTTAGGTTTTGTTTCTAATATAGACCAATTTGATGCGAGTTTTAATAGCGTCACGCTCTTCAATTTCAAAGTCAGTTTTCAATGATTTAATAAACGGAGTCATTTTTGTGTATCCGTAATTACGTGGGTCAAAATCGGGCTTTTTTTTCATAATCAAACTACCAACCTCGCCAAGATATGCCCAGCCATTATCATCAGAAATATCGTTAATTGTTGACTTAATGAGCTTTATAATATCTTTTCCAATTGTTTCCTTCGTAGCGGGAAGATTCATATTGAGTGGCTCTTGAATATTTCCTCTTGTTGACTGATTGTCGACTAAACCAATAATTTCAAGGTAGACAAATTTATCACATGAGGCAATAAAAGGATTTGGTGTTTTTTTTTCGCCAATTCCAATAACGAACATGCCTGATTCTCGTAGCCTTGTTGCAAGTCGAGTAAAGTCGCTGTCACTAGAGACAATGCAAAATCCTCCGACTCGGCCACTATGCAAAATATCCATTGCATCAATAATCATTGCCGAATCAGTTGCATTTTTCCCCGTAGTATAGGCATATTGTTGTATTGGTGTGATTGCAGTATCAAGAAGAACTTTTTTCCATCCCGTGAGTTTATCAGATGTCCAATCGCCATAAATTCTTTTGATCGTTGGTATTCCAAATTTGGCGATTTCATTGAGCATTTCTTTTGCTTTTGAGGATGAAATATTATCGCCGTCTATTAAAACCGCAAGTCTTAAATCATGATTATTTTTCATAGGTTGATCCTTCGGTCAATTATAGAGAAAAAAAGTAAAAATGATAAGTCAAAAAAATGAATTTTAATAAACTTTTGAACAATAGTAAAATAATTTTTTGTAGTTTGAATAATTGTCATAGTATTCTATTTTGATTTATCAAATTTCTTTGTGCTAAATAAAAAAAATATGTATACATCATAAGTAAAATTTGACAAAACAGATAATCAATCGTATACTATTTTAATAATATTTTTTTTGTCGATGATTTTAATTAATATGCTAAAGATCACGTGATACAGGAGAAAAAATGATTAGTTTTTTATTAAATGGTGAAAAAAAACTGCTTAATGAAGATGAAAATTTGATGACATTTTTACGCGAAAAAGAACGTATCACGTCAGTAAAAAATGGATGTGCTGAAGGAGCGTGCGGGGCCTGCACTGTTTTAGTTGATAAAAAGGCTATGAAAGCGTGCGTTATTAAAGGATCTCAGCTTGAAAATAAAGAGGTTATGACAATTGAGGGATTAGACGAGACATGGAAAAAAATCTTTGCCTTTGCCTTTTCTTCTTGTGGTGCAGTGCAATGTGGTTTTTGTATACCCGGAATGGTAATGAGTTCAAGCGGACTTTTTTATCAAAATCTTAATCCAACAAATGACGAAATAAAAAAAGCTTTGCAAGGTAATATTTGTCGCTGCACAGGATACGTAAAAATAGAGCAAGCGATTATGCTTGCGGCAAAAATTATTCGTGAAAATCAAGAATTTCCTTTCGTCCCCTGCAAAGGTCTTGTTGGCGAAAATTTTCCACGACTCGATGCTCTGCCAAAAACTCTGGGAAAAGCCGAGTATTGCGATGATCTTTTTGTTGAGGGAATGTTGTATGGTGCGATTTTGCAAGCTCCTGTTGCTCGTGCCTTGGTTAAATCAATTGACACGCGTGAAGCAAAAAAATTGCATGGCGTTGTTGAGATTTTTACCGCAAAAGATATCGAAAAGTTGGGTGGAAATCGTTACTGTGGACATCATAAAAAAGATTGGCCTTGTTTAGTTGCAGAAGGCGAGGAAATACGAACGATTGGTGATGTGCTTGCTCTTGTTGCAGCAAACACGAAGGAAATTGCACGTGAGGCGGTAAAGCATATTTTGCTTGACTATGAAATCTTGCCGCCAGTTCTTTGTCCGAGTGAAGCCATGAAGGAAAATTCTCCAAAAATTCATGAGAGTGGCAATATTTTAGCTCATGAAATTCTAAAACGTGGAGATGCAGAACGAGCAATTAAAAATTCGAAATATGTGGTGACTAATAATTATAGTGTGCCTTTTACCGAGCATGCTTTTTTGGAGCCAGAATCTGCCCTCGCAATACCTGAAGGTAACGGGATTGTTGTGTATGCGGGAGATCAGGGTGTTTATGATGATTTACGTGAAATTGCTTCTTTGTTGGGCGTTCCCGATGAAAATATTCGTATTATTGCAAAAAATGTTGGCGGTGGCTTTGGCGGAAAGGAAGATATGAGCGTGCAACATCGAGTAGCGCTTATGGCATGGATTTTGAAGCGTCCAATAAAATTGACGTTAACTCGCAATGAAAGTATTCGAATGCACCCAAAACGCCACGCTATGGAAATAGAATTTACCACGGCTTGCGACGAAAATGGAAAACTTACCGCACTGAAAGCGCGAATTATTGCTGACACAGGAGCATATGCTTCCCTTGGAGGCCCTGTTTTGCAGCGGGCTTGTACACATGCGGCGGGGCCATATAATTATCAAAACATTGATATAGAGGGATTTGCCGTTTATACAAATAACCCACCAGCAGGAGCTTTTCGTGGTTTTGGCGTTACGCAATCAACATTTGCAAATGAATCAAATATTAACCAACTTGCCAAACTAGTGGGAATTTCTGCTTGGGAAATACGATTTCGCAATGCTATTCAAGCAGGGCAGGAGCTTCCTAATGGGCAAATTGCTGATAAGGGGACAGCTTTAAAAGAAACTCTTCTTGCGGTAAAAAATGATTTTGAGAAAGTTGAGATGTGTACTGATAAAGTTGCAGGAATTGCGTGTGCTTTTAAAAATGCAGGAGTTGGAGTTGGTGTTCCTGATATTGGAAGGTGTACTCTTCGCATAAAAAACGGAAAAATTTTTATTTATTCCTCTGCGGCTTGTATTGGGCAAGGGCTTGCAACGATTTTAGTGCAAATAGTCTGTCAAACACTTAAAGTTGCTCCTTCTTTTGTGGAATACATTTTTCCTGATACAAAGTATACTCCCAATGCGGGGACGACAACGGCGTCAAGGCAAACCGTTTTTACTGGTGAAGCTGCAAAAAATGCTGCGCTCAAACTAAAAATTGAGCTGGTAAATAAAAAATTGAACGATCTTAATGGAAAGGAATTTATTGGTGAGTATTCTAGTATCACCGATCCTATAGGAATGGCTAAAAAAAATCCTGTAAGTCATGTGGCTTACGGTTATGCAACACAGGTTGTTATTTTAAATAAAGAAGGAAAAATTGAGCAAATACTTGCAGCTCATGATGTGGGAAGGGCAATTAATCCGAAAAACATTGAAGGCCAAATTGAAGGTGGCATAGTTATGAGTCTTGGCTATGCCTTAACTGAAAATTTTCCCCTTAAGAATGGTATTCCGCAAGCAAAATTTGGAACGCTCGGCCTGTTTCGAGCTCCCCATGTTCCGCCTATTACCAGCATTATTGTTGAAAAAAATATTAATGACCTCGCATACGGTGCAAAGGGCGTTGGAGAGATTACGTCAATTCCAATAGCTCCAGCTTTGCAAGGAGCGTACTATAAATTAGATAGTAGATTTCGTACAAAGCTTCCACTTGAGGACACTTATTATCGAAAAAAATAGAATTTATAAGGTCGCTGATCATATTTTTCAGGTAAAGGTATTGACAATATTTTTTTTATTTTATATAGTTGTCTAACTATGCCAACTTAGCTCAGCTGGCCAGAGCACGTGATTTGTAATCTCGGGGTCTAGGGTTCGAATCCCTAAGTTGGCTGGTCTTTTTGAATAGTATTATGGAGAGGTTCCCGAGTGGTCAAAGGGGGCAGACTGTAAATCTGTTGGCTCCGCCTTCGAAGGTTCGAATCCTTCTCTCTCCACTACGAAGTTACAAGATTATTTATTTTGTAACTTTTTTTGTTTTAAATCAAAGTCTATAAATTCTTGTTAAATTAAATTTTTAGACATGATTTTTCATTGATAATTGCTATTTAAATAATGCGAATTGTTGTGGATCCGTTGCAACTGCAGATGGCATTACAATTGTCTGATTTTGTTCTCGAAGTTTTTTAATCACTTCATTGATAAATAACGCATCAAGTCCTTCTCGATAATTATTAATATGTGCAATATAATTAAGAGTTCTTTGCGGAGTTCCACCATTTCGCACTTTTGTTGTTCCCGCATTATACATTGCAAGTGCCGTTACTTCGTTGCCTGCAGTATCTAAGCATTTTCGCAAATATGCTAACCCTCGCTCTGCACTAATTTGAGGATCAAAAAAATTTTCTTCCGTTAATTCAGGAAACGATCGATCGTTTAATTGAAATAAACCACGATCTGTTGATAAATTAGTGTTATGATTAATTGCACGAGGGCGATAGCGACTTTCAGTATAGGCAAGGGCAAACGCAAGCGACACAGAAATATTATTTTTGTCTGCATTCGTTAAAATAATGGAAGCAATCGTTGCGTCTCCGGTGATATGCGAGTAAAACCATTGTACATAGTTACGATAATCAGGATCTCTATAATACGAGAGTCCCAAATCTATTTTTTTATGAGAGGCTGCAACCTTGTTGTATTGTGCGGGTGTAATTTCTTGACTGAGCGTTTCTTCGAGCTCAATCACTGTTGATAATGAATACGTTACTGGATTAAGCGGAAATAATTTTTTTACAAAAAAAAAGCATGAATAAAATAAACCCGCGAAAAAAAAGATACCAAAGAAAAAATTTAGAGAATATCGAGTTTTAATTTTCATTCCTCGATTTATAATCATAAAAGTCATCCTCCGTTCGATTTGCGTATGTTATTAATAATATAGTATTGATGCATTTAAGACAAGGAGAAAATAAAAAAATAGTTTTATGTGTGACTGCTGCTTCCTAATTGGCCGCACGCTCCACCGATTTTTCTTCCCCGTTTTGTTCGCAATGATACTGGAATGTTTGCTTTTTCAAGGCATTGTATTATTTTTTTTATCTCGGTTTGTGATGGCTCGGTAAAAAATATTCCTTCTACTTTATTCCATGGAATTAAATTTACATGAACGGCTAAATCAGCGCAAAATTTTATTAAATCTCTTATTGATTGATCATCTGTGTTAATTGTTGATAACAAGGGAATTTCAAGGGTGCATCGTGAATTTGTTTTTTCGGTATAATATTTAATGCTTTTTCGTAGATCTTGCAGCAGATTTGTTTTGGCAATGGGCATAAGTTTTTGCCTTTTTTTTTCCTCGGCGATTGTTAGGGACACGGCAAGTTTTATTTCAGGCCCATTATCTGCTAGGTCATAAATTTTATCAATCAATCCTGAAGTTGATAAAGTAAATCGTCGTTTTGAAAAATTCTTTCCGTCAACATGGGTTAAAATGCGAATAGCCTTTCGTACTTCGGGCAAATTATCAAGCGGTTCGCCCATGCCCATAAAAACGATATTATCGATTTTTTTGCAATATTGCTCAAGAAGAAGAACTTGCTCAATAATTTCGCCTGCACAGAGATTCCGTGAAAATCCTAGTTTTCCTGTTTGACAAAAAGCACATTTCATTCCGCACCCAACTTGCGAAGAAATGCAGGCTGTTTTTCTGTCATCAATATCGGTTAATAAAACAGCTTCGATGCAGGATTTATCATACAATTCGATTTGTAGTTTTATCGTTCCATCAGGATCTTCTAATTTTTGCAGAATTTGTGATGAAAAGAGGAAAAAGTCTTTTTTTAGTATTTCGCGTAATGATGGTGAAATATTTGTCATTTCATCAAAAGAATTTATTTTGCTTGCAAGCCATTTGAAAATTTGTTTTGCTCGAAAAGATGGTTCGTGCAAAAGTAAAGGAGCTATTTCTTCGGGCAAATATGATAAAATATGTTTTTTTTCGATTATTGAAATATCGCTCATGAGGATCTTTTGAGTTTTTCTAGCACCTCGCTGACCGTATAGTTTCTCAAACCTGTTTTTTGAAATCGTTCAAGCGTCTCTATTGCTTCAGCTTTTTTATTTTGTTCGACATAGCAATCGGCTAAATCGAGGTAAAGTCTTGCACTACGAGGGTCAGCTTCGATTAGGCGGCTTAAACTTTTTATAGCATCGTCATAATCACCTTGAATTTTGCTTATTAAGGCGAGCCCTAACACTGCGTAGGTGTCGAATTCAATATTGAGTGCTTTTTGGTAATATTTTTTTGCGGTTTCATAATCGGCAAGATGTCGATACGCATCGGCAAGGCGAGTGACAATAACTTTATTATCAGGATAAAGATCTAAAATTTTATTCCAATATTCTATTGATTTTTCTTGTTTGTTTAGTCCACGATAGCAATCAGCTAAGCCGAAAAGTGCATAAAAATTATTTGCATCCATTTGTAATGCTTGTTCAAAATAATGCACTCCACTTTCAAAGGTTTTAAGTTTTCGGTGACAATTTCCAATTGAGGTGAGAATGCGAATATCGACTTCGTAGCCTGCAATATCAAGCACGCATGTCCAGTAATATAGTGCATCGCGAAATTCTTTAAAATCAAAATGCAAGTGCCCTAATCCAATAAGGGCATAAGCGTTTGATTTATCGATATCTAAAACTTTTAGATACATTTGTTTTGAATTTTTAAAATCTCGTAACTTACGGTAACCATCTGCAATTCGTGTTAAAATCGTAATATTTTCGATATCATTTTTTAAATAATTGAGCCAAATATCAATCGATTTTTGATATTCGCGATTTATTTTGTAGCAATCAGCAAGCCCAAAAAGTGCGTAATTGTTATTTGGATAAAAGGTAATGCAGGTATTATAGTACTCCATCGCCTTTGCAATATTATTTCGCCGACGTTCTGCATCTCCAAGTCCCACAAGAGCATAGTTGTTATTTATATCGAGTTCTAATATTTTATTAAAATTTTCGATTGCCTGATCGATTTGATTGTCTTTCAAAAGTTGATATGCTTCTTTTGATAGGTTAGAAAGCTCTTTTGTTTTTTCATCAAGCTCAGAAAAATCCATAAAATTTTCTGGATTTGAAAATTCTGGTAAAAAATCATCCATAATTAATCTTCCCTTTCTTGCATAACCGCTGATATTACTTGAGCAAGCTTTGCTGTTAAAAATTCTATTTTTGTTTTGCTATGAGCGAGATAATATAATTTTAATGCATCGAGTTCATTACCTTGTTCTGCAAATTTATCGCCCGCTCGAACAAGGCCATCAGAGTAGCCTGTTGCTTTATAGATCTTCAATGCACCAACAATATCGCCTGAATTAAAAAGAATATTTCCTTTACGGTTTAATTGAACTTTCTGTTCAGAGGTGAGTTGTCCCTTAGGATAATCAGTAACTTTAATGAATTCATCGCCAGCTGTCTGTTTTTGAAAAGTATCTTTTAAATCTTTATTCATATTAAAACTTATCCCAGTATAAAGGAAAACTATGAAACTGTCAATGGAAAAAAAAGGAAGACTATTGTCTCCCTTTTCAGCTATAACGATAAGCCACGCAAGTGGTTATCATCAATATAGGACTTTATTGTCTCCATATCATTTATCATTAAAATTGGTTGCCCTGTTGCATCAAGTGCATCTCGCCACAAAGATGCTTCTGGATCAACTTTATTTCGCTGACGTGTTACCAGCTGCGTTGGCAAATACACATATTTATTATGCACAAGCCCGACTACGCATTTTGTTTTTCCTGCCATCGCTGCATGAGCTGCGTTGTTTCCAAGCCGCTCGCAATAAATTGAATCAATTGGTGCTGCAGGGGACGAACGAATTTGGTAGCTTGGATCCATGTATTTTAAGTTGATGTGAATTTTTTTCTTTGCAAAGTGTTCGCTAATTTTATCGCGTAAGTATAAGCCAATATCGCTGAGCTTTGTATTTCCTGAATCGTCTTTTTTTCCTGTGAGTTTCAAAAGATTTTGTCCTGCACCCTCAGCAACAACGATAACCGCATGATGACGCTCGACAATACGTTTTTCAAGAGCTGCCAAAAATCCTTTTTCTCCCTCAATGTCAAATGGCACTTCAGGTATCAAACAAAAATTAACTTCATGGCTTGCAAGTGCTGTTGCTGTCGCAATAAAACCTGATTCTCGCCCCATGAGTTTTACCAAGCCGATTCCATTGATGTGGGAGTGTGCTTCCATGTGAGCAGCAGATACCGCTTCTGTTGCTTTTACAACGGCCGTATCAAAGCCAAAAGATTTTTGAATAAAAACTAAATCGTTATCCACCGTTTTTGGAATTCCCACAATTGCAATTTTAAGATTTCGTTTTTCGATTTCTTCTGCAACTTCAAGAGCTCCGCGCTGCGTTCCGTCGCCACCAATAATAAAAACCATATTTAAGTTGAGCGCTTCAATCGCATCAACAATATCAATAACTCGATCCCCCCCACCACGGCTTGTTCCCAAAACAGAACCGCCCGTTTTATGGCACTCATCCACCAAAATTGGATCTAAAGGAATAGTGTCAAAGCCGTTTTCTGGAAAAAAACCCTTAAAACCATAGCGAATACCGCTAATTCGGCGCACTCCATAGCGATGCCAGAGACAACGAACAAGAGCACGAATAACGTCATTTAAACCCGGGCAAAGTCCGCCACAGGTACAAATGCCTGCATGAACATGCTTTGGGTTAAAATATAAATGCTCGCGAGGGCCAGCTTTTTGAATAAAGTTTCCATTGTATGCTTCGGCTTTATCTTGAAGCACATTTGCAAAAACATCTATATTAAAACGCACAAAATCATCATCCTGCACATAATTTGCTATAAAATCACCGTGCTGTTTCGATAATTGGATGGGGGACGGTACTTTCCGAACCCCAAGATCTGGAATACTAAAATCAAAAACGCCATTCATATATTCGCTCCTTTAAAATTGATTGCTAATTTTGAGTTACATAAGAATACAAATTATTGAAAAAATGTGCAAGGGGATTGTTTCTTTCTATGACAAAAGCAAAGGAGTTGTTGTATGTAATTGATACAAAAAGATTTACCTAGTTTTAGTTGCAAGAAAAATAATTAAATATTTTGAGGCAGAACAACAATCATGCAAAACAAAAAATATTGATACGGTATTAATATTCTACAATATTTTTTGATACGTTAATTGACCAAACAGCAAAAAGCCCTATAATATATCTTGAATTTCGTGTATTATTTTATAGATTTTTGGAGGAAAATGAATATTCTTTCGGCGTATGCTAAAGCAGAAATAATTATCCAAAAATCACGTTTTATTAATGAAGCCTTTGTTGTCGAGTCTGCAATTTTTGAAGCGGTAATATCAATATTTGAATGATTATTCAAATTACACAAAAATATTTGAGAATCTCTCTCCATTTTCGCATCACGAATGTGTAGTCGGGATATATACGTATTTTTCATTGTCTTTTCTATGTTTATAATTCTTCTTTTATAAAGTAATCAAGAACCTTTTTTTGATTTGTAAATTAGTTAAAATCGTTATTTAGTAATTCGCCAATTTCTGCCCAGCGAGTACTTTTTTCTTCAATGAGTTTTTTGTTTGCTTGAATTTCTGCGTGAACGGCTCGGCATTCATCTCCGTTGGAGTATACTTCGGGCAAAGAGAGTTTTTCTTCAAGGCGTTTTACTGCTAAGTCTAGCAAATCGATTTCGTCAAGAATTAATTCTTCCTCTTTTATAAGCCTTCGCATTTCTGCTTGACGTTTTTTGTCATTTTGCCATTGTTGTTTTATCTCGCTCTGGGGCGACTTATCGTTTGTTGTTTTTATATCAGCAGAATTTTGCGCATGTATTTTTTTCTGTTCGCTTGTTTGCACGCAATCCAAATAATATTGATAATCGCCCGGAAAAAATTTACTTCCTGTTGGGCTTAACTCAAGTACCTGTGTGGCAAGATCTAAAATAAAACCTTTGTCATGCGAAACAAAAATTACGGTTCCCCCGAAAGTTTTCATTGCCTGCAATAAAACGTCTTTTGATCCCAAATCCAAGTGATTTGTTGGTTCATCTAAAATCAAAAGATTGATAGGTTTTAGCATTAATCTTAAAAGAGCCAGCCGACTTTTTTCGCCGCCAGATAAAACTGAAATTGATTTATAAACATCGTCGCCACGAAATAAAAAAGCTCCGAGTAGATCACGAATACGCGGAACAAGGTCAAGGGGAGTTTCTCTTTCAAACATTTCAATAATTGATTCTGTGCCGGTCATCGCCTCAGAGCTGTCTTGTGAAAAATATCCAATGGTAACGCCAGATCCAAGTTTTATCTCCCCTGTAAAATTTTTATCAACATC
>JBOFTD010000232.1:0-1451 GCA_051651885.1 Treponemataceae bacterium
ATGGGCTTGTGTTTGACAAATAATTTTTCATGGAATCGCGGTTATCAAGTGATAGCTGGTATTCAAGTGTTGCTTGTGGCAATTTTATTTTTTAGTCTTCCTTTGTGGAAAATAAAAAAAACAACGACAGAAGATAATACACAGAAGGCAAAAGAAATTACGCTTAAAGAAGCGATGCATCTTCCCGGTGCAAGACCGATTTTACTCGCTTTTTTTTCGTATTGTGCCCTCGAGAGTAGCACCGGTTTTTGGGCAAGCACTTACATGGTTTTGTATCGCAATATTGAACCACAAGTTGCTGCTTCATGGACAGCTTTTTTTTATATTGGTATTACTGCGGGGCGTTTTTTATCGGGTTTTGTTTCTGATAATGTTGGCAACCGCAACATGATACGATCGGGTCTTTTTTTTATTTGTGTGGGTGTTTTTTTAATTCTTATTCCTCAAAATATTTTTTTGCTTGCAGGCCTAGTCATTTTAGGAATTGGGTGTGCTCCTATTTATCCTGCGATAATTCATGCAACACCTGAAAATTTTGGTGCCGATAACTCGCAAGCACTTATTGGCATTCAAATGGCATCGGCGTATACGGGAGCAACTTTTATGCCTCCACTTTTTGGTTTTCTTTCTGGGGTAATTGGACTCAGTATTTATCCATTTTACCTTGCATTTTTTTGCATTCTAATGATTATCATGACTGAAAAAGTAAATTATTTGCATAAAAAAAGATGACGTGCATTTTTTGTGAAAATATAACGCATGAGTTACGCCTTGACACAACTCTTTTTCATCGCTGTGATTTTTGTAAGGGAGTTTTCAAAGATTCCAGCCAGTTTCTTTTGCCACAAGAACAAAAAAATCGCTATGAAAAACATAATAATTGTCTAAAAAATATTTCTTACAAAGAATATTTAAAGAATTATACTAAAAAAATTGAACGTTTTCTAAAAAAAGATTCTTCTGTTATTCGTTCTTTTTTAGACTTTGGTTGTGGGCCACTTGATGTATCGCAGAAGCCTTTTATTCCTATTCTCGAAAAACTTTTAAAAACGGAAAAAGACTTTTCTTTTTTTTCCAACATGCAGTTTTCTTGTTACGATATACATTTTGCAAATCATACTGAAGTTTTAGAAAAAAAGTTTGATCTTATTAATTGCCTTGAGGTTGTAGAGCATTTTGAAAATCCTCGCGCGGAGTTTGCTCTTTTGCTCTCTCTTTGTAATAAAAATGCAACGCTTATTATTGCAACGCAGCTTGTTGATGAGTGTACTAATTTTGCTTCATGGTGGTATAAAGAGGATGTAACGCATGTCGCCTTTTATTCGCAACGAGCCCTTGAAATTCTTGCAAAAAAAACGGGCTTTCGTTGTTGTGAGCAAGTAGATAAAAATATATTTGCCTTACGCACATAAAGATAATGTTTAGCGTTTCCAAAAACTGGGAAAGAAAAA
>JBOFTD010000233.1:0-5508 GCA_051651885.1 Treponemataceae bacterium
AAGGGAAATTTTGGGCTTTGTTTTCATTGTTTGATAAAAGTATCAAACAATGAAAACAAATTGATTTTGAACGCCTTTTAAACGCTCTTAAACGGTATTTAATAGCTTTTAAGGGAGGTATTTTTTGGCAGTTGTAAAAGATGTTATAAAAATGCAGTTGGTAGCACTCTATAAAGATGCAAAAAATGGCATGAGTGAAGATGCTTTTGCAGATGGTATGGCAGACATTATTAGTAAAGCAATTTTAAGTGCAAGCGTTTCTACTACAATTACAGGGACTGCAACACCTACAGGAGTTGTAACAGGAACAGGTATTGGCACTTTGAAATAAAAAATATGAGACAAGGAGGAAATTATGATTAAACAAATGGAGCATCCCAACAAAAAAATACAACGGTACGGTTGTTACCTTTTAAGTTTGTTGTGTGTGTGCGAAATGGCAAGTAAGAAGTTTTTTAGTATTGAGCAGATTCAGGCAATATATGAAAACCTTTTAATTCAAGGCTCTATTGATGAAGATTGTTATGTTGCATCTCCTGATGCGGTTTTAAAAATGGGCTTTAATTTTTTAGAAAGTACCAATCGATTTTTACAAATTGGTATGGCAGACAAAAGTGGTATACATTTTTGGCAGTGGGTAAAAAATACAGAATATGATTTTACTATTTTAAAGAAGAAAAGACCAAATGGTTTTCATTTTACACTTGCTGACAAAAAAGAAGAAGAACTTTTTGATCCACATCCAGAGCTTACAGGAGAAGTTGTTGCACGTGTTTATTATAAGAGGTTTGCATGAAAAAACTTTTGTTGTTTAAGTCTGGAAAATATCCACAAGGAAACTGGAGTAATGAAGATTTGCAAAATATTGTTGCTCATCATTCGAGTGGAAAATTACCAGATGTACCGTTAGTGATTGCTCATAGATATCGATTTGAACAATCAAGTGAAAAAGATGAATTTGCGTATGGATGGATTTATTCATTGGAGCATACAGGCAATTCATTATATGCAGTTGACTATGAATTAAGTGATGAGCTTAAAAAGTTGATTGCAACAAAAAAATTACGTTACATGAGTGTAGAGCTTGTACGAGGGGATGCTGAACACGGAGAAAATCCATACATTCAAGCGGTTGCCCTTTTAGGGCGTAATAATCCTGCAATAACACTAGCACGCTTACCTGAAGTGTTTAGCAAACTGAATGCATGGATAAATGGTAAAAGTGATGATAAATCGACAACTGTTATTACTGAGTTTAACCGTGCATTAATAACATCGCCTGATGCCCTATTAAATGATAATAGCTCTAATAATATTTCATCAAGCGAAAATCAAATCTCTATAAATAAAAAAGGAGGACATTCAATGAATGGACAAAATTTTGAAGCTTTGCAACAACAAAATGCACAGCTTTTAGCAAAGGTTGAAAAGTATGAGGCTGAAAAACAAGAAATTGTTCAAAAGCAAAAATTGCTTGAAGCGCAAACTTTTTACAAGGGGTTGAGTAATGAGGGAAAAATAACTCCTGCTCAAGTAGAACAATTTACAAAAATTGATTTAGCTTTGCCTGAAAAGGAAAGAGATGAACAAAGAAAACTTGTTGCAAGTTTTAGCATTGGCATTGGAAATTTACAGGGTAAAACTCAAAGCAATCAATCAACGCAACCTGCTGATGTAAGTGAGGCAATTGGTTGTTATGCAAAAGAGCATAATTTGAGCTATGAAGATGCTGCAAAAATTATGTATGAAAAAAACAAAGAAATATTTGACAATAAGGAGGCTTCTTAATGGTTAAAAGCTTTATTCTTACAACAGATGCTACAAAAGGATGTGCCATGAGTTTTGACTCTGATGGCGTAAAAGTTGGCAACTCAAAATTTGCAGGAATTATTGATGCCTCTTTTAGTGGTGATATAGGATCGTATAAAAAAGGAGATATTATTCCTGTAACACTTATGGGATGTGCAAAAGCTTGTTGTGCTGGAACGGTGAGTGTTGGAGATGATGTAGCAGTTGATACAAAAGGCTTTGTAAAAAAAGCTGGTACAGGGGAAAAAATTATTGGAGTATTTTTAACAAATGCCGTTGACGGTGATTATGTTGAAATTTTAATTGATCGTTTAGGAAAAGGAGAATAAATATGCAAGTAGTTGATAAATTATTATCAAATATGGCTGTTGATCATAGTAAAAAAATTACAGAAGGACTTATTGGAGATGAACTTTTTCCAACCGTTTTGGTAGCAGAGCCACAAGGTAAATTTCAAGAATTTGGACTTGATGCCTCTCATTTGAGTAAAACAGATTTAGCGGCCAATGGAGGGCAACCTGCTTTAGTTGACTTTCAAGGTTCTCTTAAAGAGTATTCCTGCAAAGACCATGCTTTGTATGAAAAAATTGACAAGAAAAAATTACGCTATCTTGAAGGACCGTTTGCTACCTACGAGCTTAATTCAAGTAAATCTCTTACTAAGCAATTATTGCTTGCACGAGAGTTAAAAATTAAAGACAAGGTTTTATCTCTTACTGATAGAAGCAAAACGCTTAGTGCTGCAGAAAAATTTAGTAAAAAAGATGTAGATCCTGCAACCCAAATTGAATATGCAATTTCGCAGTGTGCAATTACTCCTAATCGGATGTTTATTTCTGAAAGCGTTTACAACGCTTTAAAATTACACCCAAAATTAGTTGAGCGTATTGGAGAAATTACCTCAGTAAAAAAGGTAACGATTGAATCCTTGCAAACGCTTTTTGATATTGAAAAAGTTATTATCATGAAAGGAAAAGCGACAACAGGCAATAAAAAAATAAGTGGATCTGCTCTTGCAGGTGCTATTTGGGGAGACACAACAATTTTTGCCTATGTTTCAAATGAAAAAGATGAGCCCTGTGTTGGTAAAACTTTTAAGCTGAAACTTTCTGGTGGAGAATACTTGGTACGTAAATGGGATGATGAACTAGGCGGACTTGAGGGAGTGAGAAATGTACAAGTTGGAACAAGTTATGATGTAAATATTGTTTCAAGAGAAATGATTTATTCACTCAAAGAATGCGTGTAAGGAAAAAATATGTATTGTAGTACAGAAGATATTTATACCTCTTTTGGCAGGGAAAGAACAACAAATATTGTTACCAATGCAAATATTGTATTGGAAGAACAAATAAAAAATGCCTGTGGCGAAATTGACGGATATGTATCTTCTGGTGGCTACTTTGTACCTATTGAAAGCCCTCCTGTCATCATTAAGTCAATTTGTGTTGATTTAGTTATTCTAAAACTTTTGACCAGTGCAGGAATTAATCAAGATGAGTTTGATAAATTGTTGGGTAAACGTATTGACAAAAGCTATGAGTTTTTAAAAAACATTGCAAGTGGTAAGTTTTTGCTTCCACAAGAAAAAGAAACTTCTCAAGCAAGTCTTAGATCTGTGCAGTTTCGAACAACTTCAAAGATTAATATGAGGGGAAGACAATGAGTAAAAAAGGTATTGCCTTTCACGTGAGGCTTGATAAGGAGCTTGAAAATTTTGCATCTAAACCTTTAAGTCTGTTAGATGTTGCAGGTTTTTTTGGAGAAGAGCTTTTAAACGAAACAAAAGATTCTTTTAAAAAACAAGAAGATCCAAATACAGGCAAAAAATGGCAGCCTCTTAAAAATCCTGCAAAAAAGAAAAGAGCAAGCTCGATAGGCAAAATTCTTGTAGATGAGGGAGACCTCTTAAGACAAATTGATTATGAGGCAACTGCACGAGGAAGTTTGATTGTTGGAAGTCCTTTGGTGTATTCACGAGTTCATCAAAATGGATTTGCAAAATATTCAATTCCTGCTCGTTCTTTTTTGGGGATGAGCAAAAAGAAAATTGAGACATTACTTGTAAGTGATAAAGTTCATTCATTATTGGGGATCGCATGATTTTTGAAGCAAAGAATTTATTAGAAAATGTAATAAAACACAGCTGTGAGGGTGAAATAAAAAAAATAGCAAAAACAGTTGATGAGGAAAAAACGGCAATCAGCCAGCTCTTTATTCCACTTGCAGCAATTATTACAGACAGTAATTCTCGTTTTGATGAGAATGGCATGGGAGATTTTCCTCTTATTTTGAATGCAAACAGAACGTGTGTTCCTATACGAGGGAAACGTATTATACCTATTGTTATTCGTATTACGGCAAAAAATGAACATGAGGCAGACACATTGCTTAGTAAGATTATCAGTAATATTCCCAGTAAGTGGCAGTTACCAATTGA
This sequence comes from Treponemataceae bacterium, assembly GCA_051651885.1. Lineage (GTDB taxonomy): Bacteria > Spirochaetota > Spirochaetia > Treponematales > Treponemataceae > JBOFSR01. Next base: position 4,250 of record JBOFTD010000233.1, read on the forward strand.
ATATCCTTTAGTGGATGATAAAAATCTTACTCATACTAATAAAGATATGCTTGATGGAGATATTTGTATTATTAGAGAAGAACATTCTGATAGCATACAAAAAATGGGAGGTACCTATATTAGTGCCATTTTGTTAGAAATGAGCATGGGCGTTATTGCTCATATAAAAAAGATTCCTGTAATACGAGAGAGTACTCTTGATATTATTTAAATTTTAATAGGAGGGGTTATGGCTGATGAAAATAATGCAAATCAAAAAGGATTTGAAAAGCAAAAAAGAACTACTGTTTTATTACTGGCAAAGAAAAATAAAATCAAAGAGGTAGTAGTGATAGGATTTTGTGAATATCTTGGGATTACAACCTCAAGTGAAATGACACAAGATGAATTTGATAATAAAATACAGGCTTTTATAAAAAAACCTTGTTGTGGAGGTAAATAATGGGATTAGCAAATATAAAAAATACTGTTCTTGACGGGCAACTTGGATCAGCAAGTGGAAGCTCTGAAGGTATTTTTGGTTTTGTTGGGGTTGGGGAAAATGCAACAGAGATTGTAATTCTTTCCAGTAGTGATGATTTGAAAAAACTCCCTAATGGGGAATTAAAAGAAACTTTGTGTGATGTGTTTGATGTTTCAAGTCCTCGTATTTATGCACTTTGTGTACAAGCAAGTACTGAATCACGCACAAGTTCCATTACAAAAAATATAAAGGGAACAGGCAGTTTGACCATCAAAGGAATTGCAAATAACAGATTTTCTATTACAGGATTTATTTCTAAAGCGGGTAGGCTTGGCAGTGCAAAAGTTACACTTAGTATTAATGGTATTGAAAAGACTCCCTTAGTTATTCCAAAAGATGGACAACTTGTTATTGAAGAAAGTGGTTTAACTTTAAACTTTGCTGATGGAGAGATTGATAGTGAATCTTTTGAGCTTGAAGATAGTTTTTCTTTTACGACGACCTTGCCATTGGTAAGTAATGGGGAGCTTTTGGCTGCAGTGGAAAAACTACTTGATTCTAAACGTGTTTTTGAGTCAATTGTTGTGGCAACTGAAACAGACAAATCTTTTTGGGCAATGCTTTCTCTTTGTGCAAGAAAAGCATTTGAAAAGTTTATGTATTTGTATTTTGTTACAAAAGTCGAAAGCAAAAAAGATGAAACTCTTGATGAGTACGTGCAAACCTTAATAGGAGAAAATCGAGGTAGTGTAAATGATTATCGTGTTTCTGTTTGTGCAGGAGATTTTTTGGTAGG
>JBOFTD010000234.1:0-9919 GCA_051651885.1 Treponemataceae bacterium
GTTTTCCTGAAAGACATTGTTCTCGTATGGCAATATCAAAGGGCTCTCCATCCCGTAAAGGAACTTCATCTTTTACGGGCCAACCGAGCGATAAAAGGTGCTGCTTGACATTTCCTCGATCAACAAGTTTTAGTAAAAATCGCCATCCATCTTTTGTCGGATAGGGCGTAATATATTTTTTCATTGATTTTGTTGCATCGATTTCTTTGTAAATATTAGAAAATGACGTTTCTAAAAATAAATATTCGCCCTCTTTTTCATCAGAAAGAAGATCTTCAGAGCGGGGAAGTGTTAAGCGTAATTTTCCAAAACGACTTGCAGTTTCTTCAATCCATGCAACAACTGCTTGTGGAATGGGATAGCGCGTATAAGTGGAAAGTACCGCAACTACATCATCGGGAGAAAAACCTGCACTGGCGGCATTCCATAATGACAGAGGCGTTAGCCGATAGGTGTGCAAATGCTCAGGAGAGCGCTCAAGCTCTGCAAAAGGAATAAGTTGATTTCGGCAACTATCAGCTTCAGGAGCATGAACATCTAACAGAATAGTGCGATCACTTTGAATAATTAAGGGTGCATTTAACTCAGGCATAAAGAAAAATTATACTTGATTACAAAGAAACCTGCAAGCATTTGAACAAAACTGGTATGCAAAACATATTAAAAAATGGAGTACAGTGATTGTATATTTTATTGATTATTAGAAATGAAAAAAGCCAAATCTAAAACAGATTTAGCTTTTTTTGCATTGAGTCTTTTTTATGCCTGAACAAAGGCTTGTTTAGGAACAGAAACTTTTTTAGTTACATATCCACTGCGTAAACAACGAGTACACATTTTAATGGTCATTGTTGTTCCGTTTATTTCAGTTTTTACTGCGACAATATTTGGCTTCCATAATCGACGAGTATGATTATATGATTTACTAACTTTGTTTCCGCTTTGTGAACCTTTACCACAAATCTCGCATCTTCTTGACATATACAACCTGCCTTAAAATTTATTTCAATAGTATAGCGAGGGGGAAAAAAAAAGTCAATAGAAATCTTTTTGAAATACGTAATACCTTCTTTTTTTAATGATTTTATTTATGAAAAATTATATTTAAATTAACGATCTTATTATTAATACCGAATTTACAAGTCGTTCTTTTTTTATAATTAATAATACTATAGGTTTTATCTATTATTACTTTTATTCTACAATTTTTTGTTGAATTTATTTTAACTAAAATCGATGTACATGCATAAAAATTCCTTTAGCGACTGTTATAGGTGAAAAAAATACAGTATACTGGACTTTCTATGAAATTTACGATTTTAATCATTGATGACGAAAAAAATATCCGTGAAGGCCTAAAAGATGTCTTAGAAATGGAAGGCTACACGGTTTTTTTGGCAGCTGATGGAAAAGATGGTTTGCTCCAGTTTAATCAAAATGATATTGATTTGGTAATAACTGATTTACGAATGCCAAATATTAGTGGTGAAAAAGTCTTGCAAAAAATCGCCTCTCAATCGCCGGGTTTGCCCGTAATTGTACTTACTGGACATGGAAGTGTAGATAATGCTGTTGATGCGATGCGAAATGGAGCGTATGATTTTTTGACAAAGCCACTAAATCTTGATCGCCTTCTTTTAGTTGTGAAACGTGCCTTGCAAACAAGAGAAATTACTTTAAATCACCGTCAGCTTTTAGATGAACTTTCAAGCAAAAAATCTTTTGAGTCTATCATTGGCAAAAGTTCTGAGATGGTGCATATTTTTGAAGTGGTTCGCCGTGTTGCTGATTCTAAAGCATCAGTTTTAATCACGGGAGAAAGTGGCGTTGGTAAGGAATTAATTGCTAATGCGATTCATAATTTGTCATCACGCAAAAACAAACCAATGGTAAAAGTGCATTGTGCCTCCCTTTCCGAGAGTTTGTTGGAAAGTGAGCTTTTTGGTCATGAAAAAGGTGCCTTTACTGGTGCGAGTGGACAAAAAAGAGGGCGTTTTGAAATGGCTCATACAGGAAGTATTTTTTTAGATGAAATTGGTGAGATAAATCAAAATGTGCAAATAAAAATTCTTCGTGTTTTGCAAGAAAAATATTTTGAGCGTGTTGGTGGTGAAGAGACGATACAAGTTGATGTGCGAGTTATTGCAGCGACAAATCGTAATTTGGAGGATGCTATAAAAAAAGGATTATTTCGCGAAGATTTATTTTATCGACTCAATGTGGTAAATATTCATGTGCCTCCGCTACGAGAGCGAAAAGATGATATTCCTATAATGGCAGCATCTTTTTTACAGGAATTTGCGAAGGAAAATAATAAAACAATTACGAGTTTTGATGCACAATCCCGATCTGCTTTATATAAATATGATTGGCCGGGAAATATTAGGCAACTGCGCAATTGTATTGAAAGTGCTGTCGTGATGAGTACCGATACGACTATCACTCTTGCAGATTTACCGCCAGAAATTGCAAAAAAAACAACACAAAATATGATACAAGTTCCTCTTGGTATTCCTTTGGAAGAAGCTGAACGAATTATTCTTCAAGAAAATCTTGCCGCATTGAAAGGTAATAAATCAAAAACTGCTGATGTGCTGGGTATTGGTAGAAAGACTCTTCATCGTAAACTTGATGAGTACAATCAACAACATTAAAGAGCACGCGAAAGTGTGATGCTTAAGAAAAAAGAAGCTCTTTTGTCAAGATTTTGATAAAATTCTGTATTTGTATCAACAGATTTCCATATAGGTTGCTTTTTTAAAACTGATTGAGTATAACGACCTTCATCTTTGCCCCACAAAAAAGGAAAGCCAAATCGAACATTCACATACGGAAAAGGAGAAAATGCAAAAAATAGCAGTGCCCCTCCCGTATTATCAGAAAAAGTATGTTGGGCGTTTGCTATTAGATTAAAAGGAGAGTTAAATATGTTTCTCCATGTGACTGTTGCCCCAATATTATGATCTTTTAGTTGGATATTTTTTGTCGAATAAAGCGTTGGATCTGTGTGATCATAAAAATATTCTAAAAGTATTCCAAAATTTTTCCAGTCATAATATACTCCTGTAAGAACTTTAAAAGAAACGGCAAAATTGTCTTTTGCAATATTAGTAAAAACCGCACAAAAATCTGACGCAAATTCAAATTCATAAAAAGCTATTTTGTAGCCAAAGTATGATTGAATTCCATCAAATTCATTTCCTGTTGCACCTAATGAAAAGCGCATATTTTTTACAACTTTATCAATATTTGCAGCAAAGTAAAGATTTTCTAGTGAAAAAATATCCTCAGGGTCAACATTTGCCCGTAAATACATGATAAAGTTTAAGCCATCTAAAAAAGTGGGAAAGGCAACTCGAAAATTAAAACTGTCCTCAATACCATCTAAAAGGTTTGCAGGATCAAAAAGCACTCCTTGACCCCATTTGACAGGAAAGTTTCCAAAAGAAAAGAAAACTATATCAAGCAAATTATAATCGAGATAGAGGTTGTCTAGCTGTATTCCGCCCCAGCCAGAATAAATTGTGTCAGGTTCAACTTCCGTAGTAAATTTACCAACAATTCGAATATAAGGGTCAGGACGAATATCAAAATTTAGAGAAGCCTCTGCATTAAGGCCAAAAGAATATTTAAATAGATCAAAATCATAATTTTCCCACCCAATAGACATTCCGGTTGTAATAGAAAAAGATCCACTGATATTAAACTTGCGGTCACTTTCTATCAAAGACTTATAGTCAATATTTTCGCTTTCCTCATCGATATCATCAAGAGGTTCGTCAAATAAATCATCAACATTCGCAAAAAAAAAGTTTGATGAAAGGAAAGAGAAAAATAAAACTAGAAAAAAAAGTTTTTTAGATTTATGCAAGATTATCTCATGCGTTGTAAATATTCTTTTGTATAAACACTATCAGGTAATGGAGATAAAGAAGGATTTTTAACCGTTATAGTCGTGCGCTCAAATACAAGGCTATCTTTTATTTTGCGAGAAACAAGATGGTCAAGCACTGTGAGAGTGCTGGGAACCCATTTATCACCCGTTTTTTGATAGGTGGGAATGGCCGTTGTGCGTAAAAGTTGCCCAGATAAACTATAATCTTCAATTTTTCGTACCAAAAAATCTTCAGAAATCCACAGTTTAACTTTTGGAAATGAAACACGATTGTGTCGTGATTTTAGCTCTAGTACGGTACAGTCAAATTTTCCTAACTTTTCAGCTGTTGATTTTTCGATTGTATAATCACCTGCATAATTAGAACGATTAAAGTCAGAATTTCTAACCCCTGTGTTTTGAAAACGATCTTTAGCACTTGTGAAGGTAAAGCTCCCATTATCAGGATCATATAACCATAATATTTCACCTATTTTTAGATATCCCTTTCCTTTATCGGATTCAGGTTTTAAAATTAAAATTAAATATTGATCATGTATATCACGGCGAAACATTGCAGCTGTTGTAGAGGAGACACTTCCCTCGGGTTTGCGTGTTTCAATAATATACTCAGCCGACAAATCATTTTCCTTAAAAGTAATTAAGTCATCAATTTTTTGTAAAATATCGTCTTTTGCATAAAATAAAGATGAGGATAAAACAAAAACTAGAAAAATTATTTTTTTTATATTTTGATTCACGAAAATCTCCTTTAAGATCGTAATGTATCAACAGGTTGGATATTGCATGCTTTATGTGATGGTTGCAAAGCTGCAATCAATACAGTACAGATGACGAGTAAAATATTTAGAAGCGTTTGATATAATGTTAATGAAAATTGTAATTTGCCACGCTCTATAAACATACTAATTAAAATAAAATCATGCAAGTCAAATGAATGAAAAATGTATAAAATTATAAACGCAAAGAAAAATCCACAAAATGCAGAAAAAAGTGAAAGAAAAAAAGCTTCGATTAAAAACAATGTTTTCACTTGATTTTTTTGCATTCCCATCGCTCGCATTACGCCGATTTCTCGTGTTCGCTCATAAATAAGCACTTTATAGGTATTTAAAATCCCGATTAATGTAATAATTAAAAAGACAACGAGAATAAAATAAACACCAATTAAAAAGGCATTTAAAAGTTTGTCAATTTGATCAAGTTGGCTATCAGTAGAAATCACGGCAAGTGTATCGACGCCTTTTTTGTGATTTGACCATGCTTGTTGATATTCTTGTCGCGTTTTTATTTGTGGTAGTGTTTGGTAAGATTTTTCAAGATAGCGACGCACACGCTCTGCAAAATGAGCTGCACTCATACTACTGCGAGAATATACAGCAATTTCGGTTGCCGCCGTTTCATTATATGACAGCAATTTATTTAAAGCCGCTCTATGCATATATGAGACATATCCAAAAAAATTTTTTTCATCAAAAATCGCCTTTAAAATAAAAATCTGTGTGTTAAGCTGCCCACCTTCAAGTTGCGTTTGAATCGTAATATCATCCCCAATTTGTGCATTTAAGTATTCGCTAATCGCTGAACTTAAGATAATTCCATTTTCGCTATTTGGTTCAAGCATTGATGCTACGCTGCCTGCAATTATCGGTATGCGAGAAAAAGTATCTTTTTCTGCAGCAAAATCAACTCCAACTGTTCGGAGCAATTCGGTATATTTTCCACCAAAAAAAATTAGATTTGCATCTGAGTAATATGAAATCGTTCGAGGAGCAACAGATTTTAGGGGGAGTGGAGATTTTTTTAAATACGAAATTAATTCTTGTGGATCCTCAATGTAACGTTTGTCATTTTTTGCAAAAGGAATAACGCTCACCTCTCCTGAAAAAAAGCGTGCCGCTTTATTTTTTACTACCATAATTGCTCCATTTGACAAAGATGTTAGTACGGTAATGAGAGAAAAACCCAAAGCAATTGCGGCAATCATTACCGCATATCGTTTACGTAGCAAAAATAAATTACGCAATGCTAAAAATAATATCATATATTTTTTCCCATAACTTGAGCTGGTGCAAGGCGCAGGGCAATGAACATTGGATAAATCCATGAAAGAATACTAATAATTAAAGCAACAAGTAAATGATAAGCAATGAGTTCAAATGTTACTACAGGGCGAAGCGTTTTTCCGCCAAATAAACTCATCAAGAGTTCGTTATGCAAAAATATATCCTTTGATAAAACAAAATACGAAAGGCCTATGCCTAAAATAATTCCTATTATTGAAAAAAAACAAACTAAAAGAGTTGATTCAGAAAAAAAGAGCCTTGCTATAAAAATTCGATCAGCACCGAGTGCACGCATTGTTCCAATTTCACTTATACGCTCTAAAACTGAAATCATTAAACCGTTCATTAATACTAAAACAGTTGCAACGATAATAAAAAATAATCCTGCATTAAAAATAATTTGTAAGGCAAAGGCTGCTTGTGAGTTAAGGCCAGATCCCAAACGCCAATTTAAAACTTTTATATCCCAGTTGTTTTTTTCTCCTGCAAAACGAAGGTCTTTTTCAACTGTAGCTAATTTTGCCCCTTTTGTTTTTACTAAAATAAAATTCCAAAGCCCATCTTGTGATTCAGGGTTTTCTTCTTTTGAGGAAACTTCAGAAAGAGTTTCTTCTATAATAGTAAAAAAAGATTCATTTTTCTCTGTTGCTTCAAAGTCTGACTCATCAACAAAAAATAATGATTCTAAATCACCTAAATCATCGATGTTATCAAAATCATCAATAAATACTGTTTCAATATTTGCATAGTCAATGAGCTCCCGCAATAAACGCGGGGAGGATAAAATAATTTTATTAAAAGGATCAAAGTCAGAAATATAGGCGTAGGATCCTGCAAAAACAGCATCTTCAATATTAAAAGAATTTCCCATTGAAAAGGTTAATTGTAGAGGGTCGCCGATTTTGAGTTTTTCTCCCCTTGCGTGTTCAATGATCTCGAGCATTGTACTATTGATAGCTACACCGCGTGCATTAGCAGAAAGCAAATCAAGTTGAATATTAGTAGTGTCAATTTCTTGGCATATTTTAAAATAAGAATTGGTATCGATTCCAAAAATATACCCATCTTCTTTGCCTCCATCATACTCAAGACGCCCAAATGTTGAAATAATGGGGCTCCATTCTTGGACATTTTTGTGATTTTGTAAAAAAAGCTCTATTTGAGGAAAAAAAGAAAGGGGAGGGGTTGTTTGATAATCGCCAATAAGTGGCATATCATTTCCAAAAATACTCGTTGTAAAGGTATTTTTTTCTGCAATGATAATATCTGATGTAAGACTTCCTGAATAAGAGCGTTGTAAGCCCTGTTTTGTTCCTTCAAAAATTGTATTAGATAAAAAAACAAGAGCCATTCCAATAAGAATGAGAGATCCTAGTAGAATAGTTTGCTTTGGCTTACGTAAAATATTTCGTAGCGCAATTTTTACAATAATCATACTCGGAGAGTATAGCGTTTTTACTATTCTTTGTGAAGACAAAGATTCTATTTTAAAACAAAATTAATTTTAGAAAAAACTAGTTTTTAATAATAAACTCAGGGGCTGGAGTTGTATTGGTATAATATAATTTTATGTTTTCAACTTTTTCTTTGTGGCGCACTTTGAGAAAAAGGGTTTTCGTTTGATCGTTATATACATAGCCAGAAGAGTTGTAGTTTTCAAACCGCGGATCAGATCGATACGAAAGTCCATAAATTTCAATTTTGTCAATGGCTGGAATCCCGTTTATAATCAAATAATGAGATTGATTCTCAATAAATGAAATAGAAATTGTCACTTCCTTATTATCAAGTTTGTAGGTAATATTTTCTGCGGTAGACCACGCCGTAACAGGAGATGTTAAACTATTATTTAAGAAAAAAGTTCGAGGATAAAAAGATTTTTTTTCAATTATGTAGGGATAAATTTCTGGTATTTGTGAGGGATTTGCAAAATTGTCAAAATAGCTGATAAAAAGCATGAATCCAACTTGCATAATTGCTTTATTTTGAATAATAGTTCCAAAATCGATTAAAATACGTGATGCTTGCGCAACAAATTTATGCGTTGATTCATTTTGGGTAGAATTACTTAAATTGGCAAATGTCACAGAAGAATCCGTAAAAACAAGATTTTCAATAATGACGGCAAAACTCTTTTCAAGTACAATAGTTAATCCTTGCACAAGCTGGCTATAATTTTCCTTTAAAATGGAATATGAGTGTAAAATTCCTAAAGCCTGTAAAAGCGTTGGATCAAAATCGCTCAGTTCGGTGGGAAAGTTAATCACTTTACGCAACAATTCAAACTGTCCGCGTTGAATTAAAAGCAAAGGCATATATTCGATTTCAAAAACAGATAAGTCGTTGTTTGCTAATGAAAATTGAATGTTTGCGATAATTGAATCTTGCTGAGTTATCATACTTCGATTCATGGCAACAAGATTGTTAAAATAAGGGGTAGAAAAATAGGTCATTTTTCCTGAAGTGGCAAAATTTTGATTAATTATATTACTTGCTTGCGCATATTTATTTTGCGATGCCATTTCTGAAAGAAATGTAATAACATCCTGTTCATTAGTAGTTAGTGCTGCTTGGTTTGAAAAAAAGGTAATAAAATTTGATTTTATTTTATCCGTAAGACTTTGGTAGGCTTCAGATGAATTTTCTTTTGATAAGACAATTGTTTCAAAATCAGAAAGCGATTGTTTTTCAATTGGAGTTGCCTCAATTGAAATCAGTATGTCTGAATCAATAACAAACTGTGATTGTGTAATTTGATTTGAGCTAATAACATATTGAGTATTTTTTGACATTACGATAGAATAATTTTTTGAAATTTCGAGATTTGCTTCAGGATCAATGATGCGATACGGAATGAAAATTTGTTGAAAATGATCAGGGAAGGAAGCATGAATTTCAAGTGAGTTATGATCGTTCGATGTATTTGCAGTGAATGACAGTGAAATATGATTTTCAAAAAAAAGCACAATTGACGAATTTGAGGAATTAACTGCTTTTAAACTTGCTGTTTCCGATAAATCATTCGTTATAGCAAGCGTAACGGGATTTTCATCATCGGAAAAAAATGAAAAGTCGCGAAACGAAAGCATAAAATTCTTTTTTTCGATACCATTTTCATCCGTTTTTTCCTGCATTTGAAACTGCATTGTGCCGATACTTTTGGTAGTAAATGAATTTTTTTTGAACTGAATTACTAAAAGCATCGTAATAATAATCACATAAATTGGTAGTAAGATAAAGAATTTTTGTAACGCACGCACACTCATGTTTGTCAGTATATAGCAAGCATAAAACAAAATCAATCATTTTAACAAAAGGATATTGCATGATTTTATTTAGAAATAAAATTTTTTCACCTTTCTTTATATTTTTTCTCTTTCTATGTTTTTTTACGTCAGGTGTTTTTTCACTGAGCGTTTCACAAACAAATCCTGATGGTTTTGTACTCAGCAATTTTATCAGCAAGCTTAATACTACTATTTCTGATTCTGGATTAAAGGAAGGGCTTGAACTTTTTGAAGTGCTTCCTGAAAATGTAAAGACTTTTAGCCAAGTAATGTATTTAAATTCAGCTTTATTGCTTTCTGCAGGAAAAGTCCACGAAGCAAAAAAAATGGGGCAAGCCTTACTCGATGCGGATCCAGAAAATATCGACTTTCTTCTATTAAATAGTATGATTTCAAAATCTCTAGGAGAAACTTCTATTAAAAGAAACTTTTTATCGCAAGTGGTTAAAGTCGATCCTTTTAATGCAGATGCAAATACGGAGCTTGCAACCGATCAGATGGCAGCACGCAATTATTCTGCGGCGCAAACTTTGTATCAAAAAGCATTGGTAAAAACGCCGAATCATACGCAAGCATTATTTGGTTATGGAAAAGCCTGTTATTATTTGGGAGATTTTGTCAGTGCGCAAAATTCTTTTGAGAATATTTTAAAAATTAATCCTCGCGATAGT
>JBOFTD010000235.1:0-1562 GCA_051651885.1 Treponemataceae bacterium
TGCACCTAGTAGGCGTGCGCTGTTGCACCTAGTAAGCGAGCGCCCTTGCTCCCTAGTAAGCGTGCAGGTTACAAAAATCTATCATCCCTACACGAGTGCTGTTTTTGCTCATGCTCGCTTTGGCATTGACCGCCTTGCATCTATCGCAGCCTTGAACGTGCTTTTTGTTGAGATGGATGGCAAAAATGCGGACTTTGAGAGTGCTGCAGAAAAGCTTTTGTTGGCACATCAGGTGGTGATTTTTAGAAGCGCCCCTGTTCCTACACCCTTTCCGCATGGTCAGTCGACTTTTGGTCACTCGGTTTTCAGGGCGAGTAAGTTTGCAAATATTAAACGTTTACACTATTTTTAGGAGGTTAGTATGGCAGGACTGTATCCTGACAATGAGGAGCTTGAGATCTACGGCGAGAAGGTTATTTTCCCAGGGCTCGTCGATGGCAAGTTTACCAATGGGGACTTTTTAGACCCCGCAAAAAAGCCGTCGTTTATCACGGCAGAGAGCGTCAATCTCATCCTTGATAATTTGGCGGCGGTGATTACGGCGTGCGGGGGGAAGCCCAACAATACCGATGAGGATCAGCTGGCAAAGCTTTTGAGTGTTGAGGGCGTTGCTAATAAAATCCCTCAGTATGACCAAAGCGGTCGGTTGCAGGCAGTACTTAATTCAATCAAACGCACGGTGTACGAGAGGCTTCCGTATTTCCCTGAGCCTACTCATCCTGAGATGTACGGGATGAGCGTAGGCAATTGGGTAAACGTCAGCCCCTTGTATGCTGCAGCGTTTAAGAGGGTTGAAGGCACAAACGGCGACCATAGAGCAGTTGCCTTTGGAGAGTTTCAAGAAGATGCTATTAGGAATGCGGTTGGAGCAATTAGCGGAGCACGTGTAAGTAGTCCTTATACAATAGGAGGTAAAGGAAGTGAAACTATCGGTGTTTCGGGAATATTTAGAAACGCTAGCTGGGTAAATAATGTGGAAATATCAACCATCTATGGTGCTAATGATAGATTTGTTGTGGATTCTGTGGATGCTTCATTTAAACGTGTAGTCCCTACTGATACCGACAATCACCCTTACAACATGACTACGCAAATCTGGGTTACGGAGTGGTTCTTTCGCCAGTTTTTAGAGACATCATGGCTTGACGCTGGGTTTGAGTTACCCTATTAAAGGAGAGAAAAATGTATATAGCGATTAAGAATAACAAGATTTGTGGTGTGCTTAGCGGGCAAAAGCCACAGAACACAAAGGACATACGATACGAAAGCGTGCCGTCAACTGCCTCCGTTCAGGCGGGTGAGAGCATTGCCTTTTACGACGCAAACTGGGTTAAAAAAACTGACCGCCAGCTTGTAGAAGAGAAGCTTATCGAAATCCCAAAGGGCATGAAGCTTGATGGCGATTGTATCGTGAAAATGAACAAAGAAGAGAAAGTGATCGCAGGACTTGAGCCATGCGATGTTGGCTTTAAGGTTGTGGAGGGCGAAATCCTTCCAAAGACGCTTGATGAAAAACTCACCGATGGAGAGATCACTCAACAAGAGTTTAGCCAAATCAAAAC
>JBOFTD010000236.1:0-4182 GCA_051651885.1 Treponemataceae bacterium
ATTCAAACCGTGTACTCTGCTCACGCAGGAAATATTCCAGGGTCTATAAATCAGCTAAAACTTTGCGGACAGGAACTTATTACGTGGGTAAAAGAGCATGAATCGGTGCTTTTTTTTACCGCCCATATTACTAAAGATGGAAATATTGCAGGGCCAAAGGCTCTTGAACACATGGTTGACACGGTCATTTCTTTTGAGCGAAGCTCCGATGAAATTCGTTTTTTGCGTTCACAAAAAAATCGCTTTGGTTCTGTTGACGAGCTGGGCATTTTTGCTATGGAAGAAAAAGGCTTAATTCCCGTAGATGATCCTTCAAGTCTTTTTATCACACGACGGGAGGGAAACTTACCCGCAGGAATTGCCGTTGTGCCTGTCTTTGAAGGAAGTCGTGTTTTTATGGTTGAGATTCAAGCACTCACAATTCCTACAAAAACGACAATGCCACGAATAACGAGTGAAAAAATTGACTCTGCACGCGTTGGACGCATTGCAGCCGTTTTAGAAAAACGCATCGGAATAAAATTTAGCGACCAAGATATTTTTGTCAATGTTGCAGGAGGCGTTCGTCTAAGCGAAAGTGCGATTGATCTTGCCGTTTCTGCGGCACTTTACTCAGCACGCATCGATATTCCCTGCCCCGAAAATACCGCAATTGTCGGAGAGCTTAGCCTTGCAGGCGAGATTCGCCCCGTTAGTCGACTAAAACAGCGGGTAAAAACGGCACAAAGTTTGGGCTACACCAAAATAATTACCCCCGAAAAAGATGCCGAGACAATTCGAGTTTCTGATATAAAAGATTTGATTAAAGTGCTTTTTAATCCAGTAAATTAAACATAGCCAATAAAAGCAGATTGTGGTGTAAAATTCATCCATCGCTCTTCAATGGAAGCTGTAGAAGGTAAGTGCATTGTTTCACGACGAAAAGATCCTAGAAATGAGGAACAGCACGTACAGTTTGTACAAATCGAAATATTTTCTTCGTTAATTCCAGCTTGTTTTAAAATAAAATAATTTGCCTGCTCGAGACTAAGATAATATTCTGCTTGATTATCAATAATTTTTTCAAAAACTGATTCTGCTAAAAATTCTGTAACAAAAAAATTCTTTCGTGCTTCGTCAATTTTATAGCAACAAGAACGTATATGTGGCCCAAAAATAATAAGAAAATCTTCCATGAGACAATTATAATTTTTTTGTGCTAAATGCAATGCTTCCAAAATAATTCCCGTCCCCTTCCACCCCGAGTGAACGACACCAAAAACTTTTTTCTGAGTATCAAAAAGATAAATCGGCATGCAGTCAGCGACGGTAACGGATGGCAGCAATTGATTATTATTCGTAATAATGCCATCGCCACACAAATTGAGAATATCTGATGAGTTTTTTACATCAAAAACTTTTTTTGAATGAATAAGCTCAATAGGCACGATTCGTTGTTTATCAATCCCATTTTTAGAAAAAAAAGCTTCTCGCACGTCATTTTTTTCATTCCAGCGAAATCGCATTGACCCAGCATTTTTTAATGAAATAAAGGCTTTCGGAACATCATGAGCCTCAAAAATAGTGGAATTTTTTACAAAGGGCAGAAGAGCAAAATCATTATCAATATTCTGTAAAGAAAAATAAAACATTAGACGAGCGATTCAACGACTTGAAAATCTTTGATAATTGATAAAGATCGTTGCATTTCTATGTATATTTCTTTTAATTTTGCCCTAAAAAGATCATTATTTTTACCTTGAATAGTATCAATATTCAAAAGTGTTTCATAATGATTTTTATGCGATTCATGATTAATACCGTACAAAAGGTTTATCATAAGATCAAGCGCAACACAAAATTTCTGAATATATGTCCTAGAATCCATTTTCAAAATATTCATAATTGAATCAAACTGGCTTTTTCCTTGAATCGTGCGTTGAAAATCATTAACAATTTTAACAAACATTTTTCCGATCTCACCTTTTGTGGCAAGTTTATCGTTAAAAGAAAGGATATTCGTACAAAGATGTTCGAGCTCGTTATAAGCGTCTGTGAACTCGAGATTATTTTCGCGCGAACAAAAATCCCCTTCAATCAAAATAATCTTTAAAAACTTTGTATATTCGCTATACTTTTTTAGAAAAAAATGATACAAAAAGCCAATTGAGTATTCATACGTAAAAGAAAGCGTACACCAAACTTCAAGCCATGGGCGATTTTCAAGTACGGGAGGAAACGATAAATTTAAAAAGGCACACGCATTTGAAATTGCCTCATTTTGCTTTTGTTGCTTTTCCCATGCATTCCATTGTGACTCAAAATTCTTTTTCCAATAATTCTTAAAGGAAAAAAACCAATCTTCAACACCACTTGGGTTTGCAGGACTCCAGTCATATTCGCTATAAAGGATTGAACAAATATCGTTAAGCGGAACGGCTAAATTAAACATTTTAATAATGGCAATTTTATCAATGCTTTTTTCAAGTTCGCCCTGTGAAAAAGTAAAAAGATCAAGTTTATTTGATGCAATTGTATCTTTTGAGGTAAATAATATAAGAGCTTCAAGCACCTCGGTATAAACTTTTTTTCCATTGGAAAGAATACTTGCAAACAAGGGCAAATCATTATAAAGCGAATCCATTTGGCAGGTAAAAGAATCTTCATTTAGGTTAAAAAATCGTGTTGTAATGCGATGAAAAGGCAAGTGCACAAATTGGCGCAGCCAATCGATGCAACAAATATGCTCATAAAGTAAATTTTTATCATCAATCGACATATTATTGCACAATGATTCAAGCTTTCTCAACTGAGCCATTTTTAATTCAGGATGAGGCGTATTTGACTGAAAAATTTCTTCAGGATTTGATTCTTTTACTAATGTTTCGTATAAATCGGGCAAAACAAAGGATGCAAGGCAGACATAAAAAGCTCCCGGATTATCCTCGTACAAAGAAATACTGGGATTAAAATAATCGCTGACCATTTTTAGATCTTTAATTAATAAATAGAAATTATTGCGGAAAAGTCCTTTTTTATAATTAATCAAATCAGGATATTTTTTTTCAATTTGATGAGCTCGCGAATTAAGCAAAAATTTATTATAAATTACATCCGAGCGCTCATTAGTAAAAAGAGTTAAAAGCCAAATATATGCTCTAATCCAAAAAGATTCGGTTTGAAGTTTTTCAGAAACATCAAGCAATTCAAATTCTGCATTAGAATCCTCGGGCAAAGAAATCGTTTGTCGATCAGGATCAAGATTTCCTTCGATTTTTTTTAATAAATCAGTGCGTTCAATGTGAGATAAATCATAAACCATGTCATCAAAAGAATTATACGTTTGCATTTTTTTCCATAAAATAGACGATCAGTCGTCAATAAAATGTATTTTCGTTGAGCTTCATAATAAACTACAAGATTTTAAATCATGTAATCAATGCGGCTCTAAGTGCACGACCATTTTTTCAAATGTTTCAGAACTTAAAATATGTTCCATTGCACATGCATCTTTTTCGGCATTTTCGAGTGAAACATTTAGAATTTTTTGCAGATAAGAGCTAATTGTATCATGTTTATAACGAATTTCCTTAAAATACTGCTGCCCTTGCTCTGTAAGTGTAATACTACCGTAATGTTCATGAACAATCATGCCCTTTTGCTCGAGAGCATGCAAAGCCGTGTGAACAGATGGTTTTGAAATATTCAATAACTGTGCAATATCTTTAACCCGAGGCCGTTCATTTTTTGCAATAATATTTCCAATAGTTTCTAAATAATCTTCAAGGCTTTTTGTCATACGATAATTATGAATTGTAGTTTCTTTACTGTCAAGATATCTTATCAAAAATTATATTTAAACACACGACTAATGTGCTATTTCTTTTTTCCATTCGGCAATAAAAAATTCATGGGCAGCAATAGTTGCCGTACAGACAATATCACCCACAGCTCCCCTTCCCTCTTGATTATTACCTTCGCAAATATAAAGATTTTTTAAAATTTTTTCAATTTCTTCAACATGTAAATTTGAATCATATTCACGACGACGATAAAGCCCCCGTAATTCTTCTTCATACACATGAATATATTTTTCATCTTGCCAATTTTCATTATTTTTCATATAAAAAGAGTACGTTTTTTTTGCGGTGAAATCAAGTACATGCAATGTAAATATACAAAAAAACTGAACGAGAATTCAAC
>JBOFTD010000237.1:0-1435 GCA_051651885.1 Treponemataceae bacterium
AAGTTTTTGGATTCATACGCGGGCATTGTACCTCAGGTTGAGGCGTTTACAAAACTATATAATTCCTTGCTTGAAAAACGCAAGCTTCTTGAGCAAATGAATACTTCCGACTCAGAGCGGTTGCAAAAAATCGATTTGCTTTCTTTTGCGATTGAAGAGATTAACAGCGCAAATCTTAATCCAAAAGAAGAGGATGAACTTATCGCTGAGGAATCTCGACTGAATCAATATGAAAAATTATACGCTGACATAGAAACAATTAGCGAGATTGTGCAAGGTGATCAAAGCAATGTGCTCGCGACATTCAAAAAAATTCGCTCGATTTTTGAGCATGCAAGTTCGCTCGATAGTTCATTGCAGTCGTGTGCAAATAGATTTGACTCTCTTTTTTATGAATTATCAGATATTAATGATGAAGTTCGCTCGTACAAGCAGTCTCTTGTTTTTGATCCGACCCGTCTTGAAGCGGTGCAAGATCGCTTGGCAACTATATTTAAACTGAAAAAAAAATACTGTGCAAATCCGAATAGCAGCATTTCCGACATTTTATTATACGGAGAAAATTCTACAAAGCAACTTGAGCAACTCAAGGCGTGGGAAGGAAATAAGGCTGAGCTTGTGAATGAGGTTAGTGATCTTGAAAAGAATGTTTATTTGACCGCACGAGATATTTCCCAAAAGCGAAAAAATGCCTCTGAAAAAATGGCAAGTCAAATTGAGATCGTTCTTGCTGATTTGGGTATGAAAGGCACGCAATTTGCTGTAAATCTTACCGTAAAAGATGGCGACCAAAGCACACAAAAATGCGGACAGTACGGCCTTGATAATATTGAGTTTTTAATCAGTGCAAATCCCGGCTCTCCTTTAAAACCCTTGTCGAAAATTGCCTCAGGTGGAGAGCTTTCTCGCATTATGCTTGCAATAAAAACAATTTTAGCTGACTCTGATGAGGCGGGAACGCTCATTTTTGATGAAATTGACACGGGCATTGGCGGTGAAATTGCAATTTCTGTTGGGAAGCACTTGAAAATGCTTTCAAAATATCGGCAAGTTTTTTGCATTACGCATCTTGCAAATATTGCCTCCTTTGCTGATACGCATATTAAAATCGAAAAATCAGTTGACAATGGGCAAACAACGACAACACTCTATCCTATCGATTCTTCAAATCGTGTTGTTGAGATTGCTCGAATGCTCTCAGGTGATGCCGATAGTCAGCAATCGCTTGAGCATGCTCGCCTCTTATTGCAAAAATTTGGCGAATAACGAGAAAAAACTCTTAGTGCTATTGCAGACAAAGCAGGAAGGTGCAAATAAAATTTGACAAATCGAATAATCCATATTATTATCTATACATTATTGTAACGTACTAACGTAGCAACGTAAAATGATAGGAAAAGATGTAATGAGTAAAGGAAGATTCTATGATAAATAA
>JBOFTD010000238.1:0-4679 GCA_051651885.1 Treponemataceae bacterium
ATTTAATGGTTGTAATTCTGATAGTTTTGTGATACACTTAAAAGAATGCGAGTTCAGATATAATCATCGCAATGATGATTTATTCACAATCATCAAAAAAATGGTAAAGTTTTCCTAATTTTGCTAGTCAAGAACCAAACATAATTATTTAAAACTCATATTTTTAATAGTTTTATGTTTTGGAACTTTTACGTCAATTGTGCGAGCAAATTTCTATTACATTGATGATATAGGAAGAGCCACTTTTGGATATATTGATTTTGGATTCAGTCGCCATTTAGCAGATATAATAAGTCCAATTATTCATATGAGCAAAAACCCCATTGTTGATATAGCTCCTTTAACTCAATACTTTGCAGTTTTTATATGCTGTATAGCTATCTCGATACTTGTATATATTTTTAACAATAAAATCAATATACTATTATTACTAGCAGGAATTCCTCTATGTTTTTCGCCATACTTTTTAGAGAATCTTAGTTACCGCTACGACTCAATAAATATGTCCTTATCAGTTTTATACTGTATTATTCCTTTTCTTTTTATACAATCTCTAAAGGTATACTTGTTAACTTCTTTTTTAAGCTTGATTGCAGTTTGTACAAGCTATCAAGCCTCAACAGGTATTTTTATTATACTAACCTGCATGATTTCTTATAAAAACTGGATATACAAAGAAAAATCAGCTAGGAAAATCTTTATTTTTATAATATCTTCTGCTCTTATTTTTTTAATTTCGTTATTATTCTTCAAGCTCCTTATTACAAACCCTATTGACGCAAATTACGTTTCAAATAAAATTTTTTCATTACCGAATATATGCGACGGATTAGTAAAAAATACTAAAAATATCTTTATGTTTCTTTATCACGACTTAAGCACAACACAAAAAATACTAATTTGTATACTATTTATCTTATTTCTAATAAATAGCATACAAATATCAAAACAGAACAAATTTTTAACTAGCGTCATAGGCTTTTTAATGCTGCTATTGCTTATACCTCTATCTTTTGGTGCATACATAGTTCTTGAAAAACCTTTGTGGGCACCACGTGCATTTATTGGTATAGGAGTCTTATTTTCAGTGATTCAAATTTTTTTACTAAAAAATGCAGAACTAGTACACGTTCCCGCAAGAATACTCTCTAAAACAATAATTTTCTTATTTTCATACTCTCTAATAACTTTTACTTTTGCTTATGGGAATGCTTTAGCTGAACAAAAAAGATGGAATGAATTTAGAGCAGAACAATTTTTATCAGACTTATCTAAACTAGAATTACAATACCCTGTTAAATTGCAAATCAAAAATAATATTGGAAACCCAAAAACAACCTCTCTTATGAGCTCAAAATATCCCATTATCAAAAGACTTGTTAATCCTCCCTTTGGAAACTGGTGGGGAGAAAGAATTCTTTCTTTTTACAATCTTAACTATAATTACATATCAGATGATGATGAAAATTTTGAAGCTCTAAATTTACCGCTATTAGTTGACACTTCATACCATACAATAAAAGGCACAGCTGACAGAATTTTACTAGTTTTAAAATAAGCTCAAATAATCCATTAAGATCCTCTTGCAAGAAAAAAGAAGGATCAGTAGCCTTTTATTGCTTTTATTAAGCACCGATGAAAATCAAGCAGGTTATTCAAAAAGTGCTTCCAGTTTTGATGTTTTTATAGAAATAAGAATTCGTTGAAAAAAGGACTATCAAAAAAAAAGCAAATCGTTGTTATTTTCCGACGCAAAACTCGCCAAAAACGGCATCTAAGATATTTTCACTAAAGGTTTCGCCAGTTACTTCGCCTAATGCAAAAAGTGCAGCTTCAAGGTCTTCAATAACAGCGTCTAAAAAAAAACCTTGCGACATCGCACTTAAAGCATGATCAATCGATTCCAAAGCAGCTGTTACCGCATTTTTTTGTCGCTCAGAGCCAACTCCGCTAGAAGAATTGCCGTCGATATTCTGCGTGATACCAAAAAGTGATTTAATTTTTTGCGATAATTCTGTTAAGCCTATTTTATTTTTTACGCTAATTTTATTCACTTCAAAGGGAAAAGAAGAGTTTTCTTCTAAAAGTAAGTCGATTTTATTCGCAACCACTACTAATGGTACGTTTTTTTTATCCAACGCCTCTATAAAATCGAGTTCTTCATTATCTAAAACATGATTTATATCAAATAAATACAAAAGCATATCTGCCTGATCGATTAATTGTAAAGTACGATTAACACCTTCTTTTTCAATAACATCAGTAGTTTTGCGAATTCCTGCGGTATCAAAAAGGCGAACAGGAATTCCATCAAGGGAAAGGCTGCTTTCAAGCCAATCACGTGTCGTGCCATGAATGTCAGAGACAATCGAACGATTATCTTTTAAAAGCTCATTAAATAAACTCGATTTTCCCGCATTCGTTTTTCCAAGCAAGACAATTTTTATCCCATCTTGATACAATCGCTCCGTTTTCCAGCTCTCTTTAAGATCAGACAATTTTTTTTTGACAAGCAAAATTCTTTGAGGATTAAAATGACTTGTAATATTTTCTTCGTCCTCAGGATATTCAATACCGACATCAATTTCTGCAATCGCACTAATAATATTTTTTTTGACATCCATAATTTCATCAAATAAATTCCCTTGCAAACGATTAATTGCATGATTTCGGCTTGTATCTGTCTTTGCTTCAATAACTTCGCGAATTGCCTCTGCCTTAGTCAAATCAGTTTTGCCATTAACAAAACCGCGACAAGAAAATTCCCCTTTATGTGCTTGGCGAAAACCGTTTTTTAAAAGTAAATCAAAAATACCAGT
Organism: Treponemataceae bacterium; assembly: GCA_051651885.1. Lineage (GTDB taxonomy): Bacteria > Spirochaetota > Spirochaetia > Treponematales > Treponemataceae > JBOFSR01. The sequence goes on from JBOFTD010000238.1 coordinate 2,820, forward strand.
AACAACCGCAATGCCGCCATGGCAAAAAATCTCTGCCATTTCCTCGCCAGTAAAACTTTTTGGTTTGTGATACACCCCAATCATCACTTCGTCAATTTTTTTTTGACAGTTTTTATCTAAAATCCATCCATATACAAGCGTATGTCCCTGTGCTTCAATTAATTTTTGTGGCCGAGAAAAAATATTTGATAAAAGAGAAAGCGTATTTTTACCCGAAAGGCGAATAATTCCCAAGGCACTGGGAACAAGCGGGGTCGCAATAGCCACAATAGGATCAACAAAGGAATAAAAATTTGCCATTATAGAGCCTCTGCATTTAATGATTCGGGCAGGGCAAGTTTCCAGCGAACAAAAAGCATCGGAGAAAGATATGAAATCCACAGGCCAAGAAAAAAACACAGTGCAAACGTTAACATAGGATCAATGGTAATTGATTGAACCGCAAAACCAATAATGCCCACGCCAAAACACCCGATAAAAAAGCGGAACAATTTTTTACTCGCACAAAGAGAATTCGCATTAAATCCGCCGTGTTTTAATAAATAAATATAGCCCGCTGAAAAGCCAAACAACGCACCATTAAGCATTCTATCATGAGGAGAAAGTGCATTTAATAAAAAAATCAAGCACGCCAGTAGTAAAATTTGAAAAGTCTGAGGGATTTTTACATAAAAAGGTTGCAAAAATTTACAAAAACTAATCCCTGCAAGAATGATTAAAGCCCCAGCAATCCACCCCAAAAAAACATCGGTCGGAAAATGAACGCCTAAATATATTCGTGAAAGCCCAATCAAAAAGGGTAGAACAATCGCAATAAAAACGAGCAAAAAACGAGCATTTTTTTGAACAAACAAATTGTTCGAAGTTTTCCATGATGAGTAAAAAAAATAGGCAAGTAACACATAAAGCACCAAAGAAATCTGAGCATGTCCCGATGGCGTTGAAAAACTTGAAGTTGTAATCAGGCCAACCGATTCGTCGAGCTGATAAGGACGAGCAACCTTAAAAAAATTTTTGAGCAAAATGGCAATAGATGCATTAAAAATAACGAGAAAACCAAGCGTAAAACCTTTTTTTTGATCAATGCACCAAAAAACTGCCAGCAAAACAAGGAGTACAAAAAAAGGATCTCCCAAAAATGTAACTGCTATTACAATTGTTGTTATAACAGGATTTTGCACGCTCTGCATCCATCGAATCACCGCTAAACCCCATGCATAAATTTCATCCATTTGTGTTTTACCCTCATGATTTTAAAATATCTCATCGGAATCATCTGTTTCCATCGTCTATAAAAAACTATTTCGCAGCCACTTTAATTCGGTTTATTCAATTCAAAATAAAATTTTAAATGTAATTTTTGACGCTTGCTAATACAAAAAACATATTTTCAAAATTAATAAAATGTTCATTTAGGGAAGAAAATAAAATGCTTATTCTCACATTGTAAGATATTCTTTATAAGCAAAAAAAATTAAACATTATTTTCAGAGAAAAGAAAACATAATTGTAAAAAACGATATCAAAATTATTAGTTAATTGCAAGAGCCTATCAAATGAACTCATTTTTCTATTTTGAAAATGGCAGAACTCTAGCATTATTAAAGAAGACAAATATCTTTTTTGAAATTTATAAAAAAGCATAAAATAATTTATAAAAATTGCTGTAGTTTTATCTTGGTCAATCCGATAATACAAGTAATGAAGGTGAATGCCTTCTGCTATCAGCATGGATGCTGGTAGATTACATTCCATGGAGGAACTTATGATCATCAATCACAACATGTCGGCTATGTATTCAAACCGTGTACTAGGAGTATCTGATGCTACAGTACAAAAGAATATGGAAAAACTATCATC
>JBOFTD010000239.1:0-5263 GCA_051651885.1 Treponemataceae bacterium
TCCTAAAGGCCCAACCTTGCCTTATAACGTTATTATTGAAAAAATAATTGCTGGCGAAATAAAAGCTTTATGGATTTTATGTACGAACCCTCGCCATTCGTGGGCAAACAATAATCAATTTGCCGAAGCACTTAAAAAATTAGATCTTTTTGTGGTGCAAGATTTATATCCTGATACAGATAGCTCTCTTCTTGCAGATCTTTTTTTACCCGTTGTTTCAGGTTTGCAAAAAGAAGGCACTATTATCAATACGGAGCGACGTGTTTCTCGCGTTAAAGCCGTTGTACCAAAACCTGCTGATAGATTTTCTGACTTTGATGTTATTTATAATGTTGGTAAAGCTTTGGGAATGGGAAGTTTGCTTGATGGCTGGGAAACTCCAGAAAAAGTTTTTACAAAAATGACAAAGGTAACAAAAGGAACTCCTTGTGATATGACGGGCATTACGTATAAACTCCTTGAAGAAGGTTACGGTGTGCAATGGCCATTTAAAGAAGGCGAAGTTTTAAAAGATCATGAAAGGCGACTTTTTGAAAATGGAGAATATTATCATCCAAGTAAAAAAGCCAAATTTGTGTTTGAGGATGTTGCAGAAAATCCTGTTCCCACAAATAAAGACTATCCTTATATTCTTAATACGGGTAGGGGAACTGTTGGACAATGGCATACGCAAACACGCACCAGAGAAATTGAGTATGTAGAAGATATGGCTCCTGAAAATTCTTATATTTATATTTCAGAAACTTTAGCAAAACAGTTCAATATTGCTTCACAAGATAGTGTTTTAGTAAAATCAATTAATGGCAGAGAAAGCCAATTTATTGCTCTAACGACAGATACCTTGCCTCATGATGTTTTGTATGCACCTATTCACTACATAGAAACAAATAACCTAACTCTTTCTGTATACGATCCTTACTCAAAAGAGCCGTCATACAAATATGCCCCCGTTTCTATTCAAAAAATCTAAAGGAGAGTAACATGAAAAGAATAAAAATTGATCGAAATAAATGTATTGGCTGTCTTACCTGTGTAAGTGCCTGCCTTGTCTCTCATGACTCAGCGGATTCTCGAAATAGAGTTGTGGTAAGTAGTAATTTTAAGTTTTCGCCAATATTTTGCAGGCATTGCGATCTACCTGAATGTGTTTATACTTGTATGAGTGGTGCGATGAGAAAAGACTTGAAAACTGGCTATGTTACCTACGATAAAAATAAATGTGCCAGTTGTTATATGTGTATTATGTCCTGCCCATACGGAACTCTTAAAGAAGATAAAGAAACGCGAAAAGAAATTATGAAGTGTGATATGTGTGCCAGTAATTTTGAAAGTCCTCAATGCGTTGAAAAATGCCCGATGGCTGCAATTACATTCGAGGAGGTTGTATAATGAAATATGTTATTATCGGAGCTTCAGCTGCTGGTGTTAATGCTGCTGAAAATTTACGGCGATTTGATAAAAATGCTGAAATAACGCTTATTTCAGGCGATACTCATATATATTCACGGTGTATTTTACATCATTATATTGGGAATATGAGAAACCTTGAAGAAATTAATTTTGTTGATAAAGATTTTTTTGAAAAAAATAAGATTGAATGGCTGAAAGGTCAGTTTGTAACGTCCCTTGATGAAAAAAATAAGACCGTCACCATAAATTCAAATCAAACAATTTCGTATGACAAAGTTCTCATTGCAACAGGATCACGCCCTGCGTATCCTCCGATTGAAAATATTACTAATAAAAAAAATGTTGTGGGCTTAAAAACACTTGATGACTGTAATAAAATAAAAGATCTTGCAAAAACGGCAAAAAATATTGTCGTTATGGGAGCAGGCTTAATTGGTGTTGATGCGGTTACAGGACTTTTACACAATAAGGATGTAAAGGCAAAGATTTCTTTGATTGAAATGGCAGATCGACTTTTACCATTGCAGCTTGATAAAGAATCTTCTAAAACGTATGAACAAGAGTTACAAAAACACAACGTTGATCTTTATTTTAATGCAAGGATTACTAAATTTAATCTCAGTGATAGCGAGACTGTAAAATCGATAACATTTCAAAAAGACGAAAAAGAATCAGAGGTTTTAGCTGATTTAATTATTGTATGTGCAGGAATTAAGGCAAATATTGATTTTCTAGCAAATACAGAAATACAGGTCGATAAACTTGGCTTACTTTTTAATGAAAAGGGTGAGACAAATGTAAAGGATGTTTATGGTGCAGGAGATGTAAGTGGCAGAGGAACTATTTGGTCTGTCGCAGTAAAAGAAGGAATTGTTGCTTCTTCTAATATGTGTGGTGTTGATGCAGTTATGGATGATTTTTTCTTTGCAAAAACAACTATGAATTTTTTTGATATTCCGTCCTTGTCTTTAGGAATGCAAAATAATTACGAAAAAATGGATGGCATTATCATTGAAACGCATAAGGACAAAAAAGGTCGTTACAAAAAAATTGCCCACAAAGATGGAAAAATTTATGGTGCAATTATTCAAGGAGATCTTGCCTATACTGGCATCTTAACGCAACTTATTCGACTTGGAATCGATATTTCAAAAATTAAAAAATCAATTTTTAATATCGATTATTCTGATTTCTTTAATACGAATTCACATTTTGAATTTGAATACAAAAACTAAGAGGTTTATATGAAAAAAACTATTGAACGATTGCAGGGCTTTCCCGTTGGTGTAATTGCAACCACCGTTGGTGCATGTACGCTTGCAAATGCCTATGCGTTATTACAATTTACCTATTTACGAAATATTTTTTTAGTTATTGGCATGATTGTTTTTTTGCTTGCAACGATTAAAATTATCAAGCACACAAAAACATTTTTAAGTGAATATAAAACAACTATTCCATCAAGTTTGTATGGAACTTATTTCATGCTCGCTATGATTGTGGGTGCCTTCTTATTACCATATAATTTTTATCTTGGAAAAGCTCTTTGGCTTTTTGGTGTTGCTTTTCATGCAATGCATATTGTTATTTTTACGATACGAAACGTTTTTATGAATTTCAAAATTGATACCTTTGCACCAAGTTGGTTTGTTACTTATAATGGTATTATGGTTGCCATTGTTGTCGGATCAAGTATGAATGAACCGCTTATTTCAAAAATCATCATGTATTATGGTATTATTATTTTTGCACTTATCATTCCTTTTATGATTAGGCGATTAATTGTAAAGCCTCTTCCAGACATGATTTATCACACAAAGGCTATTTTGCTTGCTCCTTGTAGTCTTTGCACGGTTGGATATTTAAACGTTATTAAGGAAGCAAATATCATTGTTGCAACAGTCCTTTATAGTATTGTTTTAATTACCTTATTCGTTGTGCTTTTAAGCATTCCAAAATTTTTTAGCTTTAGTTTTACTCCGGGCTTTGCAGGAATGACCTTCCCTATGGCAATTGGAACAATTGCTTCTTTTAGAATGAGTTCTTATCTTGCAAGTATTGATTTGCTATTTTTTTCAAATATCGCCCGAAATATTGCAGGAATTCAATTATATGTAACAACTGCAATTATTGCCTTTGTTTTCTATAATTTTTTAAAAAAAATTAAACCCCCAGCTGAAATACCTGCATAAAATTATTTCAGAAAAACGACTGTCAAATTTTTGATGGTCGTTTTTTTATAAAATTGACTAAAATAAATAAGGTTTTATGGAACAAATTGATTTAGAACAGGCACAAAGCCTTTTAATAGAAAAAACAAATCTGATTAAAAAAATCGAAACAAAAAATATTTTAGACAGCCTTGGGTTTGTCTTGGCACAAGATATTTTTTCTCCGCTTGATAATCCGCCTTTTAATCGTTCTCCACTTGATGGTTTTACTTTTAAAAGTACGGACACGCAAGGAGCAACAAAACACACTCCCGTCACTTTTTCAGTAATTAAGGAGATTTTTGCAGGAGATTTTTGCACACAATCATTACAAAAAGGTGAAGCCTTTCGTATAATGACTGGAGCTCCAATTCCTTCTGGGTGTGATTGCGTTATCATGCAAGAGGAAGTGTGCTTTGATAAGAAAACAAAATTGCTTGAGGTGCCACGAGAGTTAAAAACGTTTGAAAATATTTGCTTTTTAGGAGAGGATGTAAAAAAAAATCAACTGATTGCAAAAAAAAATGCGCTAATTACCTATAATCATATTGGAGTTTTCGCATCGCTTGGTATACACGAGGTAAACGTTTTTTGTAAACCAAAAGTGGGCATTCTTAGTTTGGGAAGCGAGCTTACTATGCCGAGCACTCCCTTAAAAGAGGGTAAAATCTACAACAGTAATTTATTTACGCTTGCAAGTAAGCTTAAATATCTTGGCTGCACGAGTATTATTTATCCACCTTTGGACGATGATGAAAAAATAGTTTCAGCTTTTATTGAAAAAGAATTACCTTTTATTGATTTTTTGATTACAACGGGTGGAGTTTCCGTAGGAAAAAAAGATATCATGCATGAAGTGATCACGCAACTTGGAGCAAAAAGATTATTTTGGAAAATTAATATGCAACCCGGCACTCCTGTTTTAGCTTCAACAAAAAATGATAAAATAATTCTTTCACTTTCGGGGAATCCTTTTGCATCATTAGTGAATTTTGAACTTTTAGCACGACCAATTCTTTCAAAAATGAGTTTTGGTGCTATTAAGGCTACAAAAAAAATAAGTGCTTGTGTAAAGGGAAGTTTTGATAAAAAATCTTATTCTCGTAGATTTATTCGTGGTCAGTATTCTGATGGAACTGTTTTTATTAGTAATGAAAAAAACTCTTCAGGTGTTATTTCCTCTCTTATTGGTAAAAATGCGATTGTTGAAATACCTGCAGGTACACTCAGACTACAAGAAGGCGAGTATACACAGGTTATTTTAATTGATTGAAATAAAAAGCTTGAGTGCCCTTATTCTTGCGGGAGGAAAGGGGACTCGCATGGCCAAAAACACAGACACCTGCGATAAGGCACTTCTCATCTATAAGGATAAATCGTTTATTCAACATATCATGCAGGTTTTTACTCAGTGCAAAAAAATATATATTTCAATTAACAAAAATCAAAATTATCGTTTTGAAAATGCTACTATTCTTATTGATGACTATAAAGAAATTGGTCCGCTTGCTGGGCTTTATAAGGGATTGCTCGAGAGTGAGGATCCCTTGTGGGTAAGCCCTTGTGATACTCCTTTTTTAACACTGAATTTTGTAGAATGTGTTGCACAGTATGCTAATGAACAGTATGATGCCTTTATTGTT
>JBOFTD010000240.1:0-6614 GCA_051651885.1 Treponemataceae bacterium
TATTTGATTTGTGTTAAAAAAGAATTGATGAGCAGAGCGAACAGCCACGTCTCCGTCATTTCCCTTTATTACACAACTAATTGAGCGTTCAGAAGATCCTTGTGCTATAGCAAGAAGATTTATGTCACTTGAGGCAAGAGCGTTAAAAAATCTTCCCGCAACGCCTCGTTTTGCTTTCATGCCATCGCCGACAATCGAGACAATGGCAGTATTTTCTTCTATTGCGATAGGTAAAATTATTCCTGTTTTAATTTCAAGATCAAATTCATTTATTAAAGCGTCTTTGCAATGATTTGCCTGCTTTTGCAAAACACAAAAACTGATGGTATATTCTGAACTTGATTGCGTGATAAGTAAAATTGAAATTCCTGCACGAGAAACGGCAGAAAAAATACGGGCAGCAATTCCTTTTTTGCCTTTAAGACCTGATCCAAGAACACTTATCATCGCCGTATCTTTTAGGCACGAAATACCACAAACATGATGTCCCTGTGTTTCAAAAGGCCCTTTGCCAATAAGAGTGCCTTTTGCTTGGATATTATGACTGTTAAGGCTCCATGTTTCAATATTTTTTGCAATAAGGGGCGAAAGTGTTTTAGGGTGCAAGACTTTTGATCCAAAAAAAGAAAGCTCCATTGCCTCTTCATAAGTCATTTTCTCAATTAAAATTGCATCCTTTACGATTCGAGGATCGGCAGAAAAAATACCATCAACATCACTCCAAATTTCTAGCTTTTGTGCATTTAAGGCTGACGCAATAATTGCCGCAGAAAAATCTGAACCATTTCTGCCTAAAAGCCCCATGTGAACGCTTTCATCGGGAGATACCCAGCTGCAAATAAAGCCGGGGAAAAGGAGTAAATCAAACTTTGCCTTTGATTGGTCATCACGATACGGAATAAAATGAAGATCTGTTTTTTCATATAAAGGGTCGCCTTCTGATTGGTTTCCTGATGTGAAAATAAATTGCCTCGAATCAAGCAGGATGACCTTTTTTTGCTTTGCAAGCAAAAGCTGCTCGATAATAATAGAAGATAAAAGTTCCCCGATACCCATAATACGACAGTAAATTGAAAGTGGACACTCGCCAAAAGTTGCAACGGCACGAAGCAGTTTTTCATATTCATCAAAGTGCGTTTGTAATTTTTCTTGAACATTTTTTATCATAAATGACGGAATTTGTTTTTCGATATCTGTACAAATTTCGTGGTGTATTTGTATTATTTTTATGATAAACGGAGTTATATTTGTTGATGCAATTGCACCAGTAATGCTTTCTTGTAATAAATTTGAAACGCCTGCAACAGCAGAAACAACAACACTTATTCGTTGCTCGTTAAGACGGCTTTCCATAATATGCATTGCACTAATCATTCTTTGTGCATTTGCCATTGATGTTCCGCCAAATTTTAATGTAATCATCTACGTATCCTTAAATATAATCAAATCTTTCAATGTAATTATTGTAATAATTACATTAGTATAAAGAAAAAATTATATGCAATCTAGTAGGCTCTAGCTTCAATATCATCCCGATAAACAAATTTTCTTTGCAAGCCTTTAAATAAGATTCTTTTTTTTCCAGTCGTTAAGGAGGCTTTTAGGTTTTGTCTCTAAGAGCTCGTAAAAAAAAGGTTCGAGTTGTGCAAAGGTTTGTAAAAGAATAATACTCTCATCATTTGTAAACGCAGAAAGCACATAGTCAGCAATGTTGTTATGATTTGGCCTTCCAATTCCCAAACGAAGTCGCCAAAAGTCAGGGCTTGCAAAACACTGATTCATAGATCTTAAGCCATTATGCCCACCCAGTCCTCCGCTCCATTTAAGAGACACAGTCCCCAAAGGAAGCTCAAGCTCATCGTGAATGACTAAAATATCACACAAGTCAATTTTATAAAACGAGGCAATCTCTAAAACGCTTTTTCCTGAAAGATTCATAAATGTATGAGGCTTTACAAAATAAATCTTTCTCGTATCGCTTGTGTTACTTGCAATGTCAAAACTCGAAACCTCGCCACTAAACTTTTTATGCCATACTAAATTGTTTGTCAGTGAATCTGCAAATAACCACGCAATATTATGCCGTGTTTTTTGATATTGTTGTCCAACATTGCCCAAAAATGCAACTAAAGAAATCATTGCACTAGTGTATACAATAGTGCATAAAATATCAATAAACGGTAGAAAATTTTCTAATGGAACATTCCTCAGTTATTGCCTATTTCAATGCTTAGTAAAAGTGGCACAGAAAGCAGTGTTATCTTTTAATTGTCGCAAAAACTCTTTTTGAAAATTGTATGAGTCTGAAACTTTCTATATACGGATCTCTTTTATTGATAAGACCGCTTGAAACAAGTATTTTATTTTCTATTTCAAAGAAATCCATAGGTCGTACCAAATCAGCAGGCTTATTTGTTTTAAATATATTATGCTTGATTAAAATTTCTGCCACAAATTGAGAGCAAAAATAATAGTAGTCTCTTTTATGTGATTTTTTTAACCACACGGCAAAAACCCCTATAATGCTATACTTATATTTTTCCTTCTCTTTGAAATAATTTTGTATATCAGCTTTTACCGCATTATATTGCTCATCTGTCACAGGAATTTTATATGCTAAGTACTTGCTTTTTTGATACATAGCATATACGCCCTTGTATAAATTTTCTTCAACAAGACCCGCTGGCAGTATTTTGGTGGGAATTAATCGTCCAAAGGAAAACATTTTAGTAAAGGAACTGTCGAGCGATAAAGAAACGTGGGCATATTTACTCTGTGTGCAAAACGCTATCACATGCGAAAATAATGTCCCTGTTTTGGAAAATACTAAATATATATGTTTCAATGTATTAAAACCTCAGTCCTACTAGTATAGCATAAAAGTAGATAAATGTTAAGGGGGGCAATCAAAAGAAAATTGACATGCCCCCATTGAAGTAACAGCTACCAGTTCTTTTTGATTTCCCTAATGGAACATTCCCCAGTTGTTGCCTGTTTCAATACTTACTCGAAGTGGCACAGAAAGTGGTGTTATAGTTTCCATGGTGTGCTTAATCATCTGGCACAGCTTGGGGGCGTCATCTTTTGGGCATTCAAATATCAGCTCATCATGCACTTGTAAAAGCATTTTTGCAGAGCTTTGAGTGTTTGCCAGTTGTGATGACAAGGTCACCATAGCCTTTTTTACAATGTCAGCGGCACTTCCTTGAATAGGCGTGTTGATTGCAATACGCTCAGCACTCGCTTTTTCGAGCTTGCTCTTTGATGAAATCGTTGGAATAAAGCGCTTTCTGCCAAATAAGGTTTCTACAAATCCTTTTTCTTCTGCACTCAAGATTGTTTGAGTTATGAAGCTTTGAATGCCTGAGTACGTTGCAAAATAGCTTTCAATAAACTGCGCAGCCGTTGCCCTTGGGATAGAAAGCTCATTTGACAATCGGAAGGCACTCATTCCATACATAACGCCAAAGTTAATCGTCTTTGCCGTTCGCCGCATATCGCTCGTTACATCCTCTTGCTCAACGCCAAAAATAAGACTTGCCGTCCTCTTATGCACATCAACGCCCTCGTTAAATGCTTGTTGTAAGGCCTTGTCCCCAGAAAGGTGTGCAAGGATAACAAGCTCAATTTGGGCATAGTCGGCAGAAATAAGCACCTTGCCCTCACTAGCACAAAAAGCTGAGCGAATTTTACGTCCTGCCTCATCACGAATGGGAATATTTTGCAAATTAGGCTCACGACTTGAAAGCCTCCCCGTTGCCGTCCCTGTTTGAATTAAGCTGGTGTGAATGCGATCCTTTTTGTCAGCAAGTTGCGGCAATGCATCAACATAGGTTGACAAGAGCTTCGTAAGACTACGGTAATCCAAAATCTTTTGTGCAACAGGATGTATCTTTGCAAGCTCTTCCAAAATCGCTGTATCGGTAGAAAAGCCTGTTTTTATCTTCTTGCCCTTAGGAAGCTTTAACTGCTCAAAAAGAATCTCTTGTAATTGTTTTGGCGAAGAGATATTAAACTCATGCCCCACTAAATCAAAGATTTCCCCCTGAACGGTAGCAATGTCTTTTTTAAGCTCAACGCTATAATCGGCAAATTGCTGTTTATCAATGTGAATCCCCTCCATTTCCATGCACGCTAAGATTGGCAACAAGGGCATTTCTAGCGTAGTAAACAAGTCAAAAAGCTGGTGCTTGTGCAGTAATGGCTCAAAGTACTGCCATAGTTGCAAGGTAAGGTCACTGTCCTCTGCAGCATAGGGCGTCGCTTGCTCAAGGGGAACATCGGCAAAGGTCATGCTTTTAGCCGACTTGGGCACAAGCTTTTCAAAAGGAATGCTTAAAAGCCCCAGCTTTGATTTTGCCAGTGCCTCAAGTGAGTACCCCGAAAAGTCTGAGGATAAAAGCCACGCGGCAATCATGGTATCGTATAGAACGCACTTGGGCGGATTAAGTCCTTGTGAAACTAATACTTGGTAATCAAACTTGCCATTATGTGTAATGATTGTCATGGCAGGGTTTGAAAAAATGCGCTCAAGCTGAACCAGTGCATCCTTTTTTGACACAAGTGGCTCTGCCATAAGACTATTTGAGTTTGGCGTAATAAGCGGAACATACACTGCCTCGCCTTTTTGATAGGCAAACGAAAAGCCCACCAAATTACAGCTGAGCGTATCAAGTGAGGTTGTTTCACAGTCAAAGGCAATACACTTTTTTTCAAGCAGGATGTCTACCATGCGTTGCAATTCCTGCACATCAGTTATTGCCGTGTAGGTGCCAGTGTTTTGCGTGTACTCTTCAAAAGATGGCTCATCCCGCAGGATTGCCCCTTTTATCTGGTTATGCTGATCAACTGCCCCTTCCATTTTAAGCGTGTCTGTTGCTCTGGTAATGTGCGTTTCATCAAGCTCAATGCCTGCCACTTGGGCATATTGCTTTGCAACAGCAGGAACTCCCGCTTGCAACAGCACTTGACTTGCCTTATGGTAATCAAGGTTGCCCGTCGTAAATGCTGAAAAGTCAGTATCAATCGGAACATTCTCGCAAAGCTCAACAAGCTTGTGTGAAAAATACGCATCTTCTTTGCCATCAACGATTTTCTTACCAACAGCGCCTGCAATGTCTGGTGCATTCTGATAAATGGCATCCAAACTGCCATATTCAGCGAGCAACTTTAGCGCCGTCTTATCGCCAATGCCCTTAACACCAGGGATATTATCGGCGGAGTCCCCTGTAAGTGCCAGATAGTCCTGCATTTGAGAAGGTTTAATGCCCCATTCTTGGATAACGCCCTGTGTATCAATTGACTGCCAGCCGCCTTGCCGATCGGGCTTTAGAACGCTCACATTATCATCAACGAGTTGCATTAAATCTTTGTCTCCAGAGAGAATACGACAGTCCCAGTCCTTTTGCTTACACAGCTTTGCAAAGGTTGCAATCACATCATCAGCCTCATAGCCATCGCAGCGCAGAATAGGAATGCCCAAAGCGTTTAGAATGTCCTCAATAACAGGGATTTGTGCGTGCAAATCCTCAGGCGTTTTAGGACGAGTTGCCTTATAGTCTTCAAATAATTTGTGACGAAACGTTGGAATACGAGAATCAAAAGCGGCAACCGCAAATTGAGGCTTATAGTCCTTTAATATTTTTAAGTAGTTGCGAAAAAAACCAAAGACAGCGGAAACATTTTGCCCTCGGTCATTAATGAGCGGGCGAGAAATAAAGGCAAAGTATGCACGATAAATTAACCCGTAGGAATCTAAAATATAGAGAGTGTTTTCTTTCATACTCAATTATAGATGATAGAACAGATTTTTACAAGCTGATAGACTTTTCTTATCAAAGGCTTTTGAGGTAGATTATAACAATCAACCTCAAAAAGCACTTTTATTCTTTATAGCGGTATTACTTCCATGTCCTTTGGTAGCACAAGGCTTAAAATGAGCGAAATGAGAAAAACCCCTGCAACAGGATTTGAAGCAAAAATATCTTGTACTAATTGAGGGCTTGAGCTATAAATACCTGAGGTTAGCGTAAAGCCAATGCCAACAGAGAGCGACAGTGCCACAATCAATATATTGCGTTGTGTAAAACCAGCTTTTGCAAGCATTTGAATACCACTTGCAATAATTGTTCCAAACATAATAACCGTACAGCCACCAAGCACAGGGTCTGGAATTGTAGCGAGCAAGGCTCCCACAGGTGGAAAGATACCTGCTAAAATGAGAAGCAATGCACCAAACATAATTGAGTAGCGATTAACAACTTTAGTCATATTTATAAGCCCAACATTTTGTGAAAAGGATGTGATAGGCGTACAGCCGAGCAATCCAGAAATAGAAGACAAAAAGCCATCACAAGACAGGGAACCTGCAATTTCTTTTTCCGTTATTTTGCGGTTTAGCCCTCCTGAAACAAGTGCCGTTGTATCGCCAATGGTCTCTGCAGCAGAAACCAAGAACACAACACAAACTGAAATAATAGAGCCAATGTCAAATGAAATTCCATAGGGTAGTATGCGAGGAAAAGAGAAAAAGCCCGTCTGTTCGATTGTTTTTGTAACACCAGCAAAAGATATCATTGAAAGAGAGGGGTTTACAAAGCCAATAATTAAGGCTG
>JBOFTD010000241.1:0-1135 GCA_051651885.1 Treponemataceae bacterium
AAGCCTTAAAAATACTGAAAACTCAACTGACTTAGCGGTTGTGGGCGAGGGTTTTTTTCGCATTCAGCAATATGACGGCTCTTTTTCTTACACGAGGGACGGCTCATTTAAAATCGACTCAAATGGGCAGCTGGTAACGTCAAATGGCCTTAAGGTTTTGCCTGAACTTATTATGCCCGAGGGCTTCCAGATTGAAACGCTTTCAATTAGCACTGATGGGCGTGTAACGGTGAAGGTTTTTGGTGAAAATGATGCACTCGATATTGGCCAACTTGAATTATTTCGCTTTCCAAACCAAGTGGGATTGCTTGCCCAAGGCGATAATCTTTTTAAGGTTACGGCGGCCTCAGGTGATCCGATGGGGGGGCGACCTGGTTTTGAAGGAATGGGAACAACGCGGCATAAATTTGTGGAAATGTCCAATGTGTCTGTTGTAAATGAAATGGTTCAAATGATTGTTGCGCAAAGAGCGTATGAGTTTAGCTCAAAGGCAATTCAAACGAGCGATACCATGCTTTCAACGGCAGCAAATTTGAAACGTTAGTCCAGTAACAGGGGGAATATATGCAACCAATCAGTAATCAATATTTTGGTGTAAACGGATTTCAGCAGGGTGGAATTGCGGGAAAATCGGCTACCAATGCATCAAAAACGCAAGAGGATATTAATAAATTTGAAAATCTTGTAAAAAGCTTGCAAGAAGAAAAGGCAAGTCAATCTGCTCAAAAAACGATTGAAAGTATTGGTCAAGAAGGACTTACAGGCGATTATACGTCTTCTTTAACAAGCAATATTGGTGCAAATGAGACATCTTCATCGGTGCAGGGTTTTGCGGCAAATCTTTCCAATTCGCAAGGATTAAGCGAGTCAAAAACGATTGATAGAACGAGTAAATTGTATGAAAAATCCCTTGAGCTTGAGTCATATTTTGTCAAAATTATGCTTTCTTCTATGCGAAATACGGTATCAAAAACTTCTTTGAGTGGTGAGAATAATCACGCTCAAACTATGTATGAAGATATGTTGTATGATGAAATGAGCGTTTCGATGACAAAAAATGCAGGATTTGGGCTTGCCGATCAAGTGTATTTGCAGTTATCAGAATAAGAAAAGTGCTTTTATAAGAATCTATATT
>JBOFTD010000242.1:0-3139 GCA_051651885.1 Treponemataceae bacterium
AAAAACTTTATGTGTTTTTCTAAAGAGGCAACGCTCACCTATAAAATTCTTGCAGGGTATCATCAATATTTTGCGGTAAATAAGGCGTTATTATCTACGCAAAAAGCTGCAACAAGCAATGGAATGAATAAAGGCAAGGCGGGGGTTTTTTGGCATACGCAAGGCAGTGGTAAATCTCTTTCTATGGTTTTTTATGCGCGAGGATTGCAAAAGGCATTGCACAGTCCAACTATTGTCGTGATAACGGATCGCAATGACTTGGATGATCAGTTGTTTTCTCAGTTTAGTATGTGTAAAGATTTTTTACATCAAACGCCTTTGCAGGCAAAAAGTCGGCTTCACTTAAAAGAGCTTTTGCAGGATCGCCAAGCAAATGGAATTATTTTTACGACAATGCAAAAGTTTGAAGAATCAGATGGGGCTTTATCTGATCGAAGAAATATTGTGGTTATGGCGGATGAGGCTCATCGTGGGCAATATGGTTTACATGAGCGAATCGTTATGACAAAAGATGCTTGCGGTAAGGATATTGCAAAAAAGGTTATTGGAACGGCACGAATTATTAGAGACAGCCTTCCTAATGCAACATACATTGGTTTTACAGGAACGCCGATTTCTGCAAAAGATCGAAGCACGCGTGAGGTTTTTGGCGATTATATTGATATTTATGATATGACGCAAGCGGTTGAAGATGGTGCAACAAGACCTGTGTATTATGAAAGCCGTGTTATTAAATTGCACTTAGACACCAATACACTTGCCTTACTTGATGCGCAATACGATGAGCTTGCACAAGAAGCTGATCAAATGGCTATTGAAAAAAGCAAGCAAGAATTGGGAAAAATGGAAGCAATTCTTGGTGCAGAACAAACAATCGCATCTTTAGTTGATGATATTCTTGAACACTATCAAAATAATCGTGCAAATCTTTTAACAGGAAAGGCATTGATTGTAGCGTATTCTCGAGACATTGCAATAAAAATTTATGAGCGCATTCTTATGCTACAACCAACGTGGAATAAAAAAGTTGCTGTCGTTATGACTAGTGGAAATAATGATCCTGAGCATTGGCGAGATATTATTGGCAATAAGAGCCACAAAGAATTGCTAGCAGCTCAATTTAAGGATAATGATAGTTCATTAAAAATTGCAATTGTTGTTGATATGTGGCTTACAGGGTTTGATGTTCCTTCTCTTGCTACTATGTATATTTATAAGCCCATGCACGGACATAATCTTATGCAAGCAATTGCTCGTGTTAATCGTGTTTTTAAGGACAAAGAAGGCGGCCTTGTTGTTGATTATGTGGGGATTGCTTCTGCTTTAAAGCAGGCAATGAGCGATTACACGGTACGCGATCGGCAAATATATGGTGAAAATGATGTAACAAAAGTTGCCCTGCCAAAGTTTTTAGAAAAACTGCAGGTGTGTCAAGATTTTTTTCATGGGTCTAATTATTCATTATTTACTGTTGGTAGTGATTTACAAAGGGCAAAGCTTATTACAGGCGGATTAAACTTTATTTTAGGCAAAGGGAGCACAGAGCATACAAAGCCTGAAAAAGAAAGAAGCGATTATCTTTTTATTAAGCATGCGTTACTTTTAGGGCAGGCTCTTTCGCTTTGTAGTAGCTTAATAAGTAGTGAGCAGCGGTATGAGGCATCCTATTTTGAAGCAGTACGAACATTACTTGTCCGTTTAAAAACAGGTGGATCTGCAGGAAAGCTTTCGATAACTGAAATAAATGAACAAATTAATAATCTTTTAGAGGCTTCTATAAAAAGCGATGGAGTGATAAATCTTTTTTCTGATAATAATGCAGAAATTTCGATTTTTGATCCAAAATTTTTAGCAGAAATTAGTCAAATGAAAGAAAAAAATTTAGCATTAGAGTTGTTAAAAAAACTCATTGCTGAGCAAGTTTCTGTGTATCGAAAAACCAATTTAGTTAAATCAGAAAAGTTTAGCCAGATAATTCAAGAAAAAATTAATGCGTATTTAAATGGATTGCTGACTAATGAACAAGTGATTGCGGAGTTGTTATCCCTTGCAAAAGATATGGCAAAAGCTGCTGATGAGGGAAAATCTTTAGGCTTAACCTCTGAGGAACTTGCTTTTTATGATGCGCTAACAAAGCCAAAAGCGATAAAGGATTTTTATCAAAACGATGAATTAATACAATTAACTAAAGAGCTTACCCAATCATTGAAAAAAAATAAAACAGTTGACTGGCAAAATAAAGAATCAGCTCGTGCAAATATGAGAAGATTAATAAAACGATTACTTCGTTTATATAAATATCCTCCTGAAGGCGAAGAAGATGCTTTAACTACTGTTATGCAGCAATGTGAATTATGGGCTGAAACAAGCTCTTCTACAGCAACAGACAGTATGTTTGATTATGCACAATCAACGCATGAAAAACCTCCAATGGTTGCAGAAAAATTAAAAGCGTATCCTAGCATAGACAGATAGTATTTTGGAGCAAATACTAAAACAGGGATCAAAATTAAATAAACAAGGCACCGAATAAAAAGATGAAAATAATTATATCACCTGCAAAAAAAATGAAGAGCTGTGAGTTTATTGAGGCAAAAACTTCGCCACAATTTCTTGAAAAAAGTCGTATCCTTATCGAAAAAATCAAATTGCTGAGCAAAAGTGAATTACAAACTGCGATGAATATCAAGGGAAAGCTTCTTGATGAGACGTATCGTTTGTATCAAAATTGTAACGAGCGTGATATTTCCCCTGCAATTTTATCATACGATGGGATTATGTATAAATACATGGGCGTTTCCGTTTTTTCGTACGATGAGCTTTCCTACATGGAAGAAAATGTTTTTATTCTTTCTGGCCTTTTTGGTGTGCTTCGCTCATTTGATGGAATTTATGCGTACCGCCTTGAAATGCAAAGTCAGCTGCAGGATATAAATTTGTATGATTTTTGGGCGGATTCATTGTATAAAAATTTATATCAGAATAATGACGTGGTCTTAAATCTTGCAAGTGCTGAATACACAAAAGGAATTCGAAAATATCTTATGCCAGAAAATCATTTTGTTGATGTCTTTTTTTATGAAAGGGTAAACGATACTTTAAAAGAAAAAGGCGTGTATGTAAAAATGGCCCGCGGTGA
>JBOFTD010000243.1:0-5929 GCA_051651885.1 Treponemataceae bacterium
ATCCTCATCACCAAGTCCTGACCATGCAAAATGATATTTCTCAGCAAGCATCTTTGCAGATCCAACCGTTCTATTAAAAATGCACGCTTTTCCCTTGAGCATTTTAACCGCATACGCAGCAGCATATCCGCCACCTCCAGCGCCAATAATAGCAATACGCGATCCCTTCAAATTTTTTATTCCCAAAAACTTCATTAATATTTGAACAAAAGCTCTACCTTCAGTATTATAGCCAATCCATTTATTATCATTGTATAAAACTAAATTACAAGCACCAACAGCCGCACAATCATCTGAGACTTCTGAAACATAATCAAGAACATCTTTTTTAAAAGGCGAGACTATTGTCAATCCCTTTATTCCTAGCTGCTCTGCAAAATCAAGTGATTCTTTTATATTCTTTGATGGCAAGGAGATATAAACATTTCTTAAGTTTTTTGATTTATATTGTGTATTATGAAAAAAAGGATTTTTCGTCGTATCAAGAGGAAGCCCTGTTATGCCATACAAATTAGTAAAGCTATTAATACTATCAAAATGATAACTTTCAAAAAGTACTATCGGATCAATTTCTTCTTGCAAATCTAGTTGCTTACTGCTTTCATGTGGAGCGGTGTATATAATTGATGAATGGAGCTTTGAAGCAAGCAGTCGACTAGGCAAACTGAAAGGGCCAATTGGATTAATAATCATTTCTTCATTATTAAGTTTTTGTGCTTCAGAAAAAATAGCAGTAAGTTCATCAAGGCACTGAGGAGCACACGTAATTTTTGGAATTTCAAATTTTGTTCGCCGCAGACGTTTTATATGATCATTAATATCCGTAATCGTACTGTCTGTCTTGTAAAAACTACGAATAATTTTTGTTCCAAAAGCAATTGCTGCATCATACAAACTCGGAACGCTAAAATCTTCTTCAAAATCAATAAAGGCAAATTTTTTTCCAATTTCATTACTCATAAAAGCAAGAGCTCTAGCAAAAAGGATTGTTCGAGTAACCTCACCTTCATCATAAAATCCCCCATCAATTTTTCTGCGAATACTGAGAATGCATGGAACGTCAACAAGATTTGGAAATTTGCGAATATATAATCGCTCATCTGTCGTCAGATAATCTACTCGTAAATCGACTAAGTCAATGTAATTACGATACTTTTCAACCGTTTCTACATTTTCTGCAAGAGTGCTCCCCGTTAGGCTTAAACAAATTTTTGGCTTTTGCATATCATCCTTTTTCTCAATTATCGAACTATATCACACTTTTGACAAAAATAAAAGATGGAATATCGTTGTAGAACAAATGATTTTCACAAACTTTTTTCCCTTAATTGCCAAATCTATGATATAATTATTCTCATTCAGATTATGCACTTTCACAGGAGTTTTTATGCACGATCAATTGATTTTTGAATTTCACGTAGCAAAAAATATTCGTAAAAAATGTAACTTTGATAAAACGCTTTTTTCATCAACGGGAAATGTCCTTTTTTCTGATTTAAAACAAGTTCGCCTCTTTGCAAAAAAAATAAACGATTTATATGATAGCGCCTCTGAAGCTGACAAAATGATTAGTGCAGGGAAACTTAATGCAATGGGATTAATTGATGAAATTTTTCATTTAGTGTGTCATCAGTATCGGCAAACAAAGGCAACCACCGCGTTTAATGCTCTTTATGCCGATTTAGAAAAAGCCCTTGGTAAAAAAGATCTTGAAGAAATCCTGCTCAGCTTTATAGAAGAATTTCCTGCCATCGATGTATACACAAACGCAATTTCGCCCAAAGATTATTTGAATGCACATAAAACAACAACGCTTGAAGAATTAATCATGCTTATTTTGGCAAACGAAAATCCCGCCTTTAAAAAATTTTCTTTTTTGTTTGATGATAAAAAGCTCAAAAATCATAAAAGCTTTGAAAAATTGTGGCGAGTTACCAAAGATTGCTTTAAAAAGCTCCCGCCGTTTGGTGCAAATGGTAACGATTTAATCACTATGCTAAAAGAGCCCGTCGTTTTTAGCCCGCACAGTCTTCGAGGCCAGCTCGACTATATTATGGCTCACTGGGGCACATCCTTGCTTGGCGAGTGGGTGTCACATCTTTTTTCTGGGCTTGATATGCTTAACGAGGAAGAAAAGCATCACTGGCAAGACACTCATGCACAGGGGGCGGCTCTTCCGCCAATGGAAGCCTATAATTACGATTTATTGATGAAAGAATACGAGCGATTTTCTCCTGATGGGGAGTGGATGCCCAAGGTTGTTTTGATGGCAAAGACCGTTCTAGTGTGGCTTTTTCAGCTTTCAAAAAAATACGCAACAGCAATTACTCGCCTTGATCAAATTCCTGATGCAGAGCTTGATAAGCTTGCACAACAAGGCTTTACAGGACTTTGGCTTATTGGAATTTGGGAGCGCTCAAATGCAAGCTGCACAATTAAGCAAATAAATGGCAATCCGCAGGCAGCTGCAAGTGCTTACAGCTTGGATGATTATGAAATCGCCAACTCACTTGGAGGCTGGCAGGCACTTGAAAATCTTCGTACGCGACTTTGGACGCGTGGCATTCGACTCGCCTCTGATATGGTGCCAAATCATACAGGGCTTGACTCAAAATGGATTGTCGAAAAACCCGATCTTTTTGTGCAAAGGAAGGATAATCCGTTTCCACAATACACATTTAATGGAGAAAATTTAAGCCAAAAAGAAGGCATTGGCGTATATCTTGAGGATCACTATTATTCAAAAACTGACTGCTCGGTGGTTTTTAAGCGAGTTGATTTTTCTTCGGGCGACACGCGCTACATTTACCATGGAAATGATGGCACGGGCTTGCCGTGGAATGACACAGCCCAAATTGATTTTTTGAACGCTGAGGCTCGAGAGGAAGTCATTCAAAAGATTTTGCACGTGGCACGAAACTTTCCCATCATTCGCTTTGATGCGGCAATGGTTTTGGCAAAAAAACACATTCGTCGTCTGTGGTATCCACACCCCGGTTGTGGCGGCGATATTGCAACGCGAAGCGAGTATTCGATGATGCCAGAGGATTTTGAAAAAGCAATTCCCCTTGAGTTTTGGCGGGAGGTCGTTGATCGCTGTGCAAAAGAAATTCCCGATACTCTCCTTTTGGCAGAGGCTTTTTGGATGATGGAAGGCTATTTTGTGCGGACGCTGGGAATGCACCGTGTGTATAATTCGGCTTTTATGAACATGCTTAAAAAAGAAGAAAACGATAAATATCGTCAGACAATAAAAAATACGCTTGAGTTTGATCCGCAGGTTTTGCGTCGCTTTGTCAATTTTATGAATAATCCTGATGAGGAAACCGCTGTTGCACAATTTGGCGATGGCGATAAATACTTTGGCGTTTGTACCCTTATGGTCACGATGCCAGGGCTGCCAATGTTTGGGCATGGGCAAATTGAGGGCTTTACTGAAAAATATGGTATGGAATATCAGCGATCTTATTACGATGAGCAAGATAATCTTGGCCTAATTGCTCGCCACGAAAAAGATATTTTTCCTCTGATGAAAAAACGCTATTTATTTGCTCACGTTGAAAACTTTTATTTGTACGACCTTTGGAATAACAATTCTATTAACGAGAATGTTTTTGCCTACTCAAATCAAGCAGGATCCGAGCATTCAATCGTTTTGTATAACAATACATTTGATCAAGCCTGTGGCTGGATAAAACAGACGTGCCCCTTTGGCGTAAAAAATAATGAGGCAATTCAGCTTGAGAAAAAAACGCTTGCACAGGCACTTAAACTGACAAATACAGGCAATCACTATTGCATTTTTCAAGAACAACGCAGCGGATTGTGGTTTATTCGCTCAAATGAAGTTCTTTTTAATGAGGGATTGTACATTTTTCTCAATGGATTTGAAAGCCAAATTTTACTCAATTTTTATGAAGTTTCTGATGATAAAACGCAAAAATTTGCATTGCTGCACAATCACTTACAAGGTAGCGGCGTAAAAAATATTGAAATTGCTTTGCAAGAATTACTTTTTGGCGATTTATACAAAGCCTTTACTGATTTTGTCAACGCGAATTTATTTTATCAAATTGAACTTTCGTGCATGGATTCAAGCAAGCGAAAAAAACACAAGCTGAAAATTCCTGCAATTAATAAAACACTTTTGCAAATGGAAGACAATGCAAAAAAATATTTCCACGTTCTTGATGAGTGCCTTTCGCAAAATGATTTTGTTCAATCAATTTTGAAAAAATCAAAAAACAGCAAAAAAATGACCAGCGATCAAGTGTGGCAAAAATTAAAAAAACGCATTCTTGCTCTAGGCAGTATAAGAAAATTTGCAGAAACGCCGCCAAAATCTTTTTCAAATGATTTAATGAGTTTTTACACTCATTCATATAAAATAATTTTGGATAATCTGCTTTTTCCGTCACTTTTATGTGGTTACACCATCCTTTATACGCTTATAGATCTACTTGCAAGTCGTGCAAAGGCAAATGATATAACGACAATCATTTACAGTCTTGGACTTGATCGTAAAATGAGTGAAATAATTTTTGAAGCAGAAAATATTTTAGCTGAAAAAAATAAGAGAAGTGCATTCTGTTCGTATGAGGAGGTTGTATCTTTGGTAAAAACGTCGATTGAAATTATCAATAATCCTGCAACCAAAAAAGATACATGCGATGATTATATTTTTGGCATTTTATCAAACCTCAATAATTCTCAAAATGCAGGAATGCTTGTTGGCAAAAACACGTTTGAAAATATTACATGGTTTAATGCACAAAAAATGAAAACTATTGAAGATCTGCTTTATTTAGTGCAGCTGCTTTTTTCAAACCCTAAAAAAGATTTTCCAATGATTCTTGAAACAAACAAAAAGCTCTCCCTTGGAATTAAAAAATCAGAGTATAAAATGGAAAAACTTTTGGAATACTTTTCTCCGTCAACAACGACAAAAAAGAAAAGTCCCAGAAAAAGTACGAAAAAAGCCACGGAAAAGTAAAATATTTTTTTGATAAGCACGACTTCCTCCTTAGGTAGACGATTAAAATGAAATAAAAAAAATGTTCTCCTTATAAAAGGGCTAAATCAATTTTAAAGTACTCGACTAAAACACCGTTTTTTCGTATATTTATAGAGACAGAAAATTATACATAAATTAAATAAACTTGCTTTGTATAATTAAATATTTTGAGGGACTTATGGCTGACAACAACGACAACAAAAAAAAGAATGATGAAAATGACCCATTTAATTTTTTTAAATTGGCTGGTGGGGATTCAAATAAAAATGATAAAGACAAAAATAATAAGCCGAAGATTCCTGTTTGGGGAATTGTACTTGTTGTTATTAGCGTTCTTGCTCTTTTGAATGTGTATCTTTCTGCAAAAGGCGACGATACCATCGAGTTTTCGACCTTCAAAAAACTTATTGAAAGCGGTCAGATTACAACCGTTGTGCTTGGTCAAAGCTATTTTATTGGATACGGGCCGAATGCTCAGATTTCAGACGCTCCCTCTCGATTGAGTCCATTATTGGCCGCTCAGTCTAACACGGCAGTCTATAGAACTGCTTCTATCTTAACGGAAGATTTTCTTAAATTTCTTGATGAAAAAAATGTTTCGTATAAAGCTCAAGCGAAGCAAAATAATTTTTTTATTGATTTTCTATTAAATTCAATTTTGCCGATTGCACTTTTATTGCTTGTTTGGCGGTTTATTTTTAAGAAAATGAGTGGCGGTGGTGGATTGGGTGGCAGTATTTTTTCTGCAGGACAATCACGTGCAAGTGCGGTTGAAGAAGGAAAAGTAAAAACTCGATTTAGCGATGTTGCAGGAGTTGATGAAGCAAAAGAAGAACTGGTGGAAGTGGTTGATTTTCTTAAATCTCCGCAAAAATATACTGAAATTGGCGGAAAAATTCCAAAGGGTGTTTTATT